>CAYXGP010000391.1:0-5349 GCA_964464515.1 uncultured Enterobacterales bacterium
GGCGGGCGTGGGGCGCCCTGTTAATTCCCGCCCCACCCGCCCCCCGGGGGGGGGCCGGTGATCGGTTCACCGGGACGGCATCGTTCATCGGTTCGGAGGCCTCCGTCTTCCCTTGCTCGCCCGCGAGAGGCGAGTCGCTGGGGTACGGAACGTGGCCAGCAGGAACCGCCACCGAGGCCGGGAGGGTGTGGACCTTCTGGTCGTCGAAGAAGATGTGGGGCCGAAGGGCCGCGAGAACCCTCTGCTTCGGGAGGCCACCCAGGAAGAACGCGGCGTCGACGTAGACATCCCAGGCTCGCAACGTCGTGATGACGCGGGTTTCGGCGGGCGCATTGCGGGCGGTGACGATGGCGAGCCGGACGTCCGAATACTCGACGGGAGAGGGCAGCCGGTCCTGGAGCTTCGCCAGCTTCCGAAGGAAGGCTGCAAATGGCCCATCGGGCATCGGCACGTCCTTCTCCTTCTCCTCGTTGTTGTGGAAGGCCTGGAGACCATCCTTCTTGTAGATGACTTCGCTGTCCTCCGCGAAGAGCACAGCGTCGGCGTCGAACGCGATCCGAAGCTGGTTGTTGGGCGGCGCAGCCGCTCCCTTCGGCGGTGGGTGGAGCTGGGCAGCGGCGCACGCATGCATGTCGACTACCGCTTGAACGTCGTGTTCGTTGGTGCTGAGGAACAGGTCGAGCTGGAACGCCTCGACGAAGCCGGCCAGTGGCTCCCCACCAGTGAACGCGAACCGCGAGATCCCGAGCTGGTGAGCGCGAACGGAGTTCATGATCCGAACTCCCGTCTCGGGGCTGTTCCGAGACATCACGACCACCTCGGTCATTGGGGCCTCGCCTTCACCGGAGAACCGGTCGAGGGCCAGTAGGGAGCGGGCCAGCGGGAAGGCCGTGCCTGGCTCCAGCAGTTGCTTCTCCGTTTCAAGCATGTGCCGACGGTACGCAGCCATGCCTTCTTCGCGGAAGACCCTGTCGGCTTCCTCGAGATCGAAGAGTGCTGACGAGGAGATCCCGACCACCAGCGTGTCGGAGAGGTCAAGGGGCATAGGCGAACTCCAAGCCAGCTTCTGGAGCCGGTCAAGCGGCTCGGGTTCCTAACTCTCGCGCCCATGCTGGCCTCGTCGGACGGGTGCCCTTGCCGGTTGCCACCCCCGTCTCCTCTCTACCCCTTCGGAACGCTCGCCCGCATCCCCGGCAGCAGTCGCACCCAGGCCTGGGCCACCCGCGCCGTCCCATCCAGGCTGAGCGCCTCCTCCGGCCCGCGCACGAGCGCGCCACCGAGCTTCTCGCGCAGCCAGGTGCCCCTGCCCCACGGCACGGTGAGCACCAGCACGCCGTCCTGGTTGGCGAAGCCGAGCCCGCCGAACTGACTGAGCGCCACGGTGGCGCCCACTCCTGGCGGGAAGGCCACTCGCTGCGTCGCACACGGAGACAGTGCCATGGACTTCATGCCTGTCGGGTCAGCTCTGACTGTTGCCGTCCCCTCGGGCGGGTAGGCGCACCGAGGGCTGGTGTCTCCATCGGTCTGGTCGGGGGGCCTTGATCGCGTCCTCCTGCGCGCGAAGAGCAGCGCGGGCCAGCCTTCTCCACTCTTGAGTGGAGCAGCCCCGAGCAGCGACCTTGGTGAGGGCCTGTAGCCGCGCTTGCCGGATCACCTGTGCTTGGTGGAAGTCGAGAGCGCAACGGGCGACTCGTTGGACGTCCTCCAACAACTCCCGTGGAGATTCCAGTGGGACGATCCGCACTACGGGCTCCTCAGCGCCAACGTCCCAGATCGTGGCGTCCACCTGCGACAGAACTCCCGACTCGTCCAGGTAAGCCCGAAGCCACGCAGCGTCCCAGGGCGTTCGGAGCCGCACTTTGGCGGCTCCTGTTCCATGGCCGTCGCACGAAAACGCTGTGGAGCAGCCGAGAAGAGGAAGTGCTTTCACAAGGAGAGCTACGCCGACGTCCAGCGAGCCTCCCCCGGTCGAGCTGCAGACCGGCACTGACGTGCCCCAACTCCACGATCGGTAGTTGCCCCAGCGCGGCCAACCGCCTCTTCGAGGCTCGAATCCACCATTGGTGAACCCGGTTGACTCCGGAACTGCGATCACCCGCAGGGCGGCCTCGTGGAAGCTCTCGCCTGAACGCGGCGACAACCAGCGGCCCGTACTCAGCTTGCCGCGCGCCTGAGAGCCACGCTTGTCCCGCCCGGGCCGGAGGTCGAGGCACTGCCCGAGAACCTCGACGTCATCTGGATGTGAGCCGGGCGCAAGAAACGCGTTCCCGTCCTGAAGCGCGGCGAGAAACCCCCGCCGAAGCAATGCCTCCACCAGCAGCTCGTGCCCATCGACGTCAAGGGCCTCGACGGCCTCGACTGCCAGCGGAAGGAGAGACTCCGATTGTGGCAAGCGCGCGGTCATTCTGAGGGTCCCGTCGAAGCTGGGGTCAGGCTGGCCCGACCCGCCTCTCGAATCCGAATGTGCGGCCGAGCCAGCGCTGTTGGGAACAGCATTCTGCCACGCCCCCGCACTGGGGCGCGGGCAGTGCCATGAACGGCACGATACATCACTCGGGAGGCGGAGATGCACATGCCAGAAGTTGCGCTTGGTGAGAAGATCGGCACGGTCGGCGGTTTGGTCGGAAGTAACACGGCCTACTGTCCGGTCTGCGGGTCTTCGATCGCATTCGTTGATGACTTCGGTGAGCTCGAGCTGTGGCCATGCGAGCACACGCTCTACGTCGGACACGACGTGCTCTCGACCGAGAGCTACGAGGAGGGGTGGCCTTGGGTGTCCGTCGAAGAGGTAGACGACGAAGAGTATGAGAAGCTCAGCGAGGGCACGGAGTGGATCCCCCGGTGTGACGGTGCGGACCAAATCGATGCCGGAGACTGGGTCCAGGTCCACTGCCAATGGGACATTCACGCAGGCCCTCATGGTGGGAGCTGGAGCTGCTCCGTGGCATGGCCGGTGAGTCTTCTCGGGCCTGATCCCCAGGCCGCAATCACTGCAGCGGTTGCCGAAGTCCAGAAGTCGGACCCACACGATCGGGACCGGTAGCCAGGCTGCTTTGGTTCGCGGCGTATCAACGCCTCCAGGGGCTGGAACTCACCCCGCTTCCACCCCCATCTCCCCCAGCCCCACCAGCGGAAGGCTCGCCCGCATCGCCGGCCGCAGCCGCACCTACTCCTGCGCCACCCATGCCATCCAGTCCAGGCTGAGCGTCGTCTCCGGCCCGCGCACCGGCGCGTCACCAAAGAGCGGCGCACCGATGAGCTGCTCGACAGGGTCGAAGGAGAAGGGGCCGAAGCCCACGCGGGTCACGGGCACCTTGAAGTTGACTCAGATAGCGGCCTCCGGGCGTGGCTTGACATCGGGACGGAGGCGGGGCTGGGCACGGGCGGACTTCATCGTGCACCTCGCTCCACGCGCTCCCAGAGGGTCCCGAGGGCGGAGCGCCAGAAGATGGGGCAGGCCAGGAGGCGGGCCTGCAAGTCGGGGGTGAGCGCGCGGCGGCGATGGACGATGGCCGACCAGTTCCCGGACGACACGCCGAGCATCTGTGCGACCGCGCGGTGGGTGTGGCGGCTGCGGTCCACGCGCTCGCGCACTGCGTCGGTGCGGAGGATCACGTTGACGGGGTTGGGCGGACGCCCCATCAGGCGGCGTCTTCGTCGGGCTTGTCGATGACGACGAATCCTGCCGCTCGGCCACTTGTTCAACACGCCACCCGCTCCTCCAGCACGGTCGCCACAAGCAGATCCACCCGGTCTCCCGACGCCCGAAGACGCTCCGCAAACCGCAGGATGACTGCCCGCTCACCCTCCTCGGGGGCCACCCCGCGGTTCCGACACACGAATTGCCCGCTGTCCACCAGCCGCAGCCCCTTCGGCCCGTAGACCTTCACGCGGAACCGCCCCCAGGGCTCGCCCACCGTGTTCCGCCGGGCGAGCTCGGCCAGCCAGTCGACCGCCGCTCCGGCCGCTTCGTCCCCGTCGTCCGCCAGGTCGTGCCGCCCAAGGCGCACGTCCTTCCCGCGCACGGTCCGGTCCTGGACCACGAGGTACGCGGCTCCGCCCGCAGCCGCGCGAATGCGCGCCGCCACGGCATCGAAGCCCTCGAAGGTGAACTGCGAAGCGTTCACGCCACTCACTTTGCTGTCGCCCCTTCAAAGTGCCCCGGCTGGCCATTGACCGCAACCCACCGCGGTCGGTGAGGTCAGCGAAAACGACTTCCGCATGCAGATCCCAGCGGAGACGTGGTCTGTGGGACCGGCGATGTCCGGTCCTTCCCACGCTCCCCGAGGACCTGCATGTCGACTGCCGCATCCGCCCCTTCTCCGCCCGACCCGTGGTCGGAGCTCACGCCCGCCCAACAGGTCGAGGAAGCCCTCTGTGAGGCCTGCGCCGCTGCCCTGGACCTCACCGAGCGACTGGCCCTCTGGCACGTCGCTGGACGCCCCGCCCTCTTCGACGGCACAGAGCCCGAGCTCCGCGCAGCGATGGACGAGATGGCCGACCGCCTCCTGGCCGCCGGACCGGTCGAGGCGGCCCGGTCGCTCGCGGAGGTCATGCCCGCCGACCTCTGGCTCACGGTCGACGATGCCGGCGACGACCCCACCGTCGTGCTCCTGCCGGAGCCGGCATGAACGAGGACGCACAGGTCGCGGCCGACGCTCGCGCCGAGGCCATCCGCTCCGGCTGCCAGGACCCCGAGGCCCGCCGCATCGTCTCCGTCTACGCTGCCCGCCGTGCGACCCCGGCCATCTCCGCCGACGACATCGAGCAGGAGGCCTGGCTCGACATCCTCCGCACCCTCCAACGCCGGCACGACCCCACCGTTGCCACTGTCCCCAAGCACATCGCGGGCGTGGCCTACAACGCGGTGCGCACGGCCGCGCGCAACCTCGAGCGCCGGGCTGGCCTCGCCCAGGAGAAGCGCATGGGCATCGTGCGGGTGCCGGCCGACGAGGTGGACGTGTTCCGCGCGGTGGACGCCGTGGGGGACCGGCAGGTGCTCCTCACGCGCATAGGAGCGGTCCGCGACACGCTGCCACCGGACCTCGCCGAGGAGATCGACCGCTACCTGACGGGGGAGCGCTCGCTGGGTCGACGGGAGCGGCGAGCGGCGGTCCAGGCGCTCCGGGAGGCCTTCGGTGAGTCTGCGTGCCGGCGCGACGACAGAACCGGCATGCGAGGATAGCGCTGATGGGCCGTGGGCAAGGAGCTGGACATGGGGAACTTCAGACAGAACCGGGAGCTCGCTGAGCTCGTCGAAGCACATGACTTGCACTACGGGAAACGACCGGAGCTCCACCGAGTATGCGTCGGCGTGGTCCGTGGCTGGTACCAGGCGCAGGCGCGAAC
>CAYXGP010000392.1:0-5334 GCA_964464515.1 uncultured Enterobacterales bacterium
GCCGAGTCGGACGGCACGTTCTACACCGACGTCGAGCCCGAGCTCGACAGCCCCCAGCTCGACAGCGCGCTCCCCACCGAGAGCGACGCCGTCCCCTCCCCGCCCACCGAGGTCGCCCCCCCGGCCGAAGCGCCCCGCCAGCGACCCATCGCCAAGATCAGCGCGATCGTCTTGCTGGCCCTGATCGGCGCCGCCCTCGGGCGCACCTTGCTCAAGGGCGACCCCCAGACCGTCACACCCGCGACGCCGGCCGCCACTGCCCCAGCCGCAGCACCGGCCACAGTCGACGCCCCCGCCGAAGCCGACTCCCCCTCGACGCCCGCCGAACCTGTTACCGTCCCGGCCGAGTCCGCGGAGTCCAGGCCGGCCGATATCAAGACCACCCGGCGGCGCGACCGCTCAGACTCCCGTCGCGAACGCCGTGAGGTCCGCGCCACGCCCGTCGTCACCAGGACGCCGACACCCGCCGTCGCGCCGACTCCCACAGTCTCGACACCCGAGCCCGCTCCAGCCGCCGCGCCCGAGCCGCCCGAAGCTCCGCCGCCGAAGCCCACCGCCCCGGCCCGCGTCTCGTTCTCCGGAGACGCCGAGCACGTCAGCCTTATCGGCACCGACGGAAAACAGCACCACGCGGGTGAGGTGCCCGCCGGGACCTACAAGATCATGGCCCGGTTCCCGGGGCGAGACACCGACTCCGCGGCCGGGAGCATCACGCTCGCTTCAGGGCAGAGCAAGACGATTCAGTGCTTCGCCGCGTTCATGAAGTGCCAGTAGAGGCCGCAGGCCCAGCGGGGCCAGCGGGACCGGATCAGATCAGGAGGACATGATGTGGGCCTGGCTCTGGATGGGGTGTATCTTCATCACCGAGACCGACCTCTCCGATCGAATGGACCTCGACGGGGATGGGGTCGCCCGACCCGACGATTGTGACGACACAGACCCGAGCGTCGGCACGCTGAGCTGGTTCGTCGACGCCGACGGCGACGGGTACGGCGGAACCAATACAGTGATCGCGTGCGAGCCCGCGTCCGGCCAGGTCGCCGATAGCACGGACTGTGACGACGCCAACGCCAACGCCTACCCCGGGGCCGACGAGCGCTGCAACCAGGCCGACGACGACTGCGACGGTGAATTGGACGAGGGCGAGGCGATCGACGCCCCGTCGTGGTACCAGGACGCCGACGAAGACGGCTACGGAAACCCGAACGCTGAATCGATCTCGTGCGAGGCGCCTACCGGCTACGTCTCATCGAATGAAGACTGCGACGATTCGGATGGGTCGGTCCACCCCGGGGTCCGCGATACCTGCGACGGGGCCGACACCGACTGCAACGGCGAGATCGATGACCTCTACTGGTGGATCGATGAAGATGGGGACGGATATGGCAGCGATAATTTCTCCGCGCTGAGCTGCGACCAGCCCTCCGGATATGTCGACAATGACCGAGACTGTGACGATGGAGACCCCGAGATCAGTCCTGCGGGCACGGAGGTCTGCGACGACGAAAACGCCGATGAGGACTGTGACGGGCTGCGGGACGACGAGGACGAGGTCGAGGGGGCCACGCTCTGGTACGAAGATCACGATGGAGATGGGTTTGGAGACGATGCGACGGAGATCGCGCTGTGTGATCCGGCCGTGTCATGGTATCTGTCGGTCGGCGGGGATTGTGATGACTCCGACGCCGCAATCCATCCGGACGCCGTTGAGATCTGGTATGACGGGGTGGATCAAGACTGTGCGGGGGATGATGATAACGATGCCGATGGGGACGGGTACGCCAGCGATGCGCATGGGGGAACGGATTGTGATGACGCCATATCCACGGCGAACCCCGCTGCGGAAGAAGCCTGCGGGGACAACATCGACAACGACTGTGACGGTGAGCAGCTCGGTTCCTGTGCCATCAACGGCGAAGTCAACACCAGTGATGCACCCTATCTACTCAGTGTCCTCGGGCACAGCGGACCCGTCGATGCCGGCGGCTCACTTGCTTCCGGGGGGGATGTGAATGGTGATGGCGCTGATGATTTGTTAGCTGGAGCCAAATCTCACGATAGCCCCCGGGGGGGAGCCTATCTGGTCTATGGACCGATTAGCGGCGATGTCGATATGGGGTCCGACGCGGTGATCATCACCGGAGTCGATACGTCCGGGTCAAGTGTATATACAGAGACTGGAAACTCCGTCGGCTTCGTCGATTCAGATGGTGACGGATATACTGATTTGATGGTCGCAGCGCGCGACGCTCCCTCCGGGAAGATAGATGATGGTGGTATAGTCTACCTTCTCAGCGGACCGCTCAGCGCAGATACAATGGTGGAATCCGCAGTCGCGACTGTGAGCGGAGCCGATGACTCCGATCTACTGGGTTACAGAAACGCGATCGTCACCATTGGGGATCATAACAGCGATGGCAATGACGAAATCGCCATGGGCGTGTATGGCGCATCTGTAGATTCATCCGCCGCGGAGTCTGGTGCAGTCGTCATATTTCTGGGCCCGCTGAGCGGAACGACAACCTGGCGAGAGGCTGACGTCATTATACAGGGAACAGAGCCCTCCGATTACCTCGGCGAAACCATCGCCGAAGTGGGAGATACAAACGGAGATGGCATCAGCGATCTGGTTGCTGGTGGTAATTCTGTAGAGTGTGCTGAGTTCGGCAGGGACGGTGCCTTTTATCTCCTCCAAGGCCCAATCACATCGTCTGGAACTGCTGATGACGCGGCTACAACAAAGTGGTGCTCCGAAACGAGTGACGAATCGCTCGGAGAGTCGGTCGCCGGGTCCGGTGATGTCGATGGTGATGGGCTTGCCGACATTGTAATCGGCGATCCCCATCAGACGTCTGATCACGCGGGGCAGGCATGGGTCGTACACGGGACTCTCTCCGGTGTACTCGGGATGAGCAGCGCCGCCGCTCATATCGTTGGCGAGGTGTACATGGACCAAGCCGGATACCTTGTCGCCGGGGCCGGCGATTTGAACGGTGACGCACGCGGCGATGTCCTTGTGGGGGCTCCAACTCACGACGCGGGCACAAGTACCAATGGTGTCACTTACGTCCTCCTCGGCCCACTCAGCGGTACAATATCGCTGTCAGATGCAGACGGTGAGATCATCTCGGATGATGGAAACACTGCCTCCAACGGCGTAGGAGTGGGGGACATCGATGGAGATAGCTACCCAGACATCGCTGTTTCAACACCTCGCATCGTAGATACCTACAATTGGTCGCGCATTCTCATCTTCCCAGGGGGGCCCGAATAACCAATGCTGAAACTCTACTGGTACTGGTCCACAAACCCCCAGAAAATCCGCTGGGCCCTACGACCCACCAAACCGCTTGACCAGACGAGTGAGCATGGCAGCGACCCGGCCCGCGAGGACAAGAGCCTGGTGGGTATCATCACTGGGAATCAGCCCCAGCGCGAGGGCAAGCTCAAGAGCCGCAGCACACTCACTGCATTCACCACGAGCCAGACTGAAGCGCTGACGCTTGTCACCAGACGACGTGCGATTGGCTCCTTCAGCGATGAGAAGAACCGTGGATTCCGCTGAGCGATGCATCTGGTCGGCGATGGACCGATGGCCCCGGGGAATGCGAGCCGACAGCTTGCGGACCTGGACCGCGAGCTTGAGGGACACACGAAAGGCGTCGAGCCGGTGGTGGGGGAAGATCGGGATGGTCAAAGGAGCCTCCTGTCTGTGTTCCGGGCGGAGCCGCCGCCCTCACTCGGAACGGGTGGCGGTGGAGATCGGTACACGGACAGGAGGCGTGGCCCGCGCGGGCGTCTCTGCTGTCGGGTCTCGTGAGCGGGAATCGTTCATCGGGATCGTTGATCGTGTCTCGTGAACCGTGGTCCCTCCCACGTCCAACATCCACGAGAAACCTACCCACGACTCCCGATCACGATCACGGTTCACGCTCACGATTCACGATCAACCTTCCCACGATTCCCGATCACGACTCCCGCTCACGACAAACGAACAGACTCATCCCCACACGGACACATCCATGCTGAAACTCTACTGGTACTGGTCCACCAATCCCCAGAAAATCCGTTGGGCCCTCGAAGAGCTCGAGCTTCCCTACGAACGCATCAAGATCGAGCTCGGCCGCGGCGAGCACCGCAAGCCGGCCTATCTGGCGATCAACCCCCGCGGCACCGTGCCGGCCCTGATCGACGGCGACCTGACCGTGACCGAGTCCGGGGCCATCCTGTCCTACCTGGGCGACCGGGAGGGCCGTCTGTGGCCGACGACCTCGGACGGTCGAGCCAAGGCTCTGCAGTGGCTGTTCTACGAAGCCGAGGCCCTGCAGCCGGCGGCCGGCCGTGTCTGGTACCACGAATATCTGACCCGGAAATTCGGCGGCGAGCGCGACGAGGACCTTCTGGGGGTCGGGCACCGGGACCTGAAGGGACCGCTGCGTAGGCTCGACGCCCACCTGAAGCACAGTGACTGGATCCTGGACGAGTTCTCGCTCGTGGACTGTGCCTACGGCGTATGGATCACAGCGTTGGCGGGAACGTCGGTGAAGCTGACCGAGCCGATTCAGGCGTATCTGGTGCGGTGTCAGGCGCGGCCGGCGTTTCAGCGTACGGAGATCCGGTACGCCTGATCAAGGCGACTGATCGGGTCGTTCGGCTGGAGCCAGGTCACGCTCACCGACCCGGCGCGGGGCGCTTTCCCTTGCTATTTCCGGGCCCGATCACCGGCTCACCAGCGGGAACCAACCCCTCAGGCACCGCCCCCTCAGGCAGCGAATCGGCTGGTGAATCAGCGGCGTCGGTGCCCTCGTCATCACCGAACGAGTCTGCACCCGCGACCACCTGAAGCCGCGTGAGCATCTCGGACAGCTCGTCCAGAGCGGAGCCGTAGCCAGCCCAGTCACCATCCTGCTGCTTGGCGACAGCGTCGGCAAACACCTGGGCGGCGCGGCCGGACAGCGCCCGCCAGTCGTCGCCGTCGTCGGTCGTGGGATCGCCGTCCATTCCGCCAGCCATGGCGCTGCCGGGATCGTCGCGCTGGACATCCTCGAAGAAGACAGCGGCCAGGCTCTCGGCCAGCGTCTCCTCCATGGCGATGCGGTTCTCGTACGAGACGATGACCCGCTTGAGCTCGGGGAGCTGACTCGACTCGGCCTGCAGATACAGCGGCTCGACGTACATGAGGGAGTCGCCGATGGGAATGACCAGCAGGTTGCCGCGAACGACCCGGCTGCCGGCCTGGCTCCACAACGTCATCTGTTCGGAGATCTCAGGCGTCTGATCGATGCGGGCCTCGATCTGCCGCGGACCGTAGATCAGCTTCTGCTTGGGGAACTG
>CAYXGP010000393.1:0-5320 GCA_964464515.1 uncultured Enterobacterales bacterium
TACCCATCGTACCCTTGGTAGGCCGTTACCCCACCAACTAGGATTAAATAATGGGCCGCAGGCCGCTCCTCTGGCGCTCAGAACCGATATGGAACTGTGCTTTCATCCCGAAGGACATATGCGGTATTAGCCCGGGTTTCCCCGAGTTATTCCCCACCAAAGGGTACGTACCCACGTGTTACTCACCCGTCCGCCGCTCCCTCTCCGCAGAGAAACTCCACGATGAGATCGCTCGACTTGCATGTGTTAAGCTTGCCGCTAGCGTTCGCTCTGAGCCAGGATCAAACTCTCCAGTTTGAACCTATAAAAACTCTCTATGAATCGAACAGAAGCTGCTACCTGTTTTTCAAAGACCGAAGGCCACAGATCCTACGTTGGACGAAGATCTCGCGGTACCCGGATGAGATGCGAACATCTCAAACCCCTTCTCACAACCTCCCTCACCTACTCTCCATCATTTCTTC
Organism: uncultured Enterobacterales bacterium; assembly: GCA_964464515.1. GTDB lineage: Bacteria > Myxococcota_A > UBA796 > UBA796 > UBA2385 > CAYXGP01. The sequence goes on from CAYXGP010000393.1 coordinate 465, forward strand.
TGGAAAGGTATTGAGGGATGCAACCGAGGACATTTCCACGGTGTTTGAGGAGGGCTCCTCTGCTGGCGAGATTTCTCTCACCTGTCTGAGGAGTTATCTCTCGAAGCCCTTGGGACTTCGGCTGGGGTTTATCGCGCCGTTTCCAGCGCCGCAAGCATTATTTTCGAGGTGTTCTCGACTCCTCAGTGGAGTCAACCTCTAAAAACTCGCTTGCCCCCGTTTTGGCCGCCCCATCTTAACCGGGGCTGAGAGGCTGTCAAAGGCTTTCTGAAGAGATTCTGAAAGGCTTGTTTTGGGGTTGTTTGCGAAGTCCGCGTTTTTGCGGCACCGCAGGTTCCCCCGACAGCCCACACCATTTATGGAACTACCCATGGTTCGTCAAGGCGCCAGGGAAAGAAAATTCGTCACCTGGGCGGTCTTGTAGAGCCAGCCGGCGCTCATACCACCGAGGATCGCCATGGCCGCGGCCATCTCATGGCGCTCAAGGACTCCGAGGGCGCGCCGCCACCGCTGCCCGCCGGGCGCCAGGAGATCCAGACCGCCGATGACCACCGCCGTGACCGTCACAGCGAAGAGGCAGACTCCGAACGGCTGGTTGACCAGGGCGTCGAGCGGCCTGAAGTGAGCGAGCAGCGAGAACGTGGTGGTCATCCCGCACATCGGGCACGGGACCTCGAACAGCGACAGGAATGTGCACCGCCCCAGGCCGAGCTGCCGGTGGGTCTCCATGCCCGACGGGTCCGGCGTCAGGTAGCGCGCCACCCCCAGCACGATCAGGCCGGGCACCAGCAGCCCGGCGCCGACGACGCGATCCTGCCAGCGCGCGCTCAGGCTGTGGAGCCAGCGAAACGGCGCCTCGGCGAGCCGGATGAGTGAAGCCCCGATGCCGACGCTCACTCGCCGGACTCCGCCGGCAGCGCCGCCTCCAGCAGCGCGGTGACCGACTCGACCTCCCGCTCCAGCTCAGCGAGCCGCCCCACGACGTCGTGGCGGACCCGCCGCAGCTCGCTGGCGAGGTTCAGCGCTGTGAGCAGGGCGATGGTGTACTCGTCGAACGCCCGCGTGCGCGCGGCGACCTCTTCGAGCCGCTGATCGAGCTCCGCGGCGACCGCCTGGATGTCGTCACTCGAGGAGTCACCGGAGACGGTGTACTGGCGTCCTCGAATGCTGATCCGGATCTGCATGCTCGGCGAGGCCTCCGCGAAGCAGGGGTATAACCCGAATGCTTTCACGGACGCTGGTGGTGGTTCAGCGCGCTCAGGTCGCCGGTCCCAGCAACCCCTCCACGAACAGCCGCGGCTCGAAGTCTCGCAGGTCGTCGACGCCCTCGCCCAGCCCCACGAGCTTCACCGGCAGTCCCAGCGTGTCCTTCACCGCGATCACCACGCCCCCACGGGCGGTGCCGTCCAGCTTGGTGAGCGCCACCCCGGTGACGCCGACGACCTCCCCGAAGGTCTTCGCCTGCGACAGCGCGTTCTGGCCGATCGTCGCGTCGAGCACGAGCAGCACCTCGTGGGGTGCTCCGGGGACCGCCTTGCCCATCACCCGCATGACCTTTCCCAGCTCCTCCATCAGCGGCTTCTTCGCCTGCAGGCGCCCCGCCGTATCGCAGATGACCACGTCGGCTCCGCGCGCTGAAGCGGCCTTCAGCGAGTCGAAGATCACCGCCGCCGGATCCGCCCCGTCACGGTGCGCCACGACCGGCACGTCGGCGCGCTCGCCCCACACCTTCAGCTGCTCGATCGCCCCGGCTCGGAAGGTGTCTCCCGCCGCGAGGATGACCTTCTTGCCCGCGCGCTTGTAGCGCGCCGCCATCTTGCCGATCGTGGTGGTCTTGCCGCTGCCGTTCACCCCCACCACGAGGATCGCCAGCAGCTCACCCGGGCGCTCTGCCAACGGCTCGCGGGTGCCCAGCCGCTCCACCAGGTCCTCTCGAAGCGCCGCCTTCAGCGCCTCGGTGTCGGTCTGTCGCCCCACCCTCCTGCGGACCGATTCCAGGATGCGGCCCGCGGCCCGCACCCCCACGTCTGCGCCGATCAGCACGTCCTCCAGCCCGCTGAGCGCCGCGCTGTCCAGCTCTCCAGTGCCCAGCGCCCGCGACAGCCCCGCGGACAGCGCCTCGCGACTCCGCGACAGCCCCGTCGTGAACCAGCTCCCGTCTGCCGGGCTCTTCGGCGCCGTGGGTGCGGCCGCCGGGGTGACCGGAGTGGCCGGCGCGTCGCTGGCGTCAGCCTCGTCGGTGAGCTGCTCCCAGGACGCCTTCTTGCGGCGCGCCAGCAGGAAGCCCACCACCCCCGCCATTACCAGCGCGCTCAGACCGATGATCAGCTCGAGTTCCATTTCAGGGCCTCAGGGATCGGTGAGGAGATCGGCCGGGATGGTGAGGAGGCGGGAGATCCCACTCCCCGTCAGGCAATACAGCGTGTCCGCCGCCTCCATCGTCTTCTTGTTGTGGGTGATCACGATGAACTGCGACAGCGCAGCCATCTCGCGGAGGACCGCGTTGAAGCGCGCGCCGTTGGCCTCGTCGAGCGGCGCGTCCACCTCGTCGAGCAGGCAGAACGGCGTCGGCCGCGCGCGGAACAGCGCGAACAGCAGCGCGATCGCCACCATCGCCTTCTCACCGCCCGACAGCAGCCGCAGCGACTGCAATCGCTTGCCGGGGGGCTGCGCCAGCAGCCGCACCCCCGCGTTCAGCGGGTCCCCCTCGTCGGTCAGCGCCAGGTTCGCGCTGCCGCCGCCGACCAGCCGCGGGTAGATCTCGCGGAAGTGCCCGTCGATCAGCTTGAACGTGCGGATGAACCGCTCGCTGCTCAGGGCGTCGCAGCGGGCGATGCCGTCGCGCAGCGCCTCGACCGCTGCGGCGACGTCTGCGCGCTGGGAGTCCATCTGCTCCCACGCGGTGCGCTCCTCGCGGTACTGCTCCAGCGCCAGCAGGTTGACCTGCGGGAGCTTGTCCAGGCCCGCCCGCGCCCGCCCCAGCCCCTCGAGCCAGCCCGTCACCGTCGCGCGGTCGGAGAGCGACTCGGGACGCACCACTCGATCGGCCAGCAGCTCCTGCTCTGGCGCCGCGCCCTTCGGCAGCCCCTCCAGCTCCACCCCCGCGTCCAGCGGAAGCGTCAGGTGGCCCGCGGCCTGCAGCGCGCTCCGCAGCTCGCCGAGGTCGATCGCGTACCGCTCCTCGAGGGTCAGAGCCAGCCGCGTCTGCTCCCCGTCCATCCGCGCAACCGCCGCCGTGAGCTCCGCCACCGACGCTCTCGCCTGGGACAGCGCAGCGCTCAGCCGCTTCTGCTCCCGCTCGCGCGCCCGCAGCTCCTGCCGGGCCCCGCTCAGCGCTCGCTCGGCGGTCTCCAGGGCCTTGCGCACCTGCGCCTGCTCCGCTCCGACCCGCTCGAGCTCTGCCTGCGCTGCCGCGATGTCAGCCCCGACCGACTCCTGGCGCTCGGTGGAGCGAGCGATCTCCGCAGCCGCCTCGGTGATGCGGGCCTGCGCCGCCGGCACGGCCGCCGCGCGCTCCGCGACGACCCCCTCCAGCGCGCTCGCCCGCTCTATCAGGCGCGCCAGCTCGGTCTGCTGCTCGCCCCGCTCTCGCCGGTGCTGCTCGAAGACGCGCCGCGCCTCCTCCACCTTCTCGCGGCTGAGCTCCAGCCCGCCCCGCAGCCGTCCCTCCCGGCCGTCCGACGCGTCGAGGGCTGCGCGAAGCTCCCGCCCCTGCACCTGCAGCTGCTCCAGATCTCGACCCACCTGCGCCAGGTCTCCGCCGATGACCCGCATCCCGCGGTCCTGGCGCTCGCGCAGCTCGCGGACCTGCGCGGCCCGTCGCTCTGCCAACCGCACCGCCCCCCGCGCGTCCTCCAGGCGCCGCGCACCCGCCGCGAGGGCGTCGCGCGCTGCCCGCACCGCGCCGTCCGCCTCGGCCAGCTCCTCGCGTGCGTCTTCGAAGGCCGCCCGCTGATCTGCCACCGCCTCTGCGGCCTGCTCGACGGCCGTCCGCAGCTCCGCGATGTCGCGCCGACGCTGCAGGGCGGCCCGTCCGGCCGCGCCCCGCTCACCCAGGAGAACCTCTCCGCCCGTCGTCACCACCGCCGGGGGGGCGCCGACGCGCACCTGTCTGCCGCCGCTCTCCCGCCAGGCTGACCACGCCGCGGGGAGGTCGTCCCATGCCCCCGCCGCGCCGAGCAGACGCCCCAGCGCCCGCCGCGCCAGCGGCGTGGTGCCGAACCGCGCCGCCAGTCCTTCTTCGGGCTCTCCGTCAGCTGGATCAGCGTCGGCGATGAGGACCCCCACCGGCCCCTCGACCGCCGCCGCGACCCGCTCGGCCGTCGCCACGTCGGGCACCACCACGCAGCTCAGGACCGCGCCGAGGAGCCCCAGCGCCATCGCCTCTTCCTGGGGCGGGACCGCGATGAGGCTCGCGACCGTCCCCGCGACGCCCGGCACCGCCAGCGCCGCGCGCACCGGCTCGTCCAGCCCGACGTGATCCCGCTCCAGCGCCTCCAGCGATCGCAGCCGCGCGGCCAGCCCCACCCGCTCGTCCTCGGCCTCGCGCCACGCCCACTCGGCGGACTCCACCACCTCGGCCGCGTCGGCCTGCTCGCCCTCCCGCGCCTCCAGCGCCGCGGCCAGCGCCTCCTGCTCCGGCGCCAGCTGCGCCGCCCGCTTCTGTGCCGCAGAGATCCCGCGGGTCACCTCGTCACCCTCGCGGTTCAGCTCAGCCGCGGCGCGCCTGCCGTCGACGTCGCGGCTGCGCAGCCGCGCCCGCCGCCGCCCCCCCCACCAGGCGCGCTCGTACGCCAGTGCCAACCCCCCCCCCACCCGCAGCCCCCCCAGCACGAACACGCCCAGCCCGACCCCCC
>CAYXGP010000394.1:0-5318 GCA_964464515.1 uncultured Enterobacterales bacterium
TGCAGCTTCCAGCCCGGGTTGGACTCGTCGTCGTGGTCGATGTCGATCTGCCACGTCGGATCGGCGGACCCGTCCTCGAACAGCGTCGCCTTGACGCCCTTGTAGTAGGAGTTTCGGTAGAAGTAGTGGAACACCACCACCCCGCCGTCTCCCCAGCGCGCCGCGGCGTTGGCCGCGCCGGACTCCCGCGTGTCGATCCGCTTCTCCTGCCGCTTCGGCCCCGCGTCGCCCTGTGTGACGAAACGATGCGCGAACGACCGGTCGCTGCTGGTGTGCAGGAACACATGCGGGCGTCCCAGCGAGTCGTACAGCTCCGTCGAGTCGGTGGCCGCCATCGTCTCCAGCACGGCGTCGCCGACGGTCTTTCGCTTCGCCTTTCCCAGCGCGCCGCCGCCGATGTGTCCGCCCGAGATCCGGTACCTGGGCGGCGCCTTCATCTCGGAGAACAGCTGCTCGCGCTGCGTCTGTGCGTCACACTTTCGGCCGCCGCATGTGTAGTTCGTGTTGGATTTGGCGCCTTCGGAGGTGTGCTTCGTCTTCGTCACATGCAGGAGCAGCGTGCCGGCCTCCGTGACGTTGTGCCCCGCCGTATACGACGTGTAGTTCTTCTGTCCTGTTCGCCGACTCCACGACGCGATCTCCCGCTCCTTGCAGGCGCCGCGCACCGGACAGCTCACCACCAGCAGCTTGCTGTAGCGGATCTTCTCTTCGCACTTCTTGTTCACGCACTCCGAGCGTCCGATGCGCTTGAGCGCGGTGATCGCGCCTGTCTTCGGCGCCACCGCGTTGCGCACGCTGGACACCGACCAGTCCCTGGGCGCCGTGTGGTTGATGACCCGCTCCTCGCTCCGCCCCCAGCGGACGATCCGCTTTCCGTAGTCGAGGTAGAACCGGTCGTGATCGTCGGCATGCAGCGCGACGGGTTCCCTGGTGTACGGCAGGTCGGCGGCATGCAGCGGAGCGGTGAGGATGAGTGTGAGCATCGGCTCCTCCAGGGGTCGGCTCGTCACCTGTGCGTCGTACCCCGTGGGGAGGCGTCCGGGTCAGTCCGCAGAGCTACCCACCGCCGAGATGTGCTGCGCCCACCCCTCCGCGTCATCCACCAACATCTCCACCCGCACCCGCGTCCCCCGGGTGTGCCGCCCCTCGATCACCAGCCGCCGAGGACCCACGCAGCGCGCCTCTCCTCCCCGCTCCGGCGTCACCTCCACCAGGAGCCCCGCGCCCGCCGCCACCCGCGCTCGCTCCTGCGAGAGGACCAGCCGCCCCCACGGGCTGCGATGGGTCCGCCCCGGCCGCCGCCCCGCGAGGGTCTGCTCGACGAAGTACCGCGTGGAGATATCCGCAGCCTCGCGCACCGCCTCCTCCCCGTCCGGGAGCGCGCCGGCTTTGCGGCTGCGGGTCTGCGCCAGTCCGCGGCGCACCGCACCGATGGTGATCAGCACTGTCATCAACCCGCCGAAGGCGAGCAGCTCGTGGGGGTCCAGCGTCATGGGCGTCCTCCAGGGGTGGCGTTATTGCGCAGTCGCCCCCCACGGTCAACGGAAGCGCCCCTGAGGTTCCATGTCTTCGCCCTCCGCCCCTCTCCTGCGGGTCCTCCGCGACGTGATCGCCCGCCGCAAGGTGGACTCCGGGGCCCTCGCCCGCACCGCTGGTGTCAAGCGATCGCGGCTCAAGCGCGTGCTGTCGGGGGCGGAGCCGCTCACCGTCGATGAGCTGATGCTGCTGTCGCAGGCCCTCGAATTGCAGCCCACCGACCTCGCGGGCGTGATCGGCGATGACGCTCCCGCCGCCGCTCCTGTCACCCCCATCGCCGAGCGCGTGCTGCACATCGAGCACCTGGGCAACCAGGCCGAGCAGATGCTCAAGCTGGGCCTGGGTCTGCGCTGCGACATCATGCTGTCTCTGGACTCCGAAGAGCTGGGAGAGTCAGGGATCCCCGCGGACGTCATCCGGCGCTTCCCCCGCGAGGTGCCCATCCGCCTGGAGTCTGCGTTCCACCGCCACCACAACCCCCGGTTCCTGCCGGCGGGTCTGGCCGTGACGCTGTCGTTCGACTCCCTGTACGAGTGCACGCTGCCGTGGGCCGCCATCCGTCATGTGGTGCTGTTCCCCGCGCCCTGGGACCCGGAGTCGGAGCCCGAGGTGGAAGAGACGCCCGCACGCGGTCACCTGCGGCTGGTGACCTGACCTCATGCAGACGCGGCGCGTCGCCGCGCTGGCGGTGGTCTTCGTGCTCGCTGGGGTGGCGGGCTTCCTGCTCACCCGTCCGGCGGCGCCCCCCCCCGCCAGGCCGGGTCCCGTCGGCGCGGAGCCCATTACCGATCCCCTGATCGTCGCGGCCCTGGAGAGCACCGCCGTGGGCCTGCCGCCGCTGCCGCGCTCAGCGCGAACGGGCGCGGAGATCTTCGGCTTCAACGAGGCGGTCGGCATCGCCCAGCGCACGCGCTCGGTCGTCATGGGAGCCCTGTCGCAGCGGGTGCTGCTCGATCGCCGGGCCTCCCGGGTCCGCTCGCTGGGCGCCACCCTCGTGCGCGTCAACAGCCACCTGCTGCCCTACCTGTCCTGGGACGCCCTGAAGGCCCGCGACTTCGACTGGCGCGCCTCCGACACCTACTTCGGCGCCCTCGATCGCGCCCGGCTCGACGCGGTGGTCGTCATCGGACCGTGGCCGGGCGCGCGCACCTCCGCCCACACCGACCGCTACCTGCCGGACGATCTCGACGCCTACGCCGCCTACGTCACCGCCGTGGTGGAGCGCTACGACGGCGACGGCCAGAGCGACATGCCCGGTCTTCGCCGCGGCGTGCTGGCCTGGGAGGTGGACAACGAGCCCGACCTGCACCACACCACCCCCGCGCGGGGCGCCGCCCGCAGAGACGACGCAGATGTCGAGTCCCCCTCTTTCGAGCCTCCCGAAGAGTACGCCGAGGTGCTCACCGTGACGGCCGCAGCGGTGCGCGCCGCCGATCCGGACGCGCTCGTGCTGAGCGGCGGCATCTACCGGCCGATGACCGCGCAGGGCCGCGACTACCTCGACTCCGTCCTGGCCGCCCCCGGGGTGCTGGAGGCCATCGACGGCATCAGCCTGCACAGCTACTTCGCCGACGATCACCTGGAGGTGATCTCCGCGACGATGGAGACCGCCCGCACCCTCGCGCCCGACAAGCTGGTGTGGATCACCGAGACCAGCGTGCCCGCGGACGGCCGCAAGGCGTGGGTGACCGAGGCGTGGCAGGCGCAGATGGTGCCCGCGGTCTACGGCGCGTTCCTCGCGGAGGGCGCCGACAGGGTGCTGTGGCACTCGCTGGTGGACCCCGACCAGGCTCGGCCAGACGGCCGCCGCACGTTCTCGTCGAATTCGCTGCTGCGGGTGGTCGATCCACTCCGCCGCGAGCTGGAGGAGAAGCCCGCGGCCGAGGTGTACCGCAGGCTCGCCGAGGTGATGGCGGAGGTCGATCCACAGAGCATCCGCGAGATCGCCGCTGAAGGCGGACGCGTGCTGGAGACCGATCGGGGCTGGCTGGCGTTCTGGAGGGCTCCGCGCACACCGGACGGCGCCACCGAGGCCCTCGATCTGCTCACCGGGCTCAGCGGCCCCGCCGAGGACACCACCTCCGCGCCGGCCTGGCTGCCGCGGTGAGCGATCGGCGCTGGCGGCTCCTGGCGGGGCTGGCGGTGCTGTGCGAGGCGCTGGCGTTCGTCTCCGCGCAGGACATCGGCACCACGGACTTCGCGTGGTTCCGGATCACCGCCCACCTGGGCGCGGGCGGGGTGCTTGGGGTGGTCCTCGCGGCGCTGCTGGGAGCGGCCGCCGCAGAGCGACTCGCGCGCAGGAGGCTCACGCGCAGGACGCTCACGCGTGGGCTCGCGATCCTGGCCGCCGCCGCCGTGCTGATCCACCTGCCGTTCACCGATCTGCCTCAGGGACAGCCCGACACCTCCAGCTACTTCACCTACGCCCAGCGCTTCGCGAGGGCCCCCCTCCAGACCGCGCTCGACTGGCCCGCGTTGGCCTGGCAGGGGCGCGAGGCGGACTTTCATCGCGTCTTTCCGCTGGTCCCCCTGGTGACCGGCATGGCGATGGCGATCCTGGGCGAGGCGCCGTGGGTCTGCGAGCTGGTGATGGCCGGGTGGGCGGTGGCGCTGCCCCTCTCGATCGCCGCCGCGGGCGCGCGCATGGGGCACCCTCGGGAGGGTCTGTGGGCGGGGTGGCTCACGCTGGGGGTGCCGTTCGGCCTGGCGCAGTCGGGGTGGCTGCTGGTGGACGTCCCCCTGGCGGCGCTGACGGCGATCACCTGGGCGCTGCTCTGGGGCACGCGCCCCCTGCTGGCGCTGGCGGGCGCCGCCGCAGCGCTGACCGCCAAGGTCTCCGCCGGGCTGTTCTTGATCGGCCCGTTTGTGATGCGCCTCCTGGGGGACACGCGGCGACGCCTGCTGCTGGCCCCCGCCGGGCTGCTCGGGCTGGGAGCGCTCCTGCTGGTGCGCCCCCCTCGCATGCGCGAAGACGCCGGCACATGGGCGGAGGCCGCGCTGGCGGTGGGCCTCCACCTGCGCCCGGGACTGCTGGTGATGGCGCTCCCGGCGCTCGCGCTCGGCCACCGCCTGCATCGGCTGTGGGCGGCCGTCGGGGCCGCGATCGTCGCGATCGTGCTGTACGCACCCGCGGCCCACGCCCCGCGCTACGCGGTGCCGCTGATCGGCGCCCTCTGCCTGGGTGCGTCGGTGGGGATCGCCCGCGTCCCCGCGCTGGGCGGAGCGCTGATCGGCTCCGGGCTGGCGCTGGCGCTGGGCGGCTATCGTCCCATCCTGGTGTATCACCAGGCCGAGAACCTCCGCGCCGCTGTCGCCACGCTGGAGTCGTCTGGCGTTCCCGCGATCGGCGTGTACGGAGACCTGCCCGGCACCAGCCTGCCCGCCGCGGTCGTCGCCGGGCTGGTCGATCACGCAGCGCGGGTTCCCGTGCGCCTCGGCGGCGATCTGACGCCCCCTGCGGTGGACCCAAAGCGCCACTGGTGGGAGTTCACGACCCCTCCCCCCTGGCGGCTGGAGCCGATCCGTCCCGAGGACGGCGTGCTCCTCCTCATCGACGGCACCCCGCGGACAGCCGCCATCGCCGCGTTCGGCGCCTCCCCCGAAGGAGCGGCCCGCCCCCTCCTGGCGACGATCGATGATTACCGCGGCTCGGGCCTCCTGCTCACCGAGGTCGTAGCGGTGTTGGGTCCGCGCTCCGCGCCGGGCGGGGGGTCTTTGGTGGGCGGCGGGCCTCGGCCGTTCTCGGCTCAGCGAAGGCGAGCGTCGCCGTCGTACGTGCCCAC
>CAYXGP010000395.1:0-5314 GCA_964464515.1 uncultured Enterobacterales bacterium
GTGGGGGGGGCCGCCCCCCGCGGGGGCCGCGGCCGTCGGGCCCCCCCCCGGCGCTTATTGCCGCCGCCACTACTGGCGCGCGCCGGAATCCCTATCGGGACTTCCGCCGAGCACCATCAGCCCACCTGATGCAGCGTTGAGGGCGACATCCCAACGCGCTGCATATCGGCCTTGCCGACCATCAGATCGACCGTCTTCTTGACGCGGCGAAACACGGACTCCTGCACATAGGGGATACCGTGGCGTTCGCAGAGTTTTTTGAGCCTGGGTTGTGCCGAACGGTACTGAAGCAGCGTGAGGTCCGGCCACACATGGTGTTCGATCTGGTAGTTGAGCCAGCCGTGTAGCAGATCTGTCCGATCATCTCCGGTCGACATGTTCACCGATCCCATGATCTGTCGGAGCAGATACTCTCGTCGCGATGTCGGGGGGCCATCAAAGGCATGGACATCGTCTCCGCAGTGGTTGGTTGTGATGATGGCGAATGTATGGAGGTTGGTGATCCACTCGGCCAGCAAGGAGTTTATGGCGGCGCTCGAGACAGCGACAGCGCCCAGCGGCGCGAACAATGCAGGGAGCAGGAGGAAGTGCATGCCTGCATAGGGTAGAAGTGAACGGAGCCAGAGCGCTCGACCCATCGGCCGGGTCGGATCCCAGATGTCGCGATCGCGCAGAGAGACCCGCGACGCACCCCGGGCGACGAACGCCTCCTGGGTGGTGTTGGGCGCGTAATAGATCCACTTCCACGCGCTGGCCATCAACACGACCAGGGCGTAGCGAGCGGGCATGGGCAGATCGCTCTTTCGCAGCCAGTCCAGGTTCTGCTCGACCAGATCGGGGTCGGCTTCGTCGCTGGTGCGGCTGTGGTGCAGCACGTTGTGCTCGGCGTGCCAACCCTCCGGACCGATGACGTCGAACCAGTCGAGCCAACGCCGCGAGCCCCTGGCGAAGCCCTGGCGGGTGTACCGCGTCGGGACATCTGGAACGCGGCTGTAGCCCCCATGGCTGATGTGGTGCGCCACGGTCGTCCACCGGGTGGTGCGTCCCTGCGCGATGAGGAGCGCGCTGAACAGGTTCGGCCCCATCCAGGCAGTCGCCCAGCCCAACGCGGTGCAGGCGCGTCCGATGCGCTCGATGTGTTTCAGGTGATCGAGATCGGCGCTGGATAGCTCGGCACGGATTTCGGCTTCGAGCTGATCGAGCTCTACGAAGAATGCGTCGAGCGAGCGAGCGGGGCGGGACGACTCTGGCACCGGGACTCCTCGGACTCCCGGCTCGGGCTCCCCGGCAGGGGCGGCTCTATATCCGGATCGATGGCGCGGCATGCCCCGTCGCGTGAGCGCGCCCGGATCGCCACGATCTCCTCCGCTTCGATGCCGAGCGACCGCAGGAACTCGGCGTGGGCCCCGGGCGCGGTGCGCTCGAACGCGACGCGCCAGCGATGCATGTCGGTGTCGGACAGCCCGCCACAATGGAGACGCGGACGCCCACTTGCGGCTCGCGCTGAAGACGAGGGATGGGCGTGCATCGCAGATGATGACGTCAGGCACGTCCGCTGACCGGGCGCATCGCACGGGCAGAGGAGCCCTCGATAGACCTGGCGGCGCGGTGTAGGTTCCGCGCGGGCCCGCATCTCCGGCTACCAACCTGATGCCCCCCGCCGACCCGGAGCCAGCCGTGACCACTACACAGACCATCACCTACCTCCTCGACGGGGTCGAGCGAGCTTTCGACGTCACCGACTCCCCGGACTTTTCGACGGGGCCTGACGCGGTGCTCAGCTCAGCCGACAGCGACCTGACCTGGAACCAGCCGTGGTATCCGACGGGGTTCGCGGCCGAAGATCTTCTGTCCGAAGGAGAATTCGCCAGCCTGAAAGAGGGCATCGAGGAGACCGTGCGCCGGCTGCTGGTCGAGCAGGGCGCGGACACCTCCGGCTTCACGCTGGAGAAGTACCACCGCTACGCCACCACCGACGATCTGCACTACTGCGTCGTGCGCCGGACCCGCGACCTCTTCCCCGCGGACTTCGGCTTCGACGTGGTGGAGAACTACCAGCGACTCTCGCAGCTCGTGGGCTTCCCGCTGACCGATGTGTGCGCGGATACGGGTTTGAAGATGCACATCATCGTGCGCATCAACCGTCCCGGTTCGGGAGACTTCAACCCGCCGCACAAGGACGCCTACGAGGTGGTGGACGGCGACGGGGGACTCTCTCCGTTCGTCAATTTCTGGCTGCCGATCGCCGGCGTGGATGGTCGCTCCGCGCTGCCGATGAGCCCGGGCAGCCATCACCTGCCCGAGTCGGCCGTCCTACGAACCCGGGAGGGTGGCGTGGTGAATGGCAAACGGTATCGGGTGCGCATCATCCAATCCTGGGGGGGGAAGAGTGACCTGGAGCGGGCGGAGGTAGCATACGGTCAGGCGCTCGTCTTCTCGGCGTTCATCATCCATGGGCTCGCTGTGAACGACCACGACGACACCACCCGCGTCGCCCTGGAGTTCCGACTGTTCCGCGACCGCGGGTAGCCAGCCGAACACCGCCGCGGCGCTCGCCAACTTCAGGAGCCCACCCAGCGTCGAGGTCGCGATCAGGCTGGGCCAGTAGATCGGCAGCGGCAGCAGCGCCAGGTACAGCCACGTGGTCACGGCAAAGAACGGGACCCACGAGGCAGACGTTGGTGAGCTGGGCGAGGATCTGCGGGCCGCGCGGCGGTTCGGCGCTCTCGATCACTTTCACACTCTCCTCCTCTCCCGAGCAGCACATAGACCCGCGAGGACGAGTCCTCCAACGCTCAGCCCAGCCAGGAACAGCCGCGCTTGAGGGCGTACGCCGGGCGCGATCGCCCCGCAGAACACAACACTGGACGCGACCCCCAACAAGAGCGCCTTTGCACCAGGCCGGGGCTCGAAGATGGAGGCCAGCGCCATCGCGATGACCATCGGCGTGAGACCGACGAAGAGAGGCTCCGCGAGGGACATCCCCGGCTCGTCGATCGCTGTCAACACGACGAGCATGCCCAGGAGAGAGACCGGCGCCGCGCACCCGACCGCGACGCCGGTGATCCAGGACGGCCTCCAGCGCTGGTCAGTCATGCGATCAGTCATGGTCGCGCTCCTGAATCCATCGCCCGCCGAGCACATCGGCGACGCCATGATCCATGGGTGCACCTACCGGGTGGCGCCGACCTGGACAAGAGGTGGCTCTCCAACCTGCAGCGTCGAGCTACGGACACAGGAAACAGACGTCACGCCGCCATCCGCGAAGCATCAGCGAGCCCGGAGCATCTCCGCAGCCTGCCATGTCGGCTGGATGTAGAGCGCCAGGTTCGGTTCATCGCGCGTCGGGCGCTCCGCGACGCCCAACCCGAACCGGATGATCTCGGGGATCACCCCCAGGTTGCTCATCCCATCGTCATACTCCGCGGCCGCGTCCAGGCGCGCCAGGGCCTGCTCCGTGCGTCCGCTGAGCCCATCACAGACCGCGAGGTACGACAGCGTTACGAGGTGCGTTCCTGGGTTGGAAGCGCGCTCCAGAGCTGCGAGGAGAAGCCCCTCTGCACCATCCGGCTCGCCGTCGAGCAGCATGGAGCGGCCCAACTCAAGCTGGACTTCGGCGGCACCTGCGGCGTTGCCGATCGCTTCAAGGGAGCGAATCGCCTCTGCCATCGAGCGCCGACCCGCCTCGGGGCGTCCCGTGGACCAGGCGATCTGCCCCAGCCAGGCTGCGGACTTGTAGACGGTCGATAGCCGGTCGCTCTGTCCAGCCAGCTCGACGGCCCGCCGAAAGTGGTACTCCGCCGCGGCCAGTCGCAGCCGGAACCACTCCAGCAGGCCGACGTTGTGGTGCATCATCCCCCGCAACCGCTGGCGGCCCGTGTCGGGGAGGAACGCCAGCGTCTCCCCGAACAGCTCCCGGGCTTCGTCCATCCGCCCCCGCTGGAGAAGGAGCGTGCCCAGCGTGCAGTGAATGCCCGCGCGGATCCCCACCATCCCGTGCTGGTCACAGGACGTCAGCGCTGTCTTCAGGTGGGCTTCAGCCACATCGAACAAGCGGCGACCGAGCGCTACGCGCGCTAGCGCCATCTCCAGCCGACTGTGCAGCGGGTGATGCGCGTAGCGTAGCGCGAGCTCTCGACCTTCTTCCAGGATCGGCTGTGCCTCGTCGAGTCGATTCTCCTCCATCCGAGAGAAGCCGAGCTCCATGAGTGTGCATCCACGCTCCAACGCAGCAGTGCGATCGACCGGCTCAAGGCGCTCAAGCAGATCGAGGCTCAACCGCGTGAACAGCGCCCGTTTTCCCATGAGACGGATGGGCTGCGCCGAGCCGCGTAATAGACGAGACGACAGCAGCGGATCCCGCGCGACCTCCAGCGCAGAGAGCACGTTCGGCAGAGCGATGACCCGCAGGACCTCGGCGTCGGGGGCTCCGACATGGAAGATCCCATGTATGAAGGCCATCGAACGTTCGGCCAGTCCGCGGGCGAAGCGTGCGGTGAGCACGTCTCGGCGGGGTGATCTGTCGAGGCGCTCCCGGGCGAACTGTGCCACCAGGTCCAGCAGGCGAAAAAAAGGCGGCTCTTCTGGAGCTCCACGTGGCGCTGCCGGCACCACCAGCGACGCCGCGACCAGCTCCGAAAGCAACGCATCGCCCACAGCACTCTCGCCCATGACAGCTCTGAAGTCCGGAGCGGAGAACGGCCCGGCGAACAGGCCGCAGCATGCCAGGGCCTCTTGCTGCTCCTCCGACAGAAGCTCCCAGGACCAGGCGATGGAGGCTCGCGGGGAGGCGTGGCGCGCCTCCTCCTCCGGTGCGTCCCGGGCCAACAGATCGAGCGCAGAGTCCAAGCGCGCCAGGATCTGCTCGGGGGGAACCTGTGCGCTGCGCCGCG
The DNA here is from genome assembly GCA_964464515.1 of uncultured Enterobacterales bacterium. Classification (GTDB taxonomy): domain Bacteria; phylum Myxococcota_A; class UBA796; order UBA796; family UBA2385; genus CAYXGP01. The sequence goes on from CAYXGP010000395.1 coordinate 4,893, forward strand.
CCGCCAGCTCCACAGCCAGGGGCACGCAGTCCAATCGCGTGACGATCGCCGAGACGATCTCCGGTTCGAGCGCAGAGTCCGGCGCATGCTGCGCAAACAGCTCGATGGCCTGATCGGTGGAGAGCGGACCCAGTCGAAGAACCTGCTCCAGGCCCCCCGACGAGCGGGTGGTCACGAGCAGCCGGGTCTGCGGCGCTTCCGCCGACAAAGCCGTCAGTATCTCTATCCCCTCGGCACCGAGCCGCTCCATGCTGTCGAGGATGACCAGTGGTCGATCCTGGCGCCGTAGACTGCCGGCGAGAGCGGCCAGGGGCTGCGTTCCCAGGGGGAGGCCTGGGTGAACACAGGATGCGATCGTGGGCACCAGTCGTTCGGGGTCGCGCAGCGTGCTCAGATCACAGAAGAACACCCGCGTGGTCGAC
>CAYXGP010000396.1:0-5288 GCA_964464515.1 uncultured Enterobacterales bacterium
GTCCCACGATCCACGCGACCACGGTTCCACGATCCTGCGGACCACGATCCGCGACCGACCGCGCTTACCACCATGTTGAAACAGAGACGACTGTTCGCGGTTCGTGTAGCCGTGCAGACGCGGACCGCGGTCTCGTGGAGACGTGGGTCCGTGGTTCCGCGAAGCCGCGTTTCCGCGGGTCCGTCTTGCCGTGGGCACGCGAGACCGGTCGCCTCCTCGCTTTCACGACTCCACGTTCAATCGGAGCCACGACCTCACGAGTCCACGGCCTCACGATCCGCGTGACCGCGAACCACGAGACCGCGATGTTTCGCTCTTGCCACCATGTTGAGGCAGAGGCTATGACTCCGAAACAGCGGTCAGAGGCGAGCAGCCAGCCGCATCGCCTGATCGATCGCTCGCTTCGCGTCCAGACCCCGCGCCTCGTCCGCGCCGCCGATGCGATGCACCTCGATACCAGACGACCGCAGCGGGGCCTCCAGCTCGCGACGCGGAAGCTGCCCCGCGCAGACCACGATCGTATCGACCGCGAGCACCTCGGGGCTGCCGTCGCGCAGGATATGCAGTCCGGCCTCGCTCACCCGCTCGTAGCGAACGCTGTCGAGCATGCGCACGCCCAGCCGCTTCAGCTCCGCGCGATGGATCCAGCCGGTGGTCTTGCCCAGCCCGGCACCGAGCTTGCCCTTCGAGCGCTGCATCAGGGTGATCTCGCGCCGAGCTGCGCCGGGATCGGCCGGGGCCAGCCCCCCGCGGGGGGCCTCGGGTGCTCCCTCCTCCTCGCGGGCCTCCTCGGGGGCCTCTCCCCAGCTCGGATCGATCCCCCAGCGACGCAGGAACGTCTCCAGCTCGGGGCCGCGGGGCTCGGGGTGCGCGAGGAAGAGCGCGACGTCGAAGCCGATACCGCCCGCGCCGATGATCGCCACGCGCTGTCCCACCGGGGCGTCACCGGCCAGGACGTCGAGGTAGCTGAGCACGCGCGGATCATCGGCTCCAGGGATGTCGATCGGCCGCGGCACAACGCCGGTGGCGACCACCGCCACGTCGAACCCGCGGAGCGCGTCGGGATCGGCGCGCGTCTTCAGACGAACGTCGACCCCGGTGATCTCCAGGCGCCGCCGGAAGTACCGCATGGTCTCGCGGAACTCCGCCTTGCCCGGGACGCGCGCGGCGAGGTTGAACTGGCCGCCGATGCGCTCACCGGCCTCGAACAGCGTGACGGCGTGGCCGCGCTCCGCGGCGATCGTCGCACAGGTGAGGCCCGCGGGGCCGGCACCGACCACTGCCACCTTCCGCGCGGCGGCGGTCGGCTCGATGGTCAACTCGGATTCATGGCAGGCCCGGGGATTGACCAGGCAGGAGGCGCGCTGGTTCTTGAAGGCGTGATCGAGGCAGGCCTGGTTGCAGGCGATGCAGGTGTTGATCTCGTCTTCGCGACCCTGGGTGGCCTTGTTGACGAAGTCGGGATCGGCCAGCAGCGGGCGGGCCATCGACACCATGTCGGCGTCGCCGCGGGCGAGGATCTCCTCGGCGACCTGCGGGGTGTTGATGCGGTTGGACGTGACAAGGGGAAGGTCCACCTCGCCCATGAGTCGGCGGGTCACCCAGGTGAACGCCTGCCGGGGGACCATCGTTGCGATGGTGGGTACGCGCGCCTCGTGCCAGCCGATGCCGGTGTTGATGATCGACGCGCCGGCCTGCTCGACGGCCTTCGCCAGCGCCACCACCTCGTCCCAGGTGCTGCCGTCGGGCACGAGGTCGAGCATCGACAGGCGGAAGATGATGATGAAGCGGTCGCCGACGGCCTGGCGCATCTTGCGCAGGATCTCCAGCGGGAAGCGGATCCGCGCCTCGAAATCGCCGCCCCACTCGTCGGTGCGCTGGTTGGTGGGGCGCGCGATGAACTGGTTGATCAGGTAGCCCTCGGAGCCCATCACCTCCACGCCGTCGTAGCCAGCCTCACCAGCCAGCTCGGCGCAGCGCACGAAGTCATCGATCGTCGAGCGGATCTGTTTCTTCGACAGCGCCCGCGGGTGGAACGGGGAGATCGGCGACTTGATGGCGCTTGGAGAGACGCACAGCGGGTGGTAGCCGTAGCGACCGGCGTGGAGGATCTGCAGGCAGACGCGCCCGTCCGCGGCATGCACGGCGCGGGTGATGGGCCGGTGCTTGCGGGCCTCCTTGGGCGTCGAAAGCTTGGCGGCGAAGGGCTTGAGCCAGCCCAGGCGGTTCGGGGAGATGCCGCCGGTGACGATCAGCCCAACGCCGCCGGCGGCGCGCGCGGCGAAGTACGCGCCGAGCTTCTCGTAGCCGCCGCGCTCCTCTTCGAGGCCGGTGTGCATCGACCCCATCAGCACGCGGTTGCGGAGGGGGATCCCCGAGACCGTCAGCGGCCGGAGCAGGTGGGGGTAGCGCGTCGTCATGGAGATGCCTCGAAGGTGCCGGAGTAGGTCACGGGCACCTGCAGCGGCTTGGCTCCGGTGGTGGTGCCGGTGGGGACCTCGAAGATCGTCTCGCCCTGGAAGGCGGCGCTCAGGGTGGCGCCGTCCCAGGTGCCGGACCAGTCGGCGTCGAGCCCGCCATAGTCGCCCAGATCCATCGAGAATGCGCCCGCGGCGGTGCCGTCCGCGCCCGCGCTGCCGGTGATGGTTCCGCTGAAGGGATCGGTGCCGACCACCGTGGCGATGGTCGCCTCGAACGCGCAGCTCAGGGTGCCGTCGATGGGCTGGTCGCCTGTGGTGCCGGTGTCTGCGGAGGCCAGGGTCAAGCCCACGGTGCCCACGCAGGCGTCCTTGAGCTTCGAGCCGATGTCGGCGATCACGGAGATCTCCAGCGGACCGGTCAGATCGCCGGTCTGCGTGGTGGCGGTCGCTGCACCCGTGTCGGCGGTGGCAGTATCTACCGGCCCGGGCGTGCAGGAACCGGCGCCGTCGCGGGTGTACCCCGAGGCGCAGTCGGGCGCGGGGTAGGTGCAGGCGAGGAAGAGAGCGAGTGGGGTCATGGCGCAGGCTCCGTATCGCGCGACGTCGGCTCCTCCGAGGACCTGGATGAGGACTCGGGCCCCGATGAAGGTTGGAACCCCGATGAGGACTGGGACCCCGATGAGAGCTGGGGACCCGAGGTGCGGGCGGCCAGGTGGGGGGGCTGCCACGCTGTGGGCACGAGGTACCGATCGGCCTCGGAGAGCGGGACGCGGTGGGTCACCGGTCGGCTCCCGCGCTCGCAGGGGTTGCAGCCCATCAGCTCACGGCCCAGCTCCGGATCTCCGTCGAAGACCACCTCCAGGTCGACCCGGGCGTCGAGGATGAGGGTGTCGCCGAACACGACGTAGCGCCCGCTGCCACGCTCCGTGCTGATGGTGTCGCCCCCGGCGCGGGCGGCGATCACGATGCGCAGCGCGCCGTCGGGAGACAGCCGCAGGGCGGTGCGCTCCCACACCTGCTGCGCGGTGACGTCGTCGCCGCAGGGGTCGGCCTCATCGGGGGTGCGTGCGAGGCAGAACACGCCGCTCGTGTGCGTGCGGAACGACCGATTCACCGAGATGAAGGCCTCCGCCGCGCCGCGGTCGGCGAAGCCGTGGAAGAAGCCGGCCCAGGCGTGGCCGGTGCGGCCGTCCGGCAGGGTGATCTCCAGCCAGGGGTGCTCGAGGGGGCGGCCGCGGACGCGGACTGTCTGGGTGGAGTCGGATTGCCCGGTCACGGCGAGCAGCGCGAGATCAGCTCCGAGCCGGGTGATCTCTGCGGCGGACATGCTCGGGGCCTCGCGCACCTTGATGTCGCGGCCCACCGAGACGGCGAAGGCGGGCGGGGGAGACGCCAGCGCTCCGGCGGCCAGGACAGCAGCGAGCATGGAAGGGTCCTCCACGTGGTGAAGCCCCCTCCTATCGCAGCGCCCCGATAGGATGGGCCCCAAGTGGCCCTCGGCAGAACCCTGTCGGGACCTCCGCTGAGTACCACCAGTCTCTTGAGGTTCCATGAACTCCAGCCCGCGGCGCGTCAGTCTCTGGAACGTGGTGCTGCTCCAGGTGGCGCTCGTGCTGCCGTTCGCGGCGGTGTTCTGGCTGGGCTGGGGCGGGGGGCTCCAGAAGCAGCCGGTGTGGAGCGTGTCGGCCCTGGGGTTCTCACCGGATGACGAGGTGGTGGTCGTCGGCAGCTCCGGGACGACCTCGAACACCACGATGGACGGCAGCTTCTGGATCGCACTCGACGCCGACGGCCTGCCGGCGGGACACGGCCGTCTGCCGGACAGCTTGCGGAGCGCGATCGCCGCGGCGCCGGATACGGAGGGGGTGCTGCTCGGCGGCGCCAGCCGGAGACATCGCCCGGGGGTCGTTCGGATCACGCCGGGCACCGGCACGATCTCCGAGACGGTCTCGGTGCGGACGGGCGAGGGGCTGGTCTGGGCGCTCGCGCGGAGCGACGACGGCGACCTGATCATCGCCGGAGCGCGGGGCGGGGCGCCGTTCGTCGAACGGCAGTCGGCCGACGGAGAGGCACGATGGTGGGCGTCGCTGCCCCGGGTGCTGATCGGCGGGGTCGCGCCGCACGGCTCGGGGGCGATCGCCGTGGTCAGCCTGCCGGATGGACAGGTGGGGCTGGTCCCCATCGACGACCAGGGCGCGGTCGGCGCGCCGCGGGCGCTGGGCGCGGGGAAGGCGACGGCGATCGGCGTCGGTCCGCGCGGGAGCCTTGCGGTGGGGACCGACGGAGCCGACTCGGTCGTGGCTCTGGTCGATGGAACTGTCTCCGAGGCGACCGTCTCGACGCTGTCCGGTGTCGCGGTGTCCGCTGTCTCAGCGCTATCCGACGGCTGGCTGCTCGCGGGCTCTTCGAACGGAGACGCGGCCGTGGTGTGGCTCGGGCCGAACGGCGCAGAGACATGGCGGGCCACCCATGGCGGGCCGGGGGAGGACGCGTTCTCCGCGATCGGGGTTCACCCTACGCTGGGGATCATCGCGGCTGGCACGCGGGAGGATGAGACCGGGCCGGACGGGTGGGTTGTTGCGTTGGATGAGCGCGGTGGGGTGCGTTGGAGGAGGACGCTGCGGGGTTTGCTCTGATTGAGGTGCTGGAGTTGGCGGTTGGTTTCTCGGGTTCGCGGTTCCACGGAAGCACGGCTCCTTGAACCGCGAGCTGTCGTCTCTGCCGCGGTCTGGTGGAGTGCGACCCGCTACGGATCGTGGCCCGCGGTCTCGTAGCCCGCGGTCTCGTGGTCCGTGGTCTCGTGGTTCGCGGTCACGCGGATCGTGAGTCCGTGGACTCGCGAGGTCGTGGCTCCGATTGAACGTGGAG
>CAYXGP010000397.1:0-5274 GCA_964464515.1 uncultured Enterobacterales bacterium
GTCACACCACTGCGTCTCGACGCTCAGACTGCCCCCAAATCCCGAATGCGCCCGCCGAGGTCTCGCGATACCTGACGGGCTCGGAGGAGCGCGATGCCGGCCCAGAGGATCAGCCACTACCACCTGATGGAGAAGCTGGGCGAGGGCGCGTTCGGCGTCGTCTGGCGGGGCGTCCATGACCACGACGACCGCCTGCAAGTGGCGATCAAATGCTTCAAGCCGCACCTGACGGGCGATCCGGCGTGGGCAGAGGGGTTGCAGACCGAGTACCTCGCGCTCGATCGCCTCGACCACCGCGCCATCGTCCGCTTCAGAGAGCTGGTCGTCTCTGGAACCCAGATCGCCCTGGTGATGGAGCTGCTGCGGGGCCAGGACCTGTTCGACACGCTGGAGCCCGGCCCGCTGCCGCTGGAGCGTGCGGTGGAGATCCTGTCGCAGCTCTTGGACGGACTGGCGCACGCGCACGACCAGGGCATGATTCATCGCGACATCAAGCCGAGCAACGTCTTCATCTGCGACGATGGGCGGGTGAAGATCCTGGACTTCGGTCTGTCGCGCGCCGCCGAGGGGACGCAGGCGTCTCGGAGCGGGATGCTGTCGGGCACGATGCAGTACCTGGCGCCCGAGGCGTTCGACGGGAAGGTGGCGCCAGCCAGCGACATCTACGCGGCGGGGCTGGTGGCCTGGCAGATGCTGGCGGGTCGGTCGGCATGTCCCGAGGGCTCGCTGGCGCGACAGATGGGCTGGCACTGCGGCGCCGGCGTGCCGGATGTCCGCACGGCGCGGCGAGACTGCCCGGCGTGGCTGGCGGATGTGGTGGCCATGTTGGTTTCACCGGACTTGGGAGAACGGCCGGCCGATGGCGCGGCGGCGCTGACGCTGCTGCGGGAGAAGCGAAAACCGATCAAAGTCACGGTGAAGCCCCGCCCGAGACCGCCGTCCTCGGTGCGCCGGCTCGTGCCGTCGAAGTCGCCCTCGAGCCGCCCGCCGGAGACCGTGGACGTTCGGCGTCCGGTCTCACAGCCGAAGGTGCTGCCCCTGGAGGATGACTCGGGCTTGCTGGACTCTGTGGATGAGCTGGCCGAGGTCGAGGAGGCTCGGCGGCGCCGGGCGGCAGAGCAGGCGCGGGAGGCCGCGCTGGACATCGCGGCACAGGCGCTCCAGACGCAGGCGACGAAGACCTGGGCTGGGCTGGCACGGCTGCGGCATGCCGGCGGAGCGAACGCGGAGGAGCGGGTCCGGCGGTTCATCGACAAGTACGCGAATGCGAAGGTGACCGTGAAGGATGACGTGGGCGCGCATCCCCGCTCGGTGGGCGTCGGTGAAGTGGCACAGGCTGAGGCGTGGCTGGCGAGCGCGTCGGTCCGGACCCCTCCCGAGGCACCCGCGAGAGCAGGGCGTCGCGCTCCCGTCCAGGTCCTGCTGGTCGGAGCGGCCTCGCTGGCGGTGCTCGGGCTGATGACCGTCGGGGTCGGTGGGGTCGGCACCGTGGGGTGGTGGGCCGTGTCACAAAGAGATGAGGAGGCCGAGGTCGCCGCTTCGGTGGAGGCCCCGACCTCTGAGCCGACTCGGGTAGCCGCTCCGCCTCCCAAGCCGGCTCCTGTGGCGCGCTGGAGCCCGCCGTCGGACTACGCGATGGTGGAGGTGCCGGCGGGGAGCTTCACGATGGGCTGCACCACTGGGCAGTCGGACTGCGCCGACGCCGAGAAGCCGGCGCACGCGGTGACGCTGACGCGTGGATTCTGGCTTGGGAAGACGGAGGTGACGCAGGGATTGTGGACCTCGGTGATGGGGGAGAACCCGTCGCGGTTCTCGTCATGTGGAGACGACTGCCCTGTAGAGAGCGCGAGCTGGTGTGACGCGCTGGTCTTCGCCAACCGGCTGTCGGTGCGGGACGGTCTGGAGCCGGTCTACGACCTGCCGGCGGACTTCGTGGCGGGCATGAACACTGAAACCTGCAACGCGAAGGCGGAGGCATTGGACGGGTTCGACCTGGGCGCTGGCGGCTACCGGCTACCCACCGAGGCCGAGTGGGAGTACGCCGCCCGCGCCGGTAGGGACACGCTGTACGCAGGCTCGAACTCCATCCGTGAGGTCGCCTGGTACGAGGGCAACGCCAACAATGGCAACTGGACCGAGCCCCACGCCGAGCAGGAGGGCACGCAGTCGGTGGGACAGCTTCGTGCGAACGTATGGGGTCTGTACGACATGAGCGGCAACGTCTGGGAGTGGTGCTGGGACTGGTTCGGAAGCTATGAAGAAGGCGAAAACAACGACCCAATCGGTGCTCCCCGCGGCGTGCTTCGTGTGCTCCGTGGCGGCTCTTGGTTCAGCTCGCCGCGCTACGCCCGCCTCGCCTTTCGCCTCAGGCGCACGCCTGGCGTTCGCAGCAACTCCCTCGGCCTTCGCCTCGCTCGCTCTGCCGTCCCCGAGTGAGGGTTGACCATCGGCCTCTAGATAATTGAGGTGTGTGCTCAGCCGGCACGTTCGGAAGATGACGTGTGAAGCCGGCCGCTGACGTGCCGAGCGCGGCAAGCCACTCGCCGCACGCCCTGCACCCTGAATTCGCCTGGATGTCCACCAGGACGACCATCCCCGTCGAGACGCGCGGCGTTCGGGGACAGTCGTGGCCGCGCCACGTCCGGACGGCAGTCGGAAGAACACGTCCACCGATCCCCCCCAACGATGTGCCAACCTGGGACATTCGCCGTACCGGACGGCCAGCAGGTGACCCGCTCACGACATCAGCGTGCCGACCGACGACGCGATCGACCGCACGATGTCCACGCGATCATCCCCCCGGAGGCTGGTGACCACCCGCCGCTGCATCCGTCGACGCGCCCGCGGGAGGGCGACTGCCCCCTGCCTGGTGATGCGCCGCCCCAGCCCGTCGAGGTGCCCCCCACAGGAACGCACCCGCGCCCGGGGGTGCTTCAGCCGCAGCCCCCGCTCGCGAGCCAGCCAGTCCGCGATCTCGTCGCGCCAGACTCGAAGTTCGGCCCGCCCCCGCCCGAACAGGAACAGGTCATCGACGTAGCGGAGGTAGCCGGGGATCTTCAGCGTGTGCTTGATCCGGTGATCCAGCGCGTCCAGGTAGAGCCACGCCGCCAGCACCTGGCTTGTGTACGCCCCGATGGGCAGCCCGCGACCGGGAGGCGGCCAGTCAGGCTCCAACCGGGCGAACCGCCGCAGGGCCGGATCGCGGTACAGACCGGCCCCGCTGTCCAGCACCCGACCCATCACGCCCAGAAAGCGCCGGTCGCGGATACGGCGGGCCAACAGTCCCCGCAAGATCTGCCGATCGATGCTGGGGAAGTACGCCCGAACGTCCAGGTGCAGGAAGAACCGGTGCCGCCGCATGTACTCGGTCAACCGCAGCACGGCCCGGTGGGCACCGTACCCAACCCGGCAGGCGAAGGCCTCCGGTCGCAGCGACCGCAGCAGCGCAGGCTCCATGCACTTCACCAGCGCGGTGTGGACCACCCGGTCCGCGATGGGCGCCCGCGCGATCACCCGGGGCTTGGGATCGTGGATGGTCAGGATCTCGTAGCCCTGCGGCCGCCACCGCCCGGACGCCAGCCGGTCCCGGAGCCGCTCGATCTGCTCCTCCAGAGTGAACAGCAGCCACGCCGCGTCTGGACTGCCACGCTTGCCACACACGGTCAGCCGCACCGCCCGCTCCAAGTGCTCAGGGTTACAGAGCCTCCGGAATAGTCCGCCGATCGTCTTCATGAGGTTCCCGAGGGGCCCCCCCCGGCGGTCCCTCCCGGGGGGCTACCCGCCCCGGCGGGGGGGGTGGGGGGGGGGCCCGCGGCCCCCCCCCCGCGGGGGCGGAAGGCCGCGGGCTCGGGGACGGCAGAGCGAGCGAGGCGAAGGCCGAGGTTGTTGTTGCGATTGCCAGGCGTGTTCCTGTTGCGATTGGCGAGGCGGGCGTTGCGAGGCGAGTTGAACCAAGAGCCGCCACGGTTCACACGATTCTCGCCGCGGGTGGCCCCTCCCCTGAAGGACGATTTCTGAGAGAGATACTGCGCCTCCAGCCACCGATCATCCGGCCGAGCTCGGCCAGCCGGCCCAGAGCGAAGCGGCGCTGGCGGGCAGATAGCAGGGCCAGGTCAGTCGCCAGCCGGAGCTGCTCGCGGACACGGACCACGCCTTGATCGGCCAGACGGAGCTGGTGGGGCCGTATCGCCGGGAACGTCAGCGCCAGGGCGATCGCCTCCAGCAGCGCACAGGAGGTCTCGGCCAGCCGGTCGGCGAGGAAGCGATCGCTCCAGGTTCGCTGGCGCTCCAGGTTCCACCGAACCAGATCGGCGGCGGCCACATACAGGGGGGCCTCGCGCCAGCTCATGGCCGGCCCCGATGCATGCGGCGCTCGGCGCTCCGGCTCAGGCCGGCGATCACCGGCAGCAGTTCTTCCTCGATGATGCGCACACGGGAGAGGTGGGCGTCTCCGTGAAGACCCAGGAGGCCCACCGAGCGGCCCAGCGCCGCCCGAGCGCGCCTGAGGGCGTCCAGCTTCTGTGGCGGGTTGTAGAGATGGTGGGCTTCGGCCAGGCACAGCAGGGCGTCTTCTATCAGCGCGGTCGCTCGGGTAGGGGCGGCGCTGTCTCCGCGCAGCTCGGCGAGCAGGACCGCCCCCCGGCGGTAGGGATCGAGATCGATCACCGAGCGGCGGCGATCCCCCCGACGGAGCGCGGCGCGAGAGGGCAGGACCGCCTCGACCGCGCCGCGGATGGCGTCGGCCTTCGCCTGGAGCACCCGGCGCTGGGGCTCTGTCAGCGGCAGGTGCTCCCGGTCGATCTGCCAGCGGCCGCCGTGCTTGTTGGCGGGCAGCTCTCCGCGGGCGATGCGGGCGCGGACGGTGCGGGGTGAACAGCTCAGGAGCGCAGCGGTCTCGCGGATGGTCAGCTTCATGAGCGCCGTCTGACCACATCCGACGCGTGGGGTTCCACTTCGGGGGAACCTCTACACGGATCACGGTCATTACCTCGGTCGGATGGTCGAGGTTGGGACAGTACAGTGGCTGCACGGTGGTCTTGATCTTCCGGTCACGTACCGGAGCCGGCAGCCGTGTGTCCGACGTCGGACACAGACATCCCACTCCAGAGCCCCATCCAGGCTGGGTTTCTCGGGCATTCGTTGGCACAAGGGTTTGTCGACGCGATGACCGTGATCCGGCCACGGGACGGAGGGGTTCAGCCGGTTTCTTCCGAACATGCCGGCGAAGCACACACCTCAATTATCTAGAGGCCAACGGTCAACCCTCACTCGGGG
>CAYXGP010000398.1:0-5243 GCA_964464515.1 uncultured Enterobacterales bacterium
GCCCCCCCCCCCCCCCCCCGCCGGGGGGGCGGGCCCCCCCACCCCCCCCCCCCCCCCCCCCCCCCCCCCGGCCCCCCCCCCCCCCCACTACTGGCGCGCGCAGGAATCCCTATTGGGATTTCCCCCGAGCACCACTAGCGCGCCAGGAAGCGATCCACCAGATCCCGCAGCGCGCGAATGCCGACCGGCTTGAGGAGCTGCTCGTTGGGCGCGAGCTGGAGGAACGCTTCGTCCTGGGGCCGCGACGCCCCGCCGTGCATGAACACGACGTTGGGGGCCAGCGCCGGCCACTCCTGGCGGATCTGCTTGAACAGCTCGATCCCGGAGTCCCGACCGAGCTGGAGATCGCACAGGATGACGTCGAACCGGGCATCCTCTGTCAGCAACGCGAGGGCGGCCTGGCGCGAGCCGGCCGCCTCCACCTCGTGGCGCTTGAGCGCGTGCTTGATCACGCGCACGACCAGCCGCTCGTCATCGACGACCAGGACCCGCGCCGTCGTGGAGTCACCTGTCATGGACTCACCCATCGCCGCTCCCTCCCCCGATCCGCTAACAGGTCCCGGTGTCGATGGGTGTTCCCCCCGCCGTCGTCAGCCCCTGCGAACCTGAACTGCGCGCTTCTTGCCGGCCCAGACGATGGCCTCCTCGGCCAACACGGCGTCGATCTTTGAGACCTGAGCGCTGCCGACCCGCACCCCGCCCTGGGTGATCATCCGCCGCGCCATGCTCTTGCTCTTGCAGAGGCCGGAGCCGGTCAGCACATCGACCACAGACGCGGGCAGCACGCACAGATGCGTCGGGACATCCCCCGCCGCCCGCCCGGACAACCGCGCGGCGGGGGCGTCGCGGGCCGCGTGGGCGGCTGAGCGCCCGTGGCACAGCGCGGGGGCCGCGACCGCCAGCGCGCGCTTCGCGGTGCGGATCTCGGCGCCCCGCAAGGCCTCCAGCCGCGCGATCTCGTCTTCTGGCAAGAATGTGAACAGTCGCAGGAGGCGACCCACGTCACGATCGTCGCGGTTGATCCAGTACTGGTAGTAGTCGAACGGTGTGACGCGATCCGCGGCGAGGAAGACTGCGCCCTTCTCGGTCTTTCCCATCTTCTTGCCGTCGGCGGTGGTCAGCAGCGGGGTGGTCAGCGCCATCACCTCGTGGCCGTCCACGCGACGGACCAGCCCGACGCCACCGACGATGTTGAACCACTGGTCGTCGCCGCCCACCTGCAGGGTGCAGCCGTGCCGGCGGTGCAGCACCAGGTAGTCGTAGCTCTGCAGCAGGTGGTAGTTGAACTCCACGAAGTTCATCCCCTGCTCGCGCTCGAGGCGCTGCTGCGTGCCCTCGGCCGAGAGCATGCGGCTGACCGAGAAGTGGCTGCCGATCTCGCGCAGGAAGGCGACGTACTCCAGCCCCAGCAGCCAGTCGGCGTTGTTGACCATCACCCCGCGCTCGCCGTCCAGATCCAGGAAGCCCGAGAGCTGCTCGGCGAACCGGCGGCTGTTGGCGGCGATGTCGTCCGTCGAGAGGACCTGGCGCGTGCGGTCCTTGCCGGTGGGATCGCCGACCATCGCGGTGCCCCCGCCGATCAGGGCGACGGCCCGGTGCCCCGCCTTCTGCAGCCACGACATCGCCATGACCTGCACCAGGTGACCGACGTGCAGGCTGTCCGCGGTGGGGTCGAAGCCGATGTAGAAGGTCACCGGACCGGCGTCGAGCCGACGGCGCAGGGCGTCCTCGTTGGTGCTCTGCTTGAAGAATCCCCGCCGCTTCAGTCGATCGATGATGTGCATGTTCCCTCTCCTCCGGGCTCCTGCTCTCCGGGGCGCTCCCGGCGTCGCAGCCCCGACAGCAGGCCGAGCAGGATCAGGCCGGCGGCCCCGCTGCCCTTGTCGCTCTTGTTCTTCTTGCAGCATCCCTGCTCTTCCTCGTCCTCGACCACAACAGGGGTAGAGCCCGTGTCGGCGGTGTCAACGGGGGGCGGACCCTCCTGGGTCAGCACAGGAGTCTCGTGGTTGCCGGTGTTCTGCGGATCGTGGAACGCGCTGGCCCATGGGATCACCTGATCGGCGCGGCCCTGCGTGCTCCACGCGAACAGCCAGCCCTCGCGCGTGGGCACCACCACGTCGAGGTAGCCGTCGCCGTCGATGTCGGCGACAGAGACCGACGCCAGCACCCAGTGGCTTGTGAGCTTCGGCCAGCCCTCGGGGCTCGCGCCGTCGGCGTCCCAGGCATGGACCACGTGCCCGCCCGAGCCCATGATCACCTCGGGCCTGCCGTCTCCGGAGATGTCTGCGACGATCGGCGCAGTGAGGAATTGGGCGTCCTCGATCTGACGCGGCCACGCGGGCAGGAAGGCGGCTGTCTCGGTGCCCTCGTCGTCCACCGGCACACCTGACCAGGCTCCCACGGGCTGCTGGTAGTCGACATGATCGCGCATGGCGAGGCTCACAAGGTACTGCACACCGCCGCCGCCCATCACCAGATCGGGCGTGCCGTCGCCGTCCAGATCGCCGAACGACGGCTGGCTGACGAACTGCAGAATCGCCGGCATCATGGCGGGATCGATGTTGGTGTCATCGCCGAAGCTCTCCTCGTGGTACGGCACCTCGGCGAACACGGTGGTGTCGTGGTTCAGCAGGTCGGTGGTCCCCAGCATGATGGGGTTCATCATCTCAAGGTCGCCGTCACCGTCGATGTCGGCCAGCGCAGGGCTGGTGGGGTGGCCCTCACCCAGCAGCGGCAGCAGCACGGCCTCGTTGATCAAGCCGGCCTCCAGGAACGGCCAGCCGGGCTCATCCTCGCCCGTGGCGGCGTCGAGCAGGTAGGTCACGGAGTAGCGCCCGCCGTCGGTCGCCTCGTTGGTGCCGAAGGCGATCTCCAGGTCGCCGTCGCCGTCGAGGTCCCCCACAGAAGCGCTGTCGATGATCCGACGGCCCTCTGATCCACAGACGTCCGGGTGGCAGATCTCCTTGGGGTAGGGCCCGAAGTCCACGCCGCCCGCGCCCACGACGTACAGCCGGCTGTCCAGGCCAGGGACGATGATCTCGTGACCGCCGTCGCCGTCGATGTCGGCCAGCGTCGGCGCCGCCATGAAGCCCTGATCGTAGGTGTGATCGTTGTCGAACTCCTCGGGCTCGCGGCCGATGTTGTGGTACGGGAAGCCGTCCGCGAGGGTGCCATCGCCGTGCCAGGCGTAGATGTCGCCGAAGAAGGTGACGGCTACCACCTCGGGCTCTCCGTCGCCGTCGAGATCGCCCACGGCGGGCGCCGAGACGAACCCGTCCGGCATCTCACCGATCGCGCTCCACCCCGCTGAGTCGGTGTGCAGGTCCTCGATCGTCTCGGAGGTCGCCGGCCAGCCGTCCACGGGCTGACCAGCGCCGTCGTAGGCGGCCACCCGCCCGTCGGACAGCGAGAGGATGATCTCGTAGATGCCGTCGCCGTCGAGGTCAGCGGTGGCCGCGCTGGCCTCGCCGCTGGCGCCAAGCCGCACCGGGAAGCCCGGCTTGAGGTCTTCGTCGTGGTGCACGGTGAAGGTCTTGCGGCGGTCTGCAGATCGCCCCTCGCTGTCGGTCACGCGCACCCGGACGGTGACCGTAGGGCCCATCACGCGCTCCAGCCGACCCACGATGCCCTCATCCTCGTCCGGCTCCCCCACGCTCACGGCGGCCAGGTCGTCCGGGTCGAAGGTGGCCAGCACGCCATCCATGACGCCCGCGCCGTCGGCCTCGGCCAGCGTCGTCCACGAGCGGGGATCGTGCCCGCGCCCCATCTCCACGACGTAGCTGAAGCTGTCTACGCGCTCGCCGGAGATGATCCCGGTGATCTCCACCTCGCCGCCGCCGTCCGCCAGCACCGGCTCGAACCACTCCGGCCCCGTCAGGCTGATCCAGGGGGGGATCTCCCCGGCCGCCGCGGCCTCCACGGCCCGCGCCGCATGCACGCGCCCGTAGCCGTAGAAGGGGTCCCAGCCCTCGCTGCTGGGGTACGCGTTCGAGATCTCGCGCTCTTCGTCGCTGAGCCAGATGTCATCGACGGTGGTGAACAGGAGCTGATGGATCTCGCCCGCATGCAGGGTGATGCCCGCGTCGTTGGCCGCCGACTGCACCAGCGCCGCCAGCCCCGCGATGCCCGCGACGGCGCCGGTCGCGCAGGCGTTCTCCGGCGAGACCAGATCGACCCGCGGGCCGTAGTTGTTGCAGTTCCAGGTGTTGAAGTAGCTGTAGACGTCGCTGTCGTCGTCGTTGGTGTCGTGGCTGATCGAGTGGACGAACAGCACGTCGTTGAGGGCCGCCGGCATGTTGTGGTGGTAGGCGTTCTCGTCGCCGGTCGCGCCCACCAGCACGAGGCCGTTCTCAAAGGCGTACTCGGCCGCGTCGATCATCCCCTGGGGGTTGGACAGCGCGCCCAGGGCCATGCTCATGGAGGCCGCCCCGTGATCGGCGGCGAAGATCACGCCCTCGGCCACGCGAAAGCCGTCGTCGACGAAGGTGTCGCCGAGACGAATCGGCAGCACCGCGCAGTTCGGACACACGCCGATGCGGCCGCCGTTGCCGCCCTCACCCGCCGCCGTTCGCATCACGCCGTTGCCGTGGGTGCCGTACTCGTGCTCGTAGTCATTGTAGGGATCATTGTCGCGGCCGAAGAAGTCCCAGCCGGCGATGTCGTCGGTGTAGCCGTTGGCGTCGTCGTCCAGACCGTCCGAGAAGGTGTAGATCAGGTCGCTCGGGTCGAGCAGATGGTCGGCATGCTCGCGGCCCGCCGTGATGTCCACGCGCGGATCTTCGGCCCAGTCGGCCACGTTCACCAGCCCGTTGCCGTCCAGATCATACGTGCCCCTGGTGTCGCCCTTGCTGTCCTGGGGCATCGGCAGCTCGCCGGTGTTGACATGGATCTTGTTCACCATGTCGGACTCGTCCCAGTACAGGCCGCTGTCGCCCACCGCCACGATCGCGTCCCACCGACCGGTCGAGGTGCGCCAGGCCCGATCGACGCTGATGCCCGAGCCCAGGTCGCGCTCGGCCTCCCGGATGCTCTCGGTCGCATGCTCCGGGATGTAGCTGATCATCCACCAGCGCTCGTCCAGATCGTCGGGGCACAGCTCGGGCTGGTACGGCTCGCCACAGTCGGGCTGCACGGGCAGCGGCAGCTCGGCCAGCGCGGTCAGGGTCAGGAGCGGGAGCAGCATGGCGGTCTCCGGTGGATCTTGGGCGAAGGATAACGTCCTGACCGGCGCTTGCTCTCACTCG
>CAYXGP010000399.1:0-5233 GCA_964464515.1 uncultured Enterobacterales bacterium
CACGACCACCAGGGAGGGCGCGGCGGTCCTGACCTGGTACATGCCCGGGCTAAAGCAGAACGTCCTCTCCGCCTACTCGCTGGCGGCCTTCGACGCGGCGATCACCGCCGCGCTCGAAGACGACGCCGTCACGGGGCTGATCATCACGTCGGGCAAGCGCGACTTCATCGCCGGCGCCGACCTCCACACGATCGAGCGCATGGCCGCCGGGGGCGCCCCCCCCGAGAACGCCGACGCCCTCTCGAAGATCCTCCGCAGGCTGGAGACGGGCGGCAAGCCGGTGGTCGCCGCGATCAACGGCACCGCGCTGGGGGGAGGCTATGAGATCGCGCTGGCGTGCCACCATCGGATCTGCGCTTCGGCCGGGCGCATCCGTGTCGGTCTGCCCGAGGCCACCCTGGGTCTGCTCCCCGGCGGGGGCGGCACGCAGCGGCTGCCGCGAATGATCGGCATCCAGGCGTCGGCGCCGCTGCTGATGGAGGGCAAGCAGCTTCGCCCGGCCGAGGCGCTCGCCGCCGGGCTGATCGACGCCGTGGTGCCCGCCGCGGAGCTTCTCGACGCCGCGCGAACCTGGCTGTCCGATGCTCCCCGGAGCGTGCAGCCCTGGGATGAGAAGGGGTACAAGGTGCCGGGCGGCGGCTCGGACAGCCCCGAGATCGCGCGGATGTTCATGGTCGCCAACGCGATGTACCGCGCGAAGACCTACGGCAATTACCCGGCGGGGCAGGCCATCCTGTCTGCGGTCTGGGAGGGGCTGCGCACGACGATCGACGCCGGGCTGCTCATCGAGAGCCGGTACTTCGCCAGCCTGCTGGCCGATCCCGTGGCCGGCAACATGGTGCGCACGCTGTTCCTCGGCAAGCAGCGGGCCGACGGGCTGGTGCGCCGTCCGGCAGACGTGCCGAAGCTGCGGCCTACGCGGGTCGGGGTGCTGGGAGCAGGTCTGATGGGCAGCGGCATCGCCTACGCCGCCGCGAAGGCCGGCCTGGACGCCGTGGTGATCGACCTCGATCTGGGTCGCGCTCGCGGCGCCTGGCGGTACGTCGAGAAGAGGATGCAGCGGGCCATCAAAAAGGGCTGGAAGACCGCGGAGCAGCGCGAGGCGCTGAAGGCGCGCATCCACCCCAGCACCGACTACGGCGATCTGGCCGACTGCCAGGTGGTGATCGAGGCGGTGTTCGAGGACCGCGGGATCAAGGCCGCGGTGACCGGGCGCGCAGACGCGGTGCTGGGTGACGACGTCGTCCTGGCGTCGAACACCTCTACGCTGCCGATCACCGGGCTGGCGGCCGCCAGCAGCCGTCCCGAGCGGTTCATCGGCCTGCACTTCTTCTCGCCGGTCGAGAAGATGCCACTGGTAGAGGTGATCGTCGCGGAGCAGACCGCCCCGGCCACCCTGGCGTGGGCCCTGGACTTCGTGCGCGCGCTGGGCAAGACCCCCATCGTGGTGCGCGACAGCCGCGGGTTCTACACCAGCCGCGTGTTCAGCACCTACGTCACCGAGGGCATGGTGATGCTCTCAGAGGGCGTCGCCCCGGCGCTGATCGAGAACGCCGGCAAGATGTCGGGGATGCCCATGCCGCCGCTGGGACTGGCCGACGCCGTGGGGCTGGGCTTGATGCACCAGGTGGGCAGGCAGACCCGGGCAGATCTGGGCGACGCCGCGCCAGCCAATCCCTCGACGCCGGTGCTGGAGGCGCTGGTCGAGACACACAAGCGGACCGGCGCGCGCGGCAAGGGTGGGTTCTACGACTACAACCCGGCCGAGCGCTCGAAGCGGCTGTGGCGTG
Organism: uncultured Enterobacterales bacterium; assembly: GCA_964464515.1. Lineage (GTDB taxonomy): Bacteria > Myxococcota_A > UBA796 > UBA796 > UBA2385 > CAYXGP01. Next base: position 1,791 of record CAYXGP010000399.1, read on the forward strand.
GACTGGCCGGGCTGTATCCGCCGGTGGAGACGCAGCCGGATGTGCCGGCGCTGATCGAGCGGTTTCTGATGGTGCAGGCCGTCGAGACGGCGCGCTGCCTGGTCGCCGAGGTGGTGCAGACAGGAGAAGACGCTGACGTCGGGGCGATCCTGGGTTGGGGCTTCGCACCGTACACCGGGGGGCCTGCGTCATACATCCGGCAGATGGGCGTAGACGTGTTCGTGGCGCGGGCGGCCGAGCTGGCGGAGCAGTTCGGAGATCGGTTCCGGCCTCCTGAGGCCAACGGGCTGGCAGCGACGCTCGAGCGGAGCTGACGCTTCTGCGGCGGAGGAACGCGCCGGCGTCGGCCGGAAATGTGAGCGTCGGGTCGAGGATGCTGAGGCACACCCGGGGCGATCTCGCTTTCTCCTCGCTCACTCACAGCGCCAGATGTGACGCCACAGAGAGCCGACGGGGATAAGGCTGTTCATCCATCTGTCTCCCGGGGTTTTCCATGCGCGCCATCCTCCTCATGACCCTCCTCCTCGGATGCAATGGCAAGGACGGCGCCACCGGGGTCGGGGGCCCCGGGGGCACCAGCACCACCGGGGGGACCTCGGGCACGTCGGGTACGACCGGGGGGACCGCGGGCACGACCGGGGGGACCTCAGGCACGACGGGCACGACCGGCACCGGGACGGACGCGATCGACTGCGGGGTCGAGCTGACCGCGCCCACTGATGGCGTCTGCGGGCTGACCGCTGGCACCGGCGCCGGCGTCCTGCTTCGGGGCGCGGTCCTGGCGCCGGACGCGATCTACGACGGCGGCTCGGTGCTGATCGACGGCGACGGTCTCATCGCCTGCGTGGGCTGTGACTGCTCGGGCGAGTCTGCGTTCTCCGACGCGACGATCATCGACTGCCCCGACGGCGCCATCAGCCCCGGCCTCATCAACCCCCACGATCACATCACCTACACCGAGGGCGCGCCGATCGACCACGGCGACACCCGCTACGACCACCGGCACGACTGGCGCGGCTCCCTGTCTACGCCGAGCAACAACACCTCGTGGGGCACCGAGTGGGGCGAGCTGCGCATGGTGATCGGCGGCACCACCTCGATGGTGGGCTCCGGCTACGCCAACGGAATGGTGCGGAACCTCGATCAGGACAGCGCCAATGAAGGGCTGGATGCACCCGAGGTCAACAACCAGACCTTCCCGCTCGGTGACTCCGACGAAGACTTCGAGGACGACTGCCGCTGGAACTGGTCCGACTCCGAGGCCGCCGTCGCCCAGGAGTCTGCGTATGTGCCCCACACGGCCGAGGGCATCGACGACTACGCAGTAGGTGAGTTCGCCTGCATGGTCGACGGCTTCGAGGGCCAGGACCTGGTGGAGTCGAACGTCGCGCACGTCCACGCCATCGGGCTGAGCGCGCCGGACTACTACCGCATGGCCCGCGACGGCGCGCAGATCATCTGGTCGCCGCGCTCCAACATCAGCCTCTACGGCGACACCGCGCAGGTCCCCATGTTCCACCGCCTGGGTGGGATCATCGCCATCGGCACGGACTGGACCTACTCAGGATCGATCAACACCAACCGCGAGCTTGCCTGCGCTGACAGCCTCAACCACAACAACTGGGGCAGCTACTTCACCGACCGGGAGCTGTGGGAGATGGCGACGGTGAACGGGGCGATCGCCCTGGGCGCGGAGGCCGAGATCGGCGCGCTGACCGCGGGCCTCGTGGCCGATGTCGCGGTGTTCGATCGGAGCGGCGCCCAGCCGTTCCAGGCTATCTTCGACGCCGACGCCACGGGCGCGGTGCTGGTGCTGCGGGGCGGCGAGGCGCTCTACGGTGAGGACGACGTGGTGGGCCCCCTCCGAAGCGACTGCGACGTCATCGACGTCTGCGGCGAGGCGAGGGCGGTGTGTACGCAGGGTGAGTTCGGCGCTTCGTTCGACACCATCTCCTCCGAGCTGTCTTCGGACTACCCGGCGATTCACTGCGGGATTCCTGAGGACGAGCCCACCTGCGAGCCCAGCCGCCCCGGGGAGTACGACGGCCTGACCGCCGACGACCAGGACGGAGACGGCCTCGCAGACAGCGCGGACAACTGCCCGCAGATGTTCAACCCCATCCGCCCGATGGATGACGGGGGGCAGGCCGACGCGGACGGTGACGGCGAGGGCGACGCCTGCGACGCCACGCCCATCGGCACCGACTACGACGCCGACGGCGTGCCCAACGACGACGACGTCTGCCCGGTGGACGCCGACGATCAGGCCGACGCGGACAGCGACGGTAAAGGCGACACCTGCGATCCCTGCGCCGAGATCAGCAACCCTGATCTGGGGTGTCCGGCGGCGGTGGTCACGATCACCGAGATCCAGGACGGCACCCTGGACGAGGGAGTCGGGGTGACCATCACCGGCGCGATCGTGACGGGCACGGACGCAGACGGGTTCACCGCCCAGGATCCAGCCGCCGCATCCCCTGCATTCTCCGGCGTGTATGTCTACACCGACAGCTCTCCGGGGGTCAGCATCGGCGACGAGGTGACCGCGACAGGGACCACCTACGAGTACTACGATCTCACCGAGATCTCGGCGTCGAGCTGGAGCGTGACCGGTTCGGGCGCGATCACGCCGACGGTGGTCTCGCTGAGCGACGCGGCCTCCGAGGACTACGAGGGTGTCTTGATCACCGTCACAGCCACGGTGACCGACGCCGCCTACGACTGCTCGGCCGACGGCGCTGAGTGCGCCGACACCGACCTGTGGGAGCTCGGCGGAGGAAGCGGCGTCGTCGTCTACGATCGCATGTACGACGACAGCGACTGGGCGTCGCATGTCGGCAGCGAGGGAGAGGAGGTGACCCTCACCGGCGTGATGGGGTATCGCTGGGTGCGGCGGCGGCTGATGCCGCGCACGGCCGCGGACTTTCAGTAGCGCACGGTCGCGTTGAGCCACCACACGATGCCGCTCCCTCGAAGGGTGTAGTCCTCGTCCCAGATCTCACCATCCACCAGCTTGATGGTTCGGTAGGTGGCGCCGAGGGCGGCGTGGAAGTCCAGCACCTCGATGCGGTACTCGGTGCCGACCCCCGCGGCCGCATGCACGCCAAAGACGTTGCGCTCGTCGTCGGCGATCTCCTGGATGTCCTCGAGATCGTCGTCGGGCTGGATGAGGGTCGGCCCTGCGCGCGCCTCGAGGATGATCGGGAAGCCCGAGATATCGGAGACCGCTCGCTCGTACTGTCCCGAGAGCTCGATCAGCCGTCCCATGTCGAATTTGGACTGGTCATCGGGGTCCACCTCGAACCCGTTCTTGATCTGCGCCATCACGCCCAGGGACTGCTCCGAACGGCAGCCCATCATGTAGCCGAGCAGGAAGCCGATGCCCTCCGGGGGCCTTGACCATCGTTCCGCCCATGATGGTCACGAAGCCCGCCTCATCGCGG
>CAYXGP010000400.1:0-5184 GCA_964464515.1 uncultured Enterobacterales bacterium
CAGGTAGGGGGTGTGCATGTGGACGACCAGACCGTTGCGAAGCTGGAAGCGAACCCGCTTCCAGCCTCGGTGCCGAAGCCGACCCGGCTGGCCCGAGCGGCGGTAGGACACGCGGGCTGCGCCCACGGCCGCCGCGCAGAGCGCCCGGTCAATGTGAACCTCCACAAGACCGGCCACCGTCTGCAGATCGGCCCGCTCCAGCGCGCAGAGTCGCCCGGTTCGCTCCACCTCCATCAACTCCGTCGCCGTAGCCGGTACCCGTGTCGGCGCTGCGGGCGCCGAGAGTTGAGCAGCGATTTCTTCAAGCGTGCGGTGCATTCCGGTGCGGCCGGGATAGATCTCGATAGCGGTCATGAGGCGGTTCTCCGTTCTTTGAAACTTCGGAAACCCGCCTTAGCGGCTGCTTTACCTCATGTCATCGCATCATCAGGGAACCCGCCCGAACTGCACCCTTTTCACCGACAGGCCCATTCCCACCTTTCGTTGATTCTGGACCCCTGGATTGGGTTCTGGCCTCGACCGGGGACGGGCGTCACCAACCCATCCAGAGCCAGAGGACGGTCAGCGCGGCAGCGAGCAGCGCGAGCAGCAGGGCGCGGCGCTGACGGGGCCCGCGTCCGAGCAGCTCACGCAGCAGCTCTGCGCGATGGACCACCGCTCCCTCGGGGGCTGTCGGGACGTGGGTGAACGCGCGCCCGGCCCAGCGCGGCAGCCGAAGCTGGTGGTTGATCGCCCAGTCGCTGGCCTGCAGCACCACGCCCACGTCGCGGCGGCTCAGCCGGAACAGCAGTAGCAGCACGGTCGGCACCGTCGCCATGAAGATGAGTGAGAGGACGGCCACCAGCAGGTTCATCAGGTCGATGGAGGCCAGCGTGCCGGCGATGTAGGCCGCCGACGAGCTGAGCGCGGCGAACGTGAGGCCACCGCTCACCAGCAGCTCACGCGGTGACCACGACTCGGACTTCTCGGGGGGAGGCTCCTCGGGGGCCTCGACGGGCGCCGGAGGGATGGCCGAGAGCTGCTTCTCCGAGGCGGCGATCTCGGAGCCCAGGGCGGCCTCGACCTGCGCGGTGCGGGCGGCGACGAACCGCTCGGTCTGCGCCGAGAGGAAATCGGTGAGCCGCACGAACGGCTGCGTCACGGCCTCCATCAGGCTGACGGGGTTCTCGAGGACGTCCACTACCCGCGCGTCCCAGATGCGTCCGTCCGCACCCTCGAAGATCCCCCACTGCCCGATCTGCAGGTGGCCGCGGCGCCGGGATGTGACGGCGACGGCCAGCTCCATTCGCTCGGGGGGCTGGCTTCGCAGGCACTCCACGTAGAGCAGGAAGATGCGGCTGGCCTTCGCGCGGGTCTTGTGAGACACGCGATCGCGGACCCGCACCGAGAGCCCGAAGCGACGCCCATCCAGGATCAGCGCGCCCATCTCGATCAGCGACCGTCGGGAGGGGTCGTGGAACTCCGAGAAGTTCACGAAGTTGTTGGCGAACGCGAACAGCCAGCGCTGGTACAGGATCAGGCGCTCGACCTGTCCGATCTCCAGCAGCTCGTCGCCGACCTCTCGGTCCTGGAGCATCAGCGCTCGGAGTGCGTCCACCTCGCTGGTCGCCGCGAGGATCTCCCGCAGCCGCGCGTCTGGTAGCCGGGAGACCTGCGCGCCTGCTTCGGTGTCTCTCCAGCGCGCGTGGGGGCCGAACCGATCGCACAGCGCTCGCCAGCCCGCCTCGTCCAGCGCGGGGTCGTCGTCCAGCGCGAGGGCCACGAGGCGCTCCCATGCGGGCGCATGGACGGGGTTCACCCAGGTCGCTCCGTCGAGCCTGCCCTCCGGTGTGGGCACCGCGAAGGGGACCTCCTTCAGCCGCTCGCGCGGGTCGCCGGCCTTTGGAAGCTCCAGAGCGTCCTCGCAGCCGAAGCGCAGCAGGTGGCACAGCGCGAAGAAGCGATCGAGCGGCTCCTGCAGCGCGTCCCAGGCGGCCCAGGCCGGCTCGGTCTGCGCGCCCAGCCAGCGCGTGGAGTCGCCGCTCGCCCGCCATGCCAGCCGCGCCCGGGCGGCCTTCAGGAACGCCGCGAGGTGCGCCTCGGTGACGCCGTCCGCGCCGCTGGCGTCCGACGTCGTTCCGACGGTGGCAGCGATGTCGGTGACCAGCGCGCGGAGCGCGGGCGCCTCGAGGGCGCTGGCGGGGATGACCCCGTCGCCGTTGGTCGCGGCGGCCGCCATGATGCGCTGGCGATCCCGCACCTGCGCGAGCGTGAGCTCCGGGTCCCCGGCGCGGTCCAGGTTCTCCAGGAGCTGCGCGGCGGTGGTGTGGAGCCGCTGGCCCTCCGCGTGGGTGGTGTCGATGGCGGCCAATCGCAGACCCGCCTCGGACGCGCCCACGTCGGTCCGGTCCACGAGCATCCGGAGCATCCAGCGCGCCGCCGCCTTGAGCTCATCGATGCGGATACGATCGTTGCCGTCGGTGTCGAGTAGACGCAGAAACACGGGATCGCAGCAGAACGCCTCGATCGGCGCAGCGCTCGCCGCCCAGAGGGCCTCGTCGAGCTGCTCGAGGTGGCGAAGGTCGCCGGCGTCCTCGAGGAGGAGCTGGAGCGAGCCGCCGAGCGGATGGAGGTGGGGGGGACGCACGGGCGCCCGCCTATCCCGCGCAATCGCCGCCGGCAGGTCTGCACGCGCCCCTGGTCGCCGCCCGGAGTGTGCCTTACAAACGAGCGCCCAGGAGGAACCAGATGAGGAAGCAGATGCCGAAACAGATCGATGTTCTCATCGTCGGCGCAGGCCCGGTGGGCCTCACGCTGGCCTGTCAGCTCACCGCCTGCGGGCTCACGGTCCGCCTCATCGAGCAGAAGGCCGCGCGGGATCCGTGGTCGAAGGCCGCGGCGATCCAGCCGCGCACGCTGGAGGTCTTCGCCCAGATGGGCATCGTCCAGCGGTTCCTCGACGAGGGTGTGCGGGTGACGGGACTGAACCTGTTTCAGCGGGACCAGCGGCTGGCCCACCTGGAGCTCACCGCGGCGGGCACGCGCTACCCGTTCATCCTGGGTCAGTCGCAGATCCGCACCGAGGAGCTGCTTGAGGCGCGCCTGCAGGAGCTGGGCGGAGCCATCGAGCGACCGACCGCCCTCATCTCGTTCGAGCAGGATGAGCTCGGTGTTACGGCTCGACTCATGCGAGAGAGTGGCCGGCCGCAGCGGGTCCGAGCCACCTGGCTGGTGGGCTGCGACGGCGCCCACAGCACCGTCCGGCACCAGCTCGGACTCTCGTTCGATGGCAGCACCTTCCCGATGCGCCTCGTGCAGGCCGACGTGCGGGTGTCGTTCCCCGTCGATGTCCCTCCCGGAGAGGGCGCGATGTTCTTCTCGGATCAGGGGCCGCTGGGGTGCATCCCCCTGTTCGAGCCTGGACGCTACCGGGTCATCGCCATCGATCCGGGCAGCGACGACGAGCCGGATCTCGAGATGTTCGACCGCATCGTGGCGGCGCGGGGGGCGCCGGGAATGCAGCTCTCGGATCCTCACTGGTTCGCCGGCTTCCACTTCCACGGACGTCTCGCGGAGCGCTACCGGGTGGGGCGCGTGTTCCTCGCGGGTGACGCCGCGCACATCCACAGTCCGGTGGGCGGCCAGGGCATGAACACCGGCATCCAGGACGCCTTCAACCTGGCGTGGAAGCTCGCGTTGGTCGATCGGGGGCGCGCGCGCCCCGCGCTGCTCGACAGCTACGAACGCGAGCGCAAGCCCGTCGCCGCGAACGTCGTCAGCCGCACGGATCGCGCCACGAAGACGGTGTTTCGCACGATGACCAGCCGTAACAGGGCGTTCGTGGGGCTGCGAAACCAGGTCGCTGCGCTGCTGTTCAACTCCGGCTTCTTCGGGCCGCTGCTGTTTCGGGGGCTCAGCGGGATCTCGCTCGGCTACAGCACGAGCCCGGCAGTGGGCGAGCACCACACCTCCATCTGGTCCGCCCGACTCGACGCTGACGGCGCAGATGAGCTGCCGGGGATGGGGTCATGGCTGCGGTTCTCCAAGGCGCCCGGCCCGGGAGATCGCGTGCCCGATCTCGAACTCCCCGGCGGCGAAAGCTTGTTCAAGTACCTCGGCCGTGACAAGCACCTGATGCTGATCTTCGATGGTTACGCGGGGACGGATGAGGGCTATCAGAGGATGCTCGCCATCGGTGACCGCGTGCGGGTGCGGTTCGGCGCGCTGGTCGACGTGGCGCTTGTGGTGCCGCGCGATGCGCGGCCCGCGCCGCTCGCGCGATGGCAGGGGGCGCTCCTGTGTGACGCGCAGCATGAGCTCCACGAGGCCTTCGGGGCCGCCTCGGAGGCGCTGTACCTGATCCGCCCGGACGGCCACGTCGGCTATCGCAGCCAGCCGGCGTCTGCGGAGCACCTCGCCAGCTACCTCGATCACCTGTTCGATCCGGTGCCCGAGATGCGGCAGGCCGCCAGCGCCACGCTGGACTGAGCTGCTGGAGTGATCAGAGCATCTCGCCCTTCGCGATCGAGATCAGCTCGGGGAAGTGGCGATCGGCGGTGTCGATCTCATGGCGGATCAGCGCCTCAAAGGTGGAGTAGCCCAGCCCGTCGTCGAGGTGCTGCTCCACCGAGAGCGAGATGTCGCCGGAGTCGATGTTGAGCTGGTATTTGCCGACGAGCATCTCGTAGTTGAGCGCCGCCAGACGCGTGAGCAGCAGGATCATCGATGACGGGGAGTCCACGTCGTTGAGCTGCATGTAGTCGAGCGTGGTGACGAACAGGATCTGCTCGCGGGCGAACAGCTGCACGGCGATGCGGAAGCCCGTGTTCTTGCCCTCCACAGCGATCAGGAACACCCCCGCGCCGGTCTCTTCGGGAGCGGGGAGTCCTGCCCGCGCGATGTACTCGCGGATGGTGTCGGGCGTGACGGTGGTCGCGTACCCCTGGTCTGCGGGTGCCCCGCAGTCGGTCACCGCCTCACGCAGGCGGGTGTTTTCCATCGCCAGGACGCGGTTCTCCAGCCGGATCATTCGGTGGGTTGTGCAGGCGAAGAGGAGGGCCAGCATCGGTGCCATGTCATCACGGTACACGCAGCGGGAGATGACCCGCCACAATGTGGCGCGATTCGGGGGAAGGAGACATGTAGTGGCCGGAAGTCTTGATAGCCTTCCCCCGGCTGTGCTTTGCACAGGGGGATGCAAGCATC
>CAYXGP010000401.1:0-5146 GCA_964464515.1 uncultured Enterobacterales bacterium
CCGGGTCTCGGGGACGAAATCACCCCACGCAAAGATCGATGTCACAGGACTCTCGGGTATGGTGATCGTATGGCGAGCACCGCCCACAAGACCGCGACCTACGCTGATCTCTGCCGGGCTCCCAGCCACCTTGTCGCCGAGATCCTGGGCGGGGTGCTCCACACCAGCCCGCGCCCGGCGCTGCCGCATGCGCGGGTGGCCACGGAGCTGGGCTACGAGCTGGTGGGTCCGTTCCGGCGCGGGGGTCCGGGAGGCTGGCTGCTGCTGGGGGTCCACGCAGGGGCTGCAGTGGTGCGAGCGGCCCCCGTCGAGGCCGTCGCCACCGATCTACCGCCACTGTGGGGAGAGGACGTCGTCGAACCATCGGCGCCGTAGCATCTTGTAGCGGCCTTGGCGTTCTGTACGCCTCCGCAGGAGCCGACTCCATGCAACACAGCGTTCTCCTTATCTGGCTGGGACTCGCCACCGGCTGCGCCGCTCCAACGACGCCAGTTCCGGACGCCACCTCCCCGGAGACATCAAGCCCCACATCAGACCCGCAGAAGACGACTCAGCAGACCGAGACCACCACCGAAGACTGTGAGATCACGTTCCCGGAGCTGAAGAATGTCGACACGGGGACACCTCCTGCCGATACGGGCGAGTCAACCGAGCCGACTGAGGGCGAGCTCTCGACGACGGGGCTGGTGGCGCACTGGGCGCTCGACGGCGACTGGAGCGACGCCGTCGGCGGCTACGACATGACGGCGACCCGCAGCGGCGGCTTCTCGACGGCGGACTACGCCCGCGGCGGCCACAACCAGGCCTACGGACCGACCGGCGAGGAGACCGACAACGGCGCCAGGGCCGCCGCGCTGACCGAGGTGGACGCCACGGACGGCGTCACCATGGAGGGCTGGTACTTCAAGCCCGACAACAACACCCAGGCGGTGCTGTTCGGGTTCGGCGACGCCAGCTGGGAGCTGCCGAAGCTGACGGTCCTCGACCTGTGGGGCGAGATCTCGGTGGCCTCCGGCCAGGGAGACGACAGCGTCTCCGTGAACTACGCCAGGCCGGACAACGGCTGCTGGCACCACCTGGCCGTGGTCGTCCCGCCAGAGGCCGGGAGCGCGATCACTGTGTACCTCGACGGCGCGGCGCTGGAGCCGGCCTCTGGCGATCCGGTGACGGCGACAGAGGGGCGCTTCGGGGAGGCCTTGCGGGCCGGAGTATTCAGCCTGGATCAGGGCGGCGATCTCCGCATCGACGAGGTGCGTCTGTGGTCGCGGGCGCTTTCGGCAGAAGAGGTGGCCATCGCCGCCACGCCGCGAGGGGAGGGCGAGCAGTGCCCCGGCGTGCCCGTCGACTGGGAGCCCGGCGACCGCTGTGAGCCGCTGACGGATGTCTCGGCGCTCCAACCCGGTATGACAGGAGAGGTCCGGGTGCTCACCGACGACACCGTCGCGATCGTCTCCGATCCGACCGACTGGCTCACCGGGCGCCTGGAGCGCGGCTGCGGGACCTACCTGTCTGCGATGTACGCCGCCGGAGAGGACGTCGAGACGTGGTGGGCCAGCTACCAGCAGGGCTACGCCTGGCTCGACACCTACGCCCGCGACTACCCGGCGCTGCTGGAGCGGATGGGAGACGACGCGCACTGGCTGGTGGCGGGCTGTGAGCACCCCGCCCAGTCTGCGGCGAGCGCGGAGATCTGGCCCGTGGCCGCGCGCGAGCTGTGGACGCCCCGATTCGGCGACGAGGAGAAACCCTTGGACAAGACGACCCTGGCCCGTGTCGCCGTGGTCACGTTGGTCGAGCTGCCGTTCGCGATGGTGTCGGGAGAGCCGTACGCCGTCCAGGACGCCTGGGGGAATCGACACGACTTCGTGTTCGACATCGATGAGAGCATCTCCTGGGCGCTCAAGGTCGATCAGATCGGCACGCTGGCCGACGCGCCGAGCAAGTACGCTTATCTGTCCGGGTGGTTTCCACAGGCCGGCTCGCTCGCTCTCTCTCGCTTCGAGGGTGAGCTGTTCGAGGTGATCGATGAAGAGACGGGGGAGGTCGCCTACAGCGGCGCCATCACGCACCGTGCGGACGCCGCGGAGGCCACCGGCGAGGTGGTCTACCAGCTCGACTTCTCCGCGCTCACGGTCGCCGGGAGCTACTACATCCGCGTGCCGGGCCTGGGCCGCTCGTGGAGCTTTGAGTTGGGTCAGGCGCCGCTGGGGGAGGCGTTCTTCACCCACGCGCGCGGGCTGTTTCACGCGCGCTGTGCTGAGTTGGACGCCGAACACACGGGCTGGCCCCGCGGCGACATCCACGCCACCTACGTCGGGGGGTTCCCGCCAGAGAACTCCGACTACGAAGATCACGCCGCGGAGGGCTGGGGCTTCCGCGACGAGAGCGACGCGTTCGTCAGCTATGACAACTTCTCCGCCGTCGCGGCCACGGCCACCGACGAACTCTTGCCCGACGTCACGGGCGGCTGGCACGACGCCGGTGACTTCGATCGGCGCCACACCCACTTCCGCGCGGTGGAGGATCTGCTGGTGGCGTACCAGATGTTTCCCGAGAACTTCACGGACCGCCAGCTCGGGATCCCCGAGAGCGGCAACGGCGTCCCGGATATCCTGGACGAAGCGCTGTGGGGGATGGACGTCTGGCTCTCTGCGCAGCGAGGAGACGGCTCGGTGGGCACATGGATCGAGGCCACCAGCCACCCCGCTGAGTGGGATCCGGGGCAGGACACGCAGCCCTACTATCTGTCGCTGGCGACGCGGGATTCATCTCTGCATTTTGCGCGCTACGCGGCCATGACCGGTCGCGTCCTCGGGACGGTCGGTGAAGAGGAGACCGCCGCGACGTACATCGCGTCGGCGCAGGCCGCCTACGCGTTCGGCGCAGACCCCGATGTCCGGGTCTCGCACAGCTGGCAGACCGAAGCGGGCGAGACCCACACCTGGACCGAGCCCCCCGAGCCCGACGCCGAGACGCAGATGTGGGCCCTGGTCGAGCTGTCTCTGGCGACCGGTGACCCGGTCTACACGGAGGCACTCGGCGCGTTGGAGGAGACCTTCCACGCGGCCGTCGCCAACCTGTGGTGGCAGAACCGCCTGTGGATGGCGGTGCCTGTGGCGCTCCAGCCCGAGGCCCTCCCCGACGGCTGGGGACAGGCCGCGACCGACGCCCTGGTCGGGCAGGCCGACACCTGGCTGTCTTATCAGGACGACCACGCGATGCGCCGGATCTGGTGGGGGCCCGACCACGGCTACTTCCAGCTCATGGGTTGGGGGGTGAACCTCTACATGCCCCTGCGCTCGCTGGTCGCCGCCTGGCGGCTCACGGGCGACGCGTCGTACCGCGAAGCCGCGCTGCTCGGCGTCTCGGCGCTCCAGGGGAACAACGTGCACGGGCGCTCGTGGACCACCGGGCTGGGGGAGCACGCGATGGCCGCGGCGCTGCACCTGCCGTCGTGGAAGGACGGACCGGGAGAGGTCACCCCCGGGATCACGATCTACGGACCGAGCGTCGGGGTGGCGTGGCAGGCGGGGACGCTGGTGTACGGACTCCGCGTCGACGCCCGCTCGGATCCCTACTACGAGGGCGTCGATCTACCGCTGATGCCGCCTCCGTGGGACAACAGCGCCCTCAGCACCGACCAGATCACCGACGAGCTATCGGCCGTCCTCCCGCTGTGGCGGCGCCTCCTTCCGTTGGAGGAGAACGTCGTCGGATCGATGGAATTCACCATCTGGGAGACCATCTCACCCGCCGCGGCGGTGACGGGCTGCCTGATGGGACCCGGCTGGATGCCAGACGCGGCGCTCCTCGAACGCCAGCCGCGCGCGGACGCTGAGATCGCCAGCGAGCTGTGGGGGATGCCGTGAGCGCTCCTCCACCGCGCCCGACGCCGAACAGCGTCACAGCCGAACAATGTCACAGCCGAACAGTGTCACAGGGGACGCGCCCACAGGAAGTCCAGCATGGCGATCTGGTGATCGCTGCCGCCGTCCGCGACGCCGTCCGGCCACCGCACGTGGTTGATCGTCGCCAGCTCCAGCGAGCACCAGCCCGCGCACTCTGACGCCACCTCTCCCCAGCCGTCGATGAGCAGCCACTCCCCGTTCGGACCCACCCGCTCGGAGAGGTCGCTCATCCACGTCTCGACGACGGCCCCAGGGGCCGGCACGTAGTCCTCCTCCGCCAGCTCGGAAGCCTGGGCTTCGTCGCAGGCGATCAGATCGCAGACCCGGCTGACGACCAGGATCGGCACGTCGGAGGTGGGGTAGGGGTCGAGCTGGCAGGACGTCGCGTCGTCGGCGCGGGTGTCGTGGAACGGATCTGCCGCGCTGTAGACCGCCGCGGCGGCCACGCGGTTGCCCCCGGGGGTCGGCGTCTCGTGCCGGGCGATCGCGTAGAGCTGGGCGAAGTGGGCTCCGTTGGACCAGCCCGAGACGAAGATCCGGTCGGGGTCGACGCCCCCCTCGGCCACGAGGGCGTCGATGACCGCGTCGGCGTGCGCCACGTCGGGGTTGGCCGAGGGGACGCCGAGGTCGCGGAAGTAGATGTCGTGGTGGGCGCCGTCCCGCGGATCGGCGGTGGGCCAGTGCAGCGCACGCCCGTGGATCGAGACGAGGTGAAAGTCGGCGGCCTTGGCGGGCAGCGAGGTGTAGTCGTAGACGTCGTCGGCGCTGCCGAACGAGCCGTGGAAGAACAGCACCAGCGGGTAGGGTTGCTCAGGGCCCGCGTCGTCCGGGGAGGTGCGGCAGCGGTAGCGGACCGCTCCGTCGGCGTCTGTGCCCGACTCCAGCACGCCGTCCGGGCAGGACGGCGCGGCAGCGTCTTCGGTGATCGGCTCACCGCCGGAGGTCTGGGTGCAGGGATCGTCAGCCGAGCAGACCCCGAGCGGCGCGTCGAGGCCGGTCTGAGGGTTGCAGCCGGACGCGGACGTGCTGGTGGAGCCCGTCGCGGAAGAGGTCGCGGAGGAGGTCGCGCCGCTCGGTGACCGGGTCACAGAGGATGTGGTTTCCACGGCGGTCTCGTCACCACCCGAGTTCGCGGAGCAGCCACCGAGGAGCATCAGGAGAAACCAGGGACGCATGGCCACCTCTAATCACACAGACGACCAGATCATCTGGCAGATCATCTGGGGCCGCCTCCTCAG
>CAYXGP010000402.1:0-5084 GCA_964464515.1 uncultured Enterobacterales bacterium
ACGGGTGCCGCTGCTCAAGAAGCTGGTGGTCCGCAGGTGAAGCGCCGGGGCGTTAGGTGCGCCGGCATTCGATGGCGGCAGGTAGTGAGGACGACACTCCACGATGTGTGAAGGGGGCTGGAACTATGTGTTCGTGAGCTCTCCTGCAGCCCCTCTCTCCACTTTTCTGCGCCTTGTGCCTATCGCAAATGGTGGCCGGGTCTTACAGCCCCGTGTCATCGAACAGATAGTTTCGCTTGGGTGGCGGTTCCGGAACCTCCATGGTTGCTGTGGAGAGGACTTCGGAAAGTGGCTTCTTCGAGTCTGTGTTTTTTCGCGCAGCCTCATAGACCTGAAAGGGCGTCCAGCCCTCGAGGATCTTTTGATGAACTGCGGTCACATCGGCCCTCCAAACCGCGGTCGCGGCGGGACGTGGTGTGCGCAGCAGTTGGTATAGGTCCTCTGTGAGGAACCAAGTCGGCGGTGGTGGGTCGGTCGGCTGTCGGGCCTCGCCAATCCGCGATTTCAGCTTAGAGTGCGCAGCGGCTAAGGCCGCTCCAGAAAAACCCCTATCCACCCTCGGCGCGGATGCGCGTCGCCCCTCGGCTCGCCACGCTCTGGAAGTATCCAGATACGACTGCGAGCGAGGCGAGCCAATGGGCTCGCGCCTCCACGCCGATCATTGGATATCTCTTTTCCTGGAGCGGCCTAAGTGGACTTCCCCGCCCCGTTCGGGCCTATCACCAACCACAAGACCGCTGGTGGAGCTGGCCTCACTCGGATTCCGCCAGACTCCTCGCAAGGTCCCGATCCCCTCGCGGCATGTGGATGTCCCGCTCGAGTTGGCTGAGGTAGGCCAGCTTCTCCTCTGTGGTCAGCGCATCGTAGGCCAGCTCGGCCTGGAGCGCGGCGCGAACACGGTCGTTGAACGCCCCCGTTCGTTCGACCGCCCGCCCGATCCTGGCCCAATGCTCTATCTGCTGTGCCATCGAGCGGGAGTAGATCTCGCTCTCGTGCTTTGCGGATTCGACCAGTTCATCTGACAGCTTGACTGCGTGGCCCACGAACACCTCCTGATTGTGAGGATATCCACGGTGGTTGCAATTTGCAACCACCGCTTACCATACTGGTCCTGGGACGGGGCAGCGACGCCTGACGCGGGGGGAAACGCCATCGCCTCCGCCGGGCTCGGCCGACGTTGCATGCCCCGGTCACGTTGAGTCTGGCTCAGATTCGTTACCCAACAGCATCATAGGCAGGCATCATGTCAGTCTTCATCATTGAGTCGAGCAGTGCGGAGAACCAACATACACATCGCGCGAGGCGCATCCAGGATATTCGCCTCGCGCGAGAGATCTCGACACATAGTCTTCCACGGATATACTCGGAGCCGAGCTGCTCGACGACCTGACCCACCAGTGGGTGGCTCACAAGATTTGCTGTCGTTGACCGAATCCGCTCAGCGACGCGCCACGCTGTGTTTGGACGGTCCTTCCCAACCCCCTGGATGAAACTCTCGCAGATCAGCTCGCGCTCTGCGAGTCCATCGAACCCTCACGAACTGCCTCCGACTCGACAATCTGCGGCTTGATCTCCAGCCACACGCCGTCATCGTTAATCAACTCTCTAGCTTCGGACTCCGACAGCCCTCTCAACACCTTCTGAACGAGCTCTCTCTGCTCCGCCAGCTCATCAAGCTCATCAGGGTGGATCAGAATCGCGACGGCGCAGCCCCGCTGCGAACCTCACCGGGACGTTGGCTACAGGCCACCGCCTCTACACGGCGTGGTGGCGTGCCGTCCCTCCGGCCGGCTCCGCGAATCTATCGGATCGCTCCGGGCTTCGCCCTCTGCGTCCCGACAGATGCACTCCACCGGCCTCCAGTGTGCCGAGGTATGCCGCAACGAACTCCACCGATCGCGAGTGTACCTCCGCATTGTCAATCCCAAGCGCCGCACCGTCGCCTACTTCGGATACCGCGAAGCCAGCAAACGCTTCGCGTTTCGCCGGCTGCGCTCAGATGCTAGGCCCACGATGGGTAATGCTGCGCTTCAAGCCGCTGCCTTCCATGGTGGTGCTGCCGAACGCTGGTGTGGGCGATCTGCTTCTTCCGTGGTGTCTCTGCGCGGGAGACAGCACCGAGGACGACTGTCCAGGTCGCCAGGAGCGTAGGGGCTGGGCGGTCAGAACGACCCTGACGCGGTTTCCGCCGACACCGCGAAGCCAGCAAACGCTTCGCGTTTTGCCGGCTGCGCTGTGAGGCTGGGCCAGCGGTGGGGTTTGCTGAGTCGGGATGGGGACTGCCCGCGGTGTTGGCGTTCGTTCTCAGCCAAGGCGGCTCTGCGCCGATCTGCGAGGGCATTGGCGGCAGCGGCGGTAGGCCGTCGGACCCCGGATGCCTACAAGCACCAACCTCCGTAGGAGGGGCGCAGGGAGACAAGGGCCATCGCTGGTGGCCGAAATCTAACGCGCGCTAGCACCCGGCGGCCTCATCGCCGTGGAGGGGCGGGTAGTGCTGGTGGCGGTAGAGCGGCGGTGGTCCGCGGGTGAAGCGCCGGGGCGTTAGATTTTCGGGCGCAGTGTCGGTGGCAGGACTCAACTGCTTCAGTGGAACCTCAAGTCGAGTCATCCAACAGTGATTCTAAGGCGGTAGACACGCCGAGGTCGGCAGCCCACTTTCGAAGGTACTCGGTATCCAATTCGGTTCCTCGAACGTCTACGACTCCTTTCGCATCCCTGACTTGCCGGTCTGACGCACTTGCCGCCGCCCACTCAAGCTTCGATAGGATCGTATCCTCCGCGCTCGCGATCCAGACTGCAACCCCCAACAGTTCCACCTGATGTCGCCGCGTGAATTCCTCGCGGCTGAACGCTCGCCGCTTCTGTAGAATGAGGTCGGCCTTCCAGCCAGTCTGCATATCAATCACGTTGAACTGCCGGCCGCGCCGAACCGCGTCCAATGCAGCAGATTCACTGACGTAGAAGTCGTCCTCTGGAAGGTGCTGCAGCAGACGCGGAACATCGTACCCGGTCAACTTCACGACCAGATCTACGTCCTGGGTAGTTCTCGGAACGCCGTGGTGGAAGCTCGCTACGGAGCCGCAGACCATGTAGGGCACCTCAGCCGCATCCAGCGCCTGAGTCAAGCGGGCCAGGAAGTCAGGCAGACTCACGGAGCGAGGACCGGCCTACCGGGCCAGGCAGCCTGAAACAGCTCTCGCCCGAGGTACATCACACGCACTGCGTCCTCGACTTGCTCAGGGCTGTATTCCGGGTGCCGCGCGCGGATGCCGCTGCGGGCGAGCTCCCGCCCGTGGTCAGCCATCTGGAGACCCATCTGCAGCCGTCGATGTCCACCCATTCGCCGGTAGATCGCGATCTGGACCTGATGGGCCTCGGTCGTGGTGTCGTGGGGCGGGCCGTTCATGCCCTGATCTTATCGCGGTCTCGAGCTGCAGGCTGGACCGGCTACTCGCGGTCGAGAACGCGTGGGTGACACCAATGAGGCCACTCAGGGCCTTGAACGTGCCCGCCCTTCGTGGCGCTCGACATCTCACGGGCAGGTGCGCCGTAAGTCGTCGTCCCTCATTCGGGCTCTCCGACGGTCCAGTGTTTGTCTTGCGTGGACCACGGCAAGGACATGTACTTCATCCGGCAGAACCCGGTACACAATCCTCCATGGACGTAGCACGCGTTCACGGACATTTTCTGAGCCGAACTCCTCGACGACCTTACCGACGAGCGGGTGGCTGACGAGATCTTCGGTCAATGAACGAACCCGTTCAGCCACGCGGCGGGCTGTGTCCGGGCGGTCCTTTGCGATCTCCCGGACAATCTTCTTCAGGTCAGCTCGCGCTCCGCGAGTCCATCGAACCCTCACGCTGCGCCTCCGCTTCGGCAATCTGCTGCTCAACTTCGGACCACACGTCGTCGTCATCGACCAGTTCTCCGGCCTCGGACTCCGACAGCCCCCTCAACACCTTCTGGACCAGCTCTCTCTGCTCCGCAAGCTCATCAAGTTCATCGGGGTGGACCAGAACCGCGGCAGCGCGGCCCCGCTGAGTGATCACCACAGGACGCCCGGTCTCCTCGACCTTCTTCAGCACCGACGCCAGATTCGCACGCAGCTCGTTGACTGGTACCAAGTCCTTCCCAAGCGATACCCGGTTCACAGCTACCTCCCGAATCGTACGAAATAACGTACATCACCCGGCCGATTACGGCAACCCGCATGCCTTCCACCGCTCTGTGGAGCCCGAGCGGTGGGTCTCGCCATGCGAGGAGTCGGCAGCCCGCACCGCTACTCCACAGCACGGTGGTGTGTTCCCCTTCCGGCCGGCTCCGCGAATCCATCGGGTCGCTACGGGCTCTGCCCTCCGCGTCCCGACGGATGCACGTCACCGGCCTCCAGTGTGCCGAGGCGGGCCACATCGAACTCCAGATCGCCACGAAGCCTCTGCCCTCATCAATCCCCCGAGCATCGCACCATCGCCTTCTTCGGATACCGCGAAGCCAGCAGACACTTCGTGTCTCGCCGGCTGCGCTCACAGTTGGCTCCAACGGTGGGTAATGCTGCACCTAGAGCCCCCGCCTTCGCCCCGTGACGACGCCAGGCCGTTCCAGACTCGAGTGGACCGCCGCAGACAAGGTGTCCTCGCGCACGGAGCACAGAGTCAGGGAACCACGATGTCTCCGGCCTAGCAGGGTGCCAGAGGCTGGGACGCGTTCATGGCGGTCCCACCTCGCTTACCGCGAACACCGCGAAGCCAGCAGACACTTCGTGTCTCGCCGGCTGCGCTCTGAGCCACTTTCCACGGTGGGGCTTGCTGCATCTTATGAGTGCACCTTCCTGTGGGCTGGCGACAAGTTGCGGCCACGGTGGAACAGCTCCTCTCCACCCACGAGCCGTTGACGCTCCGTAGCCCGAATCGCGAGGGTGAGTCGCTGAGCGTTCATGGTGGCGAAACCATCGGAGACAGGGGCCAATGCTGGTGGCCGAAATCTAACGCGCGCTACCACCCGTCGGCCTCATCGCCGTGGAGGGGCGGGTAATGCTGGTGGTCGTAGAGATGCTGGCGGTCCGCGGGTGAAGCGCCGGGGCGTTA
>CAYXGP010000403.1:0-5066 GCA_964464515.1 uncultured Enterobacterales bacterium
CCGGCGCTGCCACCAGCCCGCCCCGAAGTCGTCATCCTCGTCGTCTCCGAAGTCGTAGCCCTCGAAGTCATCGTCATCGTCGTCATCATCGTCGCCTTCGAAGTCATCGCCGTCGAAGTCGTCGTCGTCATCGTACCCGAAGTCCTCCTCACCGGAGAAGCCTCTGCGACGAAGTGAGTCTGTGTCTACGACGATCTCGCCGGTAGTGGGGTGCCGATAGCCACGGAGGTAGCCCAGCGGAATCAGGTTGGGAGCCATGCGGTCCTCGTGTTGGATTGGGAGAGTGGGGAGATGGGAGAGGGGGGCTACTCGTCGTCCTCGATGTCCTCGTCTTCTTCGTCATCGAACTCGGGACGGACGAACCGGTTGTTTCGGCGGAACCGGGGCGCCATACGGCGACCGCGGCGACCTCCACCGGACGGACCCCGGCGCGGACCCCGACGACGGCCCTCGATCGCCTCTTCGTCTTCGGTCTCGGAGCTGGGGATGCGGCGACGACGCGGCGGACGAGGCCGACGCGGTCCCTCGAAGTCGTCACCCTCCAACTCAGGGCGTGGGTGTCGACGACGGGGATGGCGACCTTCGAAGTCTCCTCCCTCCAGCTCGGTACGCCGGTGCCGACGCGGCGGGCGCCGGCCCTCGAAGTCCTCACCTTCCAGGTCCGGTCGGGGATGCCGACGACGCGGAGGTCGTCCCTGGAAGTCCTGGCCGTGGATCACGACAGGCTGGGGCTCGGGGGTGAGGAGCACCTCGCGCATGGGTCCGTGCATCGCCGGCTCGGGCAGCAGCGCCACGCCCTGCATCGTGGTGGGGGCGACGGGGACAGCGGCCGGCGTGGTGGGGTTGGCGGCCGGCTTGGTTGGAGCCTTCCTCAGCGTCTGTCCTGCGCCGACCGCGACGGAGGCGAGCCACGAGCCCATGATGCCGTTTCCGATGGCGAGGGCGTGGTTGCCGCCCCTGCGCCCGCTCATCGCCTCGAACAGTCCGTAGCCCTGGGCGAGGATGGCGGCGGGGGCGCGGACATCGACGCCGCCCAGCTTCATCTTGTCGGTGCCAAGGTAGCCCTCGGCGAGGGACGCCAGGAATAGGGAGCCCTGGTTTTCGGCGGTGTGCAGGACCATCGCGCCGGTCTCTGCCATCGCCTCCTTGGACTGCGCCGCGCGCTTCTTGAGGTTGGCGATGCGACCGACCGCCTGGTTGAGCGCGCCCTTGCTCTGGCGCTCGCTCACCTTCTCGCCGTTCATCGCTCTGCTCAGGGCTGTCTTCGACATCTGGGCCTCGTTCGATGGGGTGGGGCGGCCGACATCGCCGGCCTCGCGAACGATGGTTCATCACGGTCAAAGCACTTTTCCAGCGAAAACGGTGACCAATGATTCCCGCACAGATTGGGCCTCTCTGCGGGAAGTTGCGGCGCCTGCTGCGGGAAGTAGACGCTGGGGCGTGGGCACTGCCGCGGGAAGTCGGTCGATACGCGGCGGATCGGGCGCGGGAAGCCCCGGGAGGCGCCGTGGAAATCGCTCGGGGAGCGTGCGGGAAGCGCACTTTCCACGCGTGGTAAGCAAAAAATCCCGTTCACAGCCTCTACGCGAGAGGCATGCGTTCGCCGCTATTCCGGACGTTTTTCGGGGAGTAGCGGCACGGGGTTCCCCCGATTCTGAGCGGTTGAGCAGGTGTTCGGCCGGGTCTAGCCTTGAACGGCTTCAGCGAGGGGAGCCCGTGAGCAACGACCAATTCGCCTTTGACCAATTCGATGAGCTGGAGGCCCGGCTCCGCCGCGTGGCCCACGACGCCGCCTACGCAGTCGTCTGGGACCGCACCGACCGAGAGGTCGATGAGAAGCTCGGACGCTTCGACTTCGCGCCCGCCAACGTCCAGATCAACCTGGCCGACGACGTGCTGGACAGCGGGCTGCGTGAGGACGCAGAGCTGCCGCCAGGCGCCCAGTCCGAGGCGCTCTGTCGCTGGCTGCGAGGGGTGGCGCTGAGCAACATGGAGGGCGCAGACCTGCGGCGCTTCCGGGTCCGCGTCTACGGCTCCAAGGGCAGCGCCATCCTCGAGACCGGCTCGTATGCCTGCCGGCGCGTCAAGGCCCCGTTCGAGTTCCCCGTCATCCCCGCCCTGCGCGACCCCGACGGCAAGCCGCTGACCTACACCCAGGCCAGCGAGCGCGGCGCCGCCCGCGGCATGGAGGCGCTGGCCATCTACTACGCGCAGTGGGGGCAGCTCCTGCTGGGCTCCGTCGCGCAGATGCAGGGCATCAACAACCAGATGCACACCCAGCTCTACGACCAGCTCCGGGGGGCCCGCGGACAGGTCGACCAGCTGCTGGCCTCGGTGCTGGAGAGCCGCGCCAACGAGATCGAGCTGGCGCAGGACCATCAGCTGGCGCAGACCGCGGACGGCGCCCGGACCGCCCTCCTCAAGGAGGCGATGGACCAGCTCGGGCAGGCAGCGCGGGTCATGGTCGCCGGTAAGGGCGTCAGCCCGGAGCTCACTGAGGTGCTTGGCGCCATCAGCGGCAGTCCCGAGCTGATGGCGACGCTCACTGACCCCGAAGTCCGCAAGCTGATGCGTGAGCCCGCGAACCTGCAGGGCCTGGCGCAGATGCTCAAGGCCGCGGCAGCCCAGCAGGCCGAAGCCGACTGATTCCCCGACCTCTTCCTCCGGGGTCGGTCGGCGCGGTGCTGAGCGGCCTCTCCCAACCGTGATCTGCATGGAGTCATGCATGCCCCGCTTCACGAAGGCGCAGAAGCGTCACAACCACACCCCCTCCTTCCTCAACGCAGCACGCGCGTTCTACGGGGCCGCGTTCTCGCCCACCGACCGCGACGACCTGGCAGAGTCGATGGCCGACTGGTCCGAGCTGACCGACGCCGAGCAGTCGTTCGCTGTCGCCCACCTGAATTACATGAACCTGGTGGCCCAAGCCGGCACCCAGCGCCTTCTCCGTCAGTGCCGTTCGCTGCTGGAGGAGATCTCCGACGTGCTTCACGACGGGCTGGAGGCACCGCCAGTCCACAGCGAGCCGCAGATCGAAGGTGGCGACCCGGAGGTCGATGAGGACGACTTCCCCGAGATGGAGACGGCGGACGAGCCCGTCATCGCTGAGCCTGGCCCCGATGCGCTGCCCGCGGAGGCGAGCTCGGTGCCGGCTGATGGGGGTGAGCAGTGAGCGAGGCGCTCCCCAGCACTCACCGGGGGGCGATCCGGCTGAACCTGGTCCTGCCAGTTTGCCGATTTGGCTTCGGCCCCTTCTCGATTGACCCTGTCGAGCAGCTCATCGGCGCGCCTGTCGCCGACATCCTGGAGCCACTGATGATCGGGCCGGTGCAACGGCGCCCGTCAGCATCAGGGACGGCGGTGGAGGTCTACCCGTTGGCGCTGCCAGACGGCGAAGGGGCTGCCATCCCCCTGGGTCAATTCGGGGAGCTGGGCTTCCAGGCGAAGGGCGGCCTGCTCCTGCTGACCGCGCCGTGGACTGCAGCGCCCTGGCTACAGGACCGATTCGGAACCGCCTTGGTCGCCGGCCCCCATCAGCGCATCGCCGATGATGGCGCGGCCCTCCTCGCCGAGTGCTGGGTCCGGCTGAAGACCGGCATGCGCGCGGCGTTTCCGCTGGGCGCCCTGGGGGAGATGGCTATCGAGGCCGCGTAGCTCTCTCGATCGCGGGCGAGTTCATGGCAGTCCACTGGATCGCAGTCGTAGCAGCGTGGTAAGTGTTGCCCTCTCAATGCCCTATATCGTGACGAGAGCCCATTCCAGCCATGAGGAGTCCACCGACTCTCTCGTCATGTTGCTCCGCGGAGCGCCGGGGGTCGGCAAGTCGACGGTTGGTCAACTCCTGAAAGGCAAGAGGGATGTTGGGGCAGTATGCGAGGTAGACGCATTCCGGCACATGCTCGCGCGCCTCGATTGGGGAAACCGACGACAACATGCCGCCGCCCTGCAGGCGGCGACACATGCTGCGGTGGAATTCGCTGCCTCAGGTGAAGCTCCTGTACTGTTGATAGACCGTTCCCGTTGGCGTTGGTCTCCAGCTTGCAGCCATCTCCCGCGGTGATCATGGCGGTTACGTTCCCGAGCAGTCCCCGCTGGGCAGACTCTACCACCCCGCAGTCCCACAGAATATCGAGCAGGCGCTGGGTCAAATCGTCGGGGTTCTTGGTGTCTGCGCAGGCCCTGGCGAGGGCGAGCGCCGCTTTGGCGGGGGCGAGCGGTTTTCCATTCTTCCCTTTTTGAGCGGTCTTATCGCGCTTCTTTGGCGGCGTCTTTCCGGGAGGACGCGGGGTCTGAGCCCTTCGACGCTCGTTGTCGCTGGGGCGCTCATCGTACCCCGGTCCAGTGTGTCGTGGTCCGTCATGGATGCGATGCAGCCAATTGTAGAGGGTGCCGACACAGGGAGAGGGGCCACGGCGTGAGTCCGGTGGAGGCGGGCTTATCCCTGCGATGGCTCGGAGAACCGGTGACGAGCGGATCTCCTGGGCCAGTTTGTTGATGGAGAGCACGTTGATGAGGACTCCGAGGAGGAGGCACCGGAGCAGGACCACGGGATCCCATCGGTCGTCGCTGCGCCGGTCGCTTCCGTAACCCCGTTCGAGGATGGGCCTTGCCGGGTCAAGGTCGAGGTGAGCCAGGATGAGGATGGGCTCGGCGTACATGTCGATTTCAGGTGCACGTTCGGGGTCGAGAGCGAGTTTGGCGAGTTTGGTGCGGAGGAGGTTCTGGTACTGTTCGTGGGAGAGGTCAGGCATCGGGGCTCCTGGGTATTGGATTCCAGAAGTTCTCCCGGCAGGGCGTTCACGGCGACGTGCTTCGCCTCCGGGCCTCTCCTCGTGTGATGCTGCCCCCCTCTCAAGCAGCCGGCAGATGTCTGATAAGCCACTCCCAGTCCTCATCAGCGCATTACGGAGCCCCGGCTCACTCGGCGAGAACCACGGCTACGTGCGCGCCTCGAAGTGTCTGATAGACCTCGGTAGCTACTCCGACATCGAAACGGCTCTCCTGATCAACGAAGGGCCTTGACCATCGTTCCGCCCATGATGGTCACGAAGCCCGCCTCATCGCGG
>CAYXGP010000404.1:0-3315 GCA_964464515.1 uncultured Enterobacterales bacterium
TATCAGTCCGGCTCCAGTGTTGATCCAGTCGGGCCCCAATCTGGCTCCTACCGGGTCGACCGTGGTGGCTCCTGGAACAACACCCCGCGCTACGCCCGTGCCGTGTGACGGACCAGGCGAACCGCAGGGACAACTCTCCGGGCTACTCCAGCAACTACCTCGGCTTTCGTCTCGCGAGGACGGACCCTTGACCCTTGGACCCTTGGGCCCTTGATGTGGTTCAATCTACGACCAGTCCACGACTGGAGCCGGCCAAGGCCGGGCCAGCGCAGCAGCCCGAGCCAGGCCAGGCGAAAGGACGGGACGGGTAGTTCACCACCGTCGCTTCAACTTGGCAGCCAGAGAGCGAGCAGAGCGAGCGATCCAGCGACGGTGAATTTTCCGGCGCGATGGGCCCGCCCGAGCACCCGAGGGCACCCAGACGGGCGGGTGGGGTCTTCGGCGCGATCCTGCTGAGCAAGACTGTGCGCGCAGGCACCGGGAGATGGACAGGTCCTTGGCGCGGGGACGGCCGCCGCTAGCACGGCGCCCGAACGACCGCCCTTCTGGCCTACCGACGCATCGAGGCGACGGAACCTGTGCTCGCGAGACGAAAGCCGAGGTTGTTGGGGGAGTGGACCCGCCCTCAGGGTGCCCGGAGGGTTGTTCCTGCGGTTCGCCTGGTCCGTCACACGGCACGGGCGTTGCGCGGGGTGTTGTTCCAGGAGCCACCACGGTTGACCCGGTTGGAGCCTCCTCCCGTAGCCGCATCGATCCTCACCCGTCGGAAGCGGGCCCGCCAGCACGGCGAGCACAGGTTCGCACGACGCACCTTTTGAGGTACTGTTAAACGTACATCAGGAGGTCCGATGCCAGCCCGGACAGCGATCGACTTTGAATCCGACATCCACCCGGTGACCGACTTCCGAGCCAATTCTGCGGCCATGCTCGAGCAGGTCCGGCAGACGGGGCGGCCCATCATCCTCACCCAGCGCGGTCGGTCGGCGGCGGTGGTGCTGGACATCCGCACCTACCAGGCGCTCCTTGAGCAGATCGACGAGCTCCGCGACATCGCTCGCGGAGTCGCCGACGCGGATGCTGGCCGCGTCCTCGGCCATGATGAGGCGAGGCAGGCGGTTATCGGGACGCTGCGGTGAGCTGGCGGATCGTGTGGACGTCCAACGCGACGTCCGCACTTCAAGAGATGGCACAGTCCCGAGAAGACCGGGAGGTTGGTCGGGGTGTAGCGCTGGTCGATGCCATCTTCGATCGCGTCGACGCGCTGCGACAGTTTCCCTGGTCTGCTCCGCGACACCCCAGGGCTGGCGATGAGCGGATTCGACGACTCGTCCTCCGCCAGCACATCATCGTTTACCGCGTCATCGAAGTCCGCGAGTTGGTGGAAGTGCTCGCGATTCGGCACCAACGGCAGCGCCCGCTCACACCGGACGAACTACCGTAGTCATCGAGGCGAGCAGCCCTCGGGTGTCACCGTGCTCGGCCCAGGCCACCAGCGATCCGGCCCGGTGCTGAAGTTCACCGGCGGGCAGGTTCGCGCTCTCCAGCCACCGCAGCTTCTTCAGCAGTCGGCGTCTCCGCGCTCCGTCCAGCCGGATACGCTGCGGCCAGACGCGGAAGCCCAGCACCGGCACGCCCGTGTGGACCGGCGCCATTCGTCGGGCCGCCTGCTTCTCCCTGAGCCCCAGCGCGTCTTCGAGGAATGTCGAGATCGCTTCGGCGTGCGCCCGCACGGTCGCCCGATCGGGCCCGAACAGGAGCATGTCGTCCATGTATCGGCACCAAGCGCCCACGCGAAGCTCACTCTGCGCGAAGTGATCGACCGCGCCCAGGTAGAAGTTCGCGAAGTGCTGACTCGTGAGGTTTCCGATGGGCAGCCCCAGCCCGTCCGCGTTCGCGCCGGCCCGGAGCACCACCTCCACCGCCTCCAGAAGTCGTGCGTCATCAAACCGGCGAGAGAGCCGGTCCAACAGCCGGTCGATGGGGATCGTCTCGAAGCAGTGGAGCACATCGAGCTTGGCGAACCAGGGCCAGCGCCGTGCGTGGTGCTGCGTCCGCCACACAGCGGCCCGGTTGCCCTTGCCCGGCCGGCAGGCGTAGCTGTCGAAGACCGCGAACCGCTCGAACTCCACCTCCATCACCACGCACAGGGCATGGTGGACCACCCGATCTCGAAACGGCGCCGCCGAGATGGTCCGGGGCTTGGGATCTCGGATGTGGAAGGTGCGGAACGGCCCCGGCTGGTAGGCGCCTGCCCGAAGCTCCCGCTGAAGCTGGAGGACCTGCACCTCGAGGTCGGCCAGGAACCACGCAGCGTCGTGGCCTCTCCAGTGACCGAGGGCCGCCCGTCGAGCGGCAGCCCGCAGCGCGAAGAAGTCGGTGGCGGCGTCGAACAGGTCGGTCACGACAGCTTCTTGCGCCAGCCGCCGAGCATCCGACCTGCTTCGTCCACGTCGCGCATTGTGGCCTCGAATCCAGAGCGGGACAGGTAGCGGCGCTCGAACGAGACGCGCAGCATCACCCGCAGCACCGCCAGGTGGGCGTCGGCCTCCGCGAGCAGCGGCGCCTTGCTGCGCGTGTCTGCCCAGCGGGCGCGGACCAGCCGGTCGAGGATGTCGAGCGCCAGGGTGTCGATCCGGCTGGCGAAGGTGAAGCGCACTGCCTTGGGGAAGCGCGTGGTGCGATCGAGGAGTTCACCCAGCGTGCGCTCCCAGTGGACAAGGAGCGCGGGCTCATCCGCTCCGGTCGGCGGGGTCGTCATCGGTGGCTCCGGGCGAAACGGCGTTCACCAGATCGAGCACCGGCTGCCCGTAGCCCTTGACCCGAGCGTCACCGATGCCGTCGATGGCCCGGAGCGCCGCCAGGGTCTTCGGCCGGCCCCGCGCGACCTCGGCGAGCTGCTGGTTGGTGAACAGGACGTAGGCCGGCCGACCCTCCTTGCTCGCGAGCCGATTGCGCCAGGATCGGAGCGTCTCGTACAGGGCGCGATCGGCCTCGTTCAGCGTCAGCTCGGGGGCTGGCGCCGCCGCCGGGCGACGTGAGGTCGGCTTGGGCTCGCCCCGATAGTGAACCACGACCGCCAGCAATGGCGCCCCGGCGTAGGTGAACGCGTGCTGGGAGATGAACACCGCGTCATGGGTCTCGAAGAAAGTGACCAGCTCGCTGTCGTCGAAGGCGCCCGTCGAGGGGTCGAGGCGGATGGTGAACACGCGGGCCTTCATGGCGCTCCAATAATCAGGCTCGTGGGAGCGCTGTTGATCCTCCCCCTGCGAAGCGGGGGGAGGTGCCGGCGAAGCCGGCGGAGGGGGGCAAACGACG
>CAYXGP010000404.1:3415-5061 GCA_964464515.1 uncultured Enterobacterales bacterium
CCCCTGCGAAGCGGGGGGAGGTGCCGGCGAAGCCGGCGGAGGGGGGCAAACGACGCTGCCCCTGCGAAGCGGGGGGAGGTGCCGGCGAAGCCGGCGGAGGGGGGCAAACGACGCTGCCCCTGCGAAGCGGGGGGAGGTGCCGGCGAAGCCGGCGGAGGGGCAAACGACGCTGCCCCACTTCATGAGGGGAGGAGATATGCGTCTGTCATGGCGCGCCAGGACTCCAGCATCACCACCCGGGCTCGTGCCTTGAGACGCAGCGCTACCGAGCCGGAGGTCTGGCTCTGGCAACGCCTGCGAGGCAGACGGCTCGGAGGTTACCGGTTTCGGCGGCAGCACCCCATCGGACCGTATATCCTCGACTTCTACTGTCCATCTGCTCGCCTGGCCATCGAGGTTGATGGGAGCGGACACCTCGACAGTGTTGAAGCAGACGCCCGTCGAACCGAGTGGCTCGGAAGACGGGGGGTCCACGTCCTGCGGCTGTGGAATCACGAGATGGTGGCCCACCCAGAATCCGCCTTACAGGCGATCGCCGACGCCATTGAGTTGGGTGTCTGTGGCCAGCTCGGCGAGGCCCCTGCCGACCCCCTGGAGCGTAGCCCCCCTCCGCTGGCTTCGCCGGCACCTCCCCCCACTTCGCGGGGGGAGGAAGGGGCAGGTTCGTCCTGAACCGAGCTGCAAGGTGAAGACGCGGGCCTTCATGGCGCTCCTGAATTCATGTCGCTGGATCGCTCGCTCTGCTCGCTTCCTGGCTGCCTGGTTGAAGCGACGGTGGTGAGTAACCCGTCCCGTCCTTTCGCCCCTGGCCCTGGTCTGGTCGGCTCCGCACGACCGACTGGCCTGGGCTTCAGTTTGGGACTGGTCGTAGATTGAACCACATCAAGTGTCCAGGTGTCCAAGTGTCAAGGGTCCGTCCTCGCGAGACGAAAGCCGAGGTTGTTGATGGCCGTAGTGGGGGAGAACCTGTAGCGGTACGACACCCGGGCGAAGCGCGGGGTGTAGAACCAGGAGCCACCACGGTAGACCCGGCGGGAGCCAGATTGGGGCCCGACTGGATCAACACTGATATCTGACTGGTAGTCGCTCTGATACCAATCCCAGACCCATTCGTAGACGTTCCCCGTCATGTCGTAAAGTCCCCAGGCATTCTCAGCTTTGCCGCCAACAGCGTGCGTCTTCCCGCCTGCATTGCTGATCGTCCAACCCGCAGCCTTCACGTCGTTCGTACCTGAGTACAGCGTGTCCTCACCACCTCGCGCCGCGTACTCCCACTCTGCCTCGGTTGGAAGCCGGTACCCTCGACAGTCCAAACCCCGAGGCCAGGTCACCGTCTTTCCTGAAACCCGGTGGCACTCCTCCAACCCCTCTCGTTTCGACAGCGCGTTCGCGAACTTCACGGCGTTGTACCAGCTCACATTCTCCACCGGGCAGTCGTCGCCGCACGACGAAAAATGAGACGGGTTCTTCCTCATCACAGACGCGTACAGACCCTGCGTCACCTCCGTCGAACCCAGCGAGAAGCCACGGCTGATGCTCACAGCGTGCTGCGTCTCGCGATCGGACCGACCCTCCTCCGACTCCGGTGAGCCCATGAGGTCTATCAGACACTTTGAGGGGCCCACGTAGCCGCTGTTCTCGCCGAG
>CAYXGP010000405.1:0-5051 GCA_964464515.1 uncultured Enterobacterales bacterium
CTCAGGCCGGGCCGCGCTCAGGCCGGGCCGCGCTCAGGCCGGGCCGCGCTCAGGCGACGAACGCCTGCAGCGGGCGGGAGCGCTTGGTGTGCCGCAGCTTGCGCAGCGCCTTCAGCTCGATCTGCCGGATGCGCTCGCGGGTGAGGTTGAAGCGCGCGCCGATCTCCTCGAGAGAGTACCGCGTGGGCTCGCCGATGCCGAACCGCATCCGCACGACCTTCTCTTCACGGGGCGACAGCGAGGCCAGCGCCTTGCCGATCTCTTCACGAAGGCTGGCGTCTTCCAGCTCGTCGCCGGGCCGACCGGCCTCGGGGTTCTCGATGAAGTCACTGACGGTGCTGTCAGAGTCTTCGGCGACCGGCGCGTCCAGGCTCATGGGCTCGCGGGTCAGCCGCAGCAGCTCCTCGAGCTTGCGGGGATCGATGTCGATCTTTGCGGCGATCTCGGTGATGGTGGGATCGCGCCCGAGGACCTGGAACATCTGCTTCTGGATGTAGTGGACCTGGTTGACCACCTCCAGCTTGTAGATGGGGATGCGGATCGTGCGGATCTGGCTCTCGATGGCGCGGATGATGCTCTGCCGAATCCACCACGAGGCGTAGGTCGAGAACTTGAAGCCGCGGGTCCAGTCGAACTTCTCGACCGCCTTGATGAGGCCGATGTTGCCCTCCTGGATGAGGTCCGACAGCGGCAGGCCGCGGTAGGTGTACTGCTTGGCGATGCTGACCACGAGCCGCAGGTTGGCGTTGATCAGCGCCTGCTTGGCCAGCTCGGCGTCGGGGCCCAGCTCGGCGACGCGCCGGGCGACCTCGACCTCGTCTTCGCGCGACAGGAGCGGAATCTGGCCCATGCGACGGAGGTACTTGTTGAGGAGGGGGTTGCCCTCACCGCGCTTGGTCGAGGTCCGGTTCCTGCTGCTTGCGTACGCCATGGGTGCTCCTGGGGGTCCGTGCCGGGGCTTCGAGCGTTTGTTTAGCAAGTGCCGTGCCAGTGATCTGGCCCCCGGATCGCCTGATCAAGCGCTACCCTGAAACCCACTGGTGATCTCGGCGCAGCGGTCGCTGTCGACAAGAGGGCCTCCAGAGCTGGCCGGGGAGTGTACAGATCCTGGTCAGCAGATGGTGGACTTTCTGGACTCTGTACAGATTTTTTGACATCTGAACGACGGGCGCGGCGGGTGTGGCTGGTCTCCGCCTGCGCGGCTACGCCACAGGGAACAGGAGAGGCAGCGTGCAGGGCAGCGTTCAGGATCTTGTCGAATTCCTCGTGTCCGGCGGACCGGTGATGATCCCCATCGGGCTGGCCAGCCTGGTGGGGCTGGCGGTGTTCCTTGAGCGGGCGTTCGCGCTGCGGCGGGGGCGCATCGCGCCGCGGGGTTTCGCGGTGGAGGCTGAGGAGCTGATCAAGCAGGAGCGCTTCGCCGACGCGCTCACCCTGTGCCGCAAGGACGGCAGCGCCGCGTCCCGCGTGGTCACGGTGGCGCTGCAGGCTCGCGGGCAGCCGCGCACGCGCATCAAGGAGCGGCTGGAAGAGGCCGGCCGGCGAGAGGCCGCCGAGCTGGAGCGCTACAGCCAGGTGCTGGGCACCGTCGCCAACATCGCGCCGCTGCTGGGCCTGTTGGGCACGGTGTGGGGCATGATCATCACCTTCCAGGTCATCGAGGAGCAGGGGGTGGGGGTGGTCTCCAGCCTCGCGGGGGGCATCTCGCAGGCGCTGATCACCACGATGGCGGGCCTGTCGGTGGGCATCCCCGCGCTCATCGGGTTCCGCTGGGTGCTGGCCCGCGCCGACGATCTGCTGCTGGAGCTGGAGACGTTCGCCCTGCTGATCCTCGACCTGCTGGCGTCAGACACCACGCCGCCGGCCGAGAGCGCGTGAAGCTCCAGGCATGAATTTCTCGATCTCGCGTCGGCCTGAGCTGCTGGTGGACGTCACCCCGCTCATCGACATCATCTTCCAGCTCGTGCTGTTCTTCATGGTCTCCACGACCTTCGTGAGCACGTCGGGCTTCGACGTCGATCTGCCGCGCTCGTCCTCGCAGAACATCATCCGCGAGCGCGACGAGCTGAAGATCTGGATCACCGCCGATGGCGCCCTCTACGTCAACGACGACGCCACAGACCAGGCCGGACTGGAGGTGCGCCTCAAGGCCGCCGCGGCCAACCCCGCGACGCTCGTCATCATCAAGGCGGACAAGGCGGTCGGGCACGGAAGGGTCGTGGCCGTCATGGATCTGGCACGCCAGCACGGCCTGGAGCAGCTCGCGATCGCCACGGAGATCCCCCAGGGCGGAGATCCCACGCCGTGAAGCGCCGCGCGGCCAGCGAGACCTACCGGCAGGCGGTGGCGGCGTGGAAGGCCGGCCGACTTGAGCAGGCCGAGCGTCTGTGTACGCGCGTGCTGGGGGCCTTCCCCGATCGCGCGCCAGCGTGGCAGCTCCGCGGGCGGGTCCGGCTGGCCCGGCGCGACGACGGGGCGCAGGCCGATCTCCAGACAGCCGCTCGCCTCGCCCCGGCCGACGCGACCCCCCTGGTCCTGCTCACGCAGGCGCTCCTCGACGCCGGTCGCGCCCCCGAAGCCGCACAGACAGCCGTCCGAGCCGTCGAACGTCAGCCGAACGACGCGGTGGCCTGGTCTACGCTGGGCAACGCCTTCCAGGCCCGCGGAGAGCTGAGCGGCGCTGAGACGGCGTATCGTCGGGCGGTCACCCTCAACCCGGGGCTGGCTGGGACGTGGTCCAATCTTTCGGCTGTGCTTCGAAAAATCCGGCGCGGAGACGACGCGCTCACGGCGGCCCGGCGCGCGCTGGCGCTGGAGCCGCGGATGGCAGCCGCGCACGCCAACCTGGGCAACCTGCTGGGTTGGATGGGGCGGAGCGCAGAGTCGGTGGACGCACACCGGAAGGCCGCGGCCTGCGCGCCCGACAGCCCGGGATTTCTCGCCAACCTGGGCAACGCCCTGCGGCAGCACGGTCAGCTCGATGACGCTCTCGACGCCATCGACGCGGCCATCGCCATGGCGCCGGACAGCGGCAGCTTTCGTTGGAATCGCGCGATCACCCTGCTGATGGCGGGCGACTACCAGAGAGGAATGCAGGAGTACCGCTGGCGTCACCACCGCGCGGGCGGCCCGCCTGCGCCGGATTGGCTGCCCCACGCCTGGACCGGAGAGCCTGCCGATACGCTGCTGCTCCACACCGAGCAGGGGTTCGGCGACGCGCTCCAGTTCGTTCGGTTCGCCGCCGACACGGGCTGCGGCCGGGTGGTGTTGTCGTGTCATCCACGCCTGCGAGAGATCCTCGCCTCTGCCCCGGGGATCGACGCCACCTGTGATCGCGAGCGTCCCCCCGGAGCCGACGCGCGTGGGTTCTTGATGGATCTACCCGCCGTGCTGGACCGGGCTCCGGACCACACCGCCCCGCCGTATCTGCGCGCTGATCCGGCCCGGGTCGCCAGGTGGGCTCCTCGGGTGGCTGGTCCCGGCCTCCGTGTCGGGATCGGCTGGCAGGGAAACCCCGAATTCGAGGCCGACGAGCGCCGCTCTCCGCCGCTCTCTGCGTTTGCTCCAGTGGCCCGCGTCCCGGGCGTCAAGCTGCTCAGTCTCCAGAAACGGCACGGGCTCGATCAGCTCACCGAGCTGGCCGGCCCGCTGGGCGTCGAACCGCTGGGTCGGGAGCTGGACAACGGGCCCGACGCGTTCGTCGATACGGCCGCGGTCATGACCAGCCTGGATCTGATCATCACGTCTGACACCGCCACGGCCCACCTGGCCGGCGCGCTCGGGGTGCCCACATGGGTTGTCCTGTGCTGGTCGCCGGACTGGCGTTGGGGCTTGTCGGGTGACTCTACACCCTGGTACCCCAACATGCGGCTGTTCCGGCAGCCTCGGGCTGGGGACTGGACCGGCTGTTTCTCTCTGGTTTCCAATGCACTGAAGGAGCGACTGCGATGAAGGTCGAGGTCTCACTGGGCGAAGTGGTCGACAAGATCACCATCCTCATGATCAAGTCTGAACGGATCATCGATCCGGGCAAGGTGGCCAATGTCCGGACCGAGCTGTCCACGCTAAGGGCGGCGTGGGCCGAGGCCGGTCACCCCTCGTTGGAGGCGCTGGAGAACTGGGACGGGCTCTGCGGGGTGAATCAGCGGCTCTGGGACGTCGAGGACGACATCCGGGACTGCGAGCGGCAGGGTGACTTCGGGGACGAGTTCGTTCGGCTGGCGCGGTCGGTGTATCGACTCAACGACCTGCGGGCCGCGCACAAGAAGGCGATCAACGTGGCGCTGGGATCCCGGCTGGTGGAGGAGAAGTCATACCAGGACTACGGCGGGGGAGGGGAGTCGTAGGGGCCTCTCATCCGGTCCGTCCAGCCCGGGTGTGTAGGACCAGAGCTCGCGGAACCACGTCGGCTCGATCCGCGGCTTCTCGATTTCGCGGACCACGACTCCTCGTTCACGCGAACCACGAGCCGCGTGGTCTGTGACGGGTCGAGCGCAGAGGCCCCCCGACAGCGCCTCTTGAACTGTTGCCTTGTCAACACCTGGGGCCTCTGTTAGCATCGAGGCGCACTCCCTCTTGAGCCCGCTCGGCTCTACCCCTCAGGCCCTCCTCTTCGGACAAGGCCATGACCCTCTCCCGCGCCTTCATCCAGCGCCTGAAGTGGAACATCCTGCCGGCGGCTGCTGTGATCGGCACGGTGGCCTTCGCCTTCGGCGGAAACGAGGGCCTGCTGCGCCGGCACACCCTCAAGCAGCGTCTGCTGGCTACCGAGGACATGGTGATCCGGGTGAAGCACGAGAACCGTCGCCTCCGCGCCGAGGTGCGGGCGCTTCAGGACAGCCCGGACGCGCTGCGACTCGCCGTGGCTGAGCATCTCCTGCAGGCCGAGACGGGGGCTACGATCTACCGTTTCCATCTGGAGGAGCCGCAGTGACTCGGTCGCAGACGATCCCACAGAGATCCCAAGAGATCCCGGGAGATCCCACAGTGAGTCGGTCAGACAGGAGGTCCGGCCGGCTACGATGCGACAGATCGAACGATCTCGTCAGCAC
>CAYXGP010000406.1:0-5048 GCA_964464515.1 uncultured Enterobacterales bacterium
GCCGGACAGGGTCGCTGCCGGACAGGGTCGCTGCCGGACAGGGGGGTCCGTACAGCCCGTGGAGAATCTACGTCCCGACAAGAGAATCGGGGCCCCCCAGAAAGGGCGCGCAGGTCATCGAGCCGGCCTCCGGCCGGTACGGTGACCGGAGCCGGCCGGACCACCGCTCTCCCTGCACACCGTCGCGTCAGGCGCGCGTGACAGCCGTGTCGCGATCCGGGCCCCCCCCGCTCCCCTCCCCTGCCCGAGGACGCCCGTCACTGCGCACTCTCGCTGGGTGGATCGGTGCTTGCATGTATCTGTCGCAGGGCGGCTGCTATTTCTGGATGCCGCTGGTGGAGGAGCAGGTGAACAAGCCCCCAGAGATCGTCAGCTCCTTTCCCGAGCCCGACCAGATGCTGGAGCTCAACACCGACCCCACGGTGGCGTGGGTGGTGGTCGAGGACGAGAACGACCCCGAGTCGCTCGACTATCTGTGGACGATCGAGAACATCGGCCCCCAGCCCTGGGAGCCGCTGCCCTTCTACGGCGACGACCAGAACATCTACGGGAGCATGATCCGGATCACGCCTGATCCGATCCTCCACCACGGGCGCCGGCTGCGCGCCCAGGTCACCGACGGCTTCGGCGCCACGGCCGTCGCGGAGTGGGATCTGTCGGTCCCCGAGGAGGCGCGATGACCCGCACGCTCCTCGCGCTCACCCCGCTCGCCTCGCTCGCGCTGACCTCGCTCGTACTGAGCTCTGCGGG
Organism: uncultured Enterobacterales bacterium; assembly: GCA_964464515.1. Taxonomy (GTDB): domain Bacteria; phylum Myxococcota_A; class UBA796; order UBA796; family UBA2385; genus CAYXGP01. The sequence goes on from CAYXGP010000406.1 coordinate 751, forward strand.
CTGCTCCGACGCCGCCATGACCTCCGCGGAGAATGCCGGCAGCTACGACGAGTCGGCCGACTCAGGCGCGATCGCCTCGGCCTCTCCGGCGCTGCGCGTGGACGTGCGCCCCCAGGGCAGCGACGGCTACCTGCCGCAGAGCTTCTCCCTGCTTGGCGGCCACGACTGGACCAACGTAAAATTCCAGCTCGCCCCCACGATCACCGTCTGGGGGCGCGTCACCGGCTTCGACGCCTCCCCCTACCGCGACATCTCCGTCCCCGGCGAGCCCGACACCCCGGTGCTGGCGGAGATCTCGGTGACCCGCGACGACACGATCGCCGGCGGCACCCTCAACAGCGACGAGAACGGCCAGTATGCGCTCCAGGTGCCCCGCGGCGGCAGCTACCAGCTCTCGGTCCTCCCCATCCACCCCACCGAGCTGCCCTTCCTCATCGAGCGGGCGACCTTCCACGAGAACACCACGCGCGACTTCGATCTGGGCTACGGCAGCCCCATCTACGGGATGGTCACCGACAGCGACGGCAGCCCGCTGGTCGATCCCCCCCTCGTTCGGCTGCTCGACGCGCAGACCGACATCGCCGGGCCGGCGACGCAGTCCGACGCCAGCGGCCACTACATGCTGCGCGCGAACCCCGGCGACTACACCCTGCAGGTGCTCGGCGACGACGGCGACTACCTGCCCACCATCGAGCTGGACGTGACCCTCGACGAGGAGGGTCTCTCCGAGCTCGACGTCGACGTGGGCTACATCGAGCCCTTCTTCGTCTCCGGCACCCTGACCTCGCCCGACGGCGACCGGATCTTCGACGGCATCGTGCGGTTCTCGTCGCAGATCCTGGCCGACACCCCCGGCGTCTCGGTGGTGGAGACGCGCACGAACTCCAGCGGACGGTTCGCCGCCCAGCTCCTGCCGGGCGAGTGGACGGCGGTGTTCATCCCGCCCTACGCCCCCGACGGCGTCAGCTCACCCCTCACCATGGACATGACGGTCTCGGACGACAACCTGTCACTGGGCAGCATCATGCTCCCGCCGCGGGTGACGTTCGATGGTCGCATCACAGACATGTTCGGCGATCCGGTGCCGTACGCCCGGGTGACAGCGCGGGAGCTGTACTACAACGGGGCCACCTACACCGCCACGGCCGACGAGAGAGGCGACTACACGCTCGACGTCCCCGACGCGGGCATCGAGATCATCGTCACTCCCCCCGACGCGGAGCTGGCGGTCGCGCGCTTCCTGGTCTCCGCGCCCGCAGACTCCACGTCAGACTTCGCGCTGAACCGCGGGCGGGCACTGACGGGGCAGGTGGTGGGAGACGGCGACGCGCCGGCGCCGTTCGCGCTCGTCGAGCTGGTCGGCCCCTCCGGAGAGATCTGGGCCTCCACGCTCACCGACGACCAGGGGACCTTCACCGTCCGCATCGACCAGTAGCGCCGCGGACGGCGGCCCGGCGTCTGGTGGCTCGCCAGCGGTGGACGGATGGAACTTCGAGGGCTACCCTCCGCGGGTGATCCTGGGGCTTCTGCTGCTGCTCACTGGCGTCTCGGGAGCCGCCGACGGTCCCGTGCCGGCGGCCGCACCCACCCCCCGGGAGCGGCTCGATCAGGCCGTCCGCGCTTACCAGCTCGGCGATCAGGCGGCCGCGCGCGCGGGGCTCGCAGAGCTGGTGATCGACCCCACGGTCACCGACGAGTCGCTGCGGCAGCAGGCGCGGGTGTACCTGGGGGAGCTGCTCTACTCGCAGGGCGACACCGAGGGCGCCCGCCGCTTCTTCGAGGCGGTGCTGGATCAGGACCGCGCTTATCGGGTCGACCCGTTCGTGCACCCGCCGGACGTCTGCAGCTACTTCGACTACGTGCGCTCGGTGACGGCCGCGCCGCCTCCCCCCCCGCCGCCGACGCTGCTCCCCCCGGCGCCGTTCGTGGCGTGGGCGCCGTTCGGCGTGTACCACCTGCGCGAGGATCGGACCGGCCGCGCGGTGACCTACATGTCGCTCCAGAGCACCCTGGCGCTGGCGAACATCGTGGTGTTCGGATCGCTGCTCACCGACCACACCTACCTGTCCATCGGGGGCGAGGGCGAGCAGGCGCGGCTGGAGGCGCTCAGGCTGACCTCCGCGCTGACCACGGCGGGCTTCTACGGCCTGTGGTTCACCAGCACGATCGACGCGCACATCCACTGGCGACGGGTGGGGGCGGCGCGCTCGGTGGCTGCCCCCTGATCCCCGCGGGGCGATATACACTGCCGCGGGTTCAAGTGAACCCTCGCCCTTGTATGTTCTTGTGTGTGGGGACATCTCCCCCCACTCCCCCATTACTGCCCGTTGCACGCGCAGGCCGCCGCTTCTCGGCGGCGTACTCTGCCACATGTTCAGCTCGTTGGTATCCATCAACCTGAATCCGCGGCAGAGTACCGCCCCCCCCGGGAGCGACCATGGCCTACCTCCGCTGCTTCGACCCCATCAGCAAGCGCACGCGGAACATCCCCCTCACCAAGTCCCTGATCACCATCGGGCGGAAGGCGGGAAACGACGTGGTGCTGGCCGATCCGGCGGTCGCTGCGGTGCATGCGAACCTGCTGCGCAAGGGCGGCCAGCACTCCGTGACGGTCATCCAGCGCTCCAGCGAGCTGTACGTCAACGGCAAGCAGGCCCGGCGGGCCGCGCTCAGCTTCGGTGACCGCATGCTCGTGGGCCGGTTCGAGCTCACGCTGGTCGAGGGGAAGCCGGGCAAGACACCCACAACGCCCCCGCGCCCCACCGTCGAGCCCATGACGCGGCTGGTTGAGTTTGCTGCTGCCTTGATGAGCGAAGACAAGCCGGAGCGACTGTTCGCGAAGCTGCTCGCCAGCGTGGTGGAATTGACCCGGGCAGAGAAGGGCTTCGTCATCGTGCTGGGCGGCGGGGAGCGGCACCTCGCGGCGGCCCACAACGTCGGCGGCGAGCGACTCGACATCTCCCGGGTGAGCGACACCATCGTCGATCAGGTGATCCGCACGCGGCGGCCGGTCATCGTCTCCGACGCCATCAGCGATCGCAAGTACGGAAAGGCCCGCAGCGTGGTCGACCTCAAGCTGTCGAGTGTGATGTGCGTGCCGTTGCTGCATCGCAAGGATCTGCTCGGTGTGTTGTATCTGGGCAACGACGCCATCACCGGTCTGTTCACCGAGGCCGATCTGCAGATGCTCGGGGTGTGGGCCAGCCAGGCCTCGCTCATCGTACACACTGCGCTGCTGCTGAACGAACTCAAGGTCTCCAACCGAAACCTGCGAGAGCAGCTCCGCCGCAGCAGCCAGGGATCGATGATCGGCTCGTGCCCGCCGATGAAGGAGATGTTCCGGCTGCTCCGCCGCGTCGCCCCCACCGATCTCAGCGTGCTCGTGCTGGGCGAGACCGGCACCGGCAAGGAGCTGGTCGCGCGAGAGCTGCACCGACTCAGCGACCGCTCGTCCAAGCCCTTCGTCTCGATCAACTGCGGCGCCATCCCCGAGAACCTGCTGGAGAGTGAGCTGTTCGGGCACAAGAAGGGGGCGTTCACCGGCGCGGTGGCCGACAAGCTCGGAAAGTTCGAGTCAGCGAACGGGGGCACGCTGTTCCTGGACGAGATCGGCGAGATGCCGATGAATCTGCAGGTGAAGCTGCTGCGGGTGCTCCAGGAGCGCAAGATCGAGCGGGTCGGCGAGCTTCGGCCCCGGCCGGTCGACATCCGGGTCATCTCTGCGACCAACAAGAACCTCGCCGAAGAGATCAAATCAGGCAGCTTCCGCGAGGACCTGTTCTACCGACTCAACGAGGTCACGTTCTCCCTGCCGGCCCTGCGCGAGCGGGGCGACGACATCCACCAGCTCGCCTGCTTCTTCTTGAGTAAGTACGCCGAGCAGTACGGCCGGCGCGCCAAGGGTTTCACCAACGAGTGCGTGCGCGCCATGCTGGGGTACTACTGGCCCGGCAATGTTCGGCAGCTCGAGAATCGCATCAAGAAGGCGGTCATCATGTCGGATCGGGCGCTGCTGAATGCTACCGATGTCGAGATCTCCGCCGGGGAGCGGCGGACGATCCTGCCGCTCGATGAGGCGTCAGAGAACTTCAAGAAGCAGTATATTCGTGATGCGTTGGAGTTGAACAACTGGAACAAGGCGCAGGCAGCTCGGGATCTCGGAGTGGACCCCCGAACTGTGTTTCGGTATATCGAGAAGTTGCAGGCGGAGTAGGGCCCCGTGTCGAGCGATCCCCCCAAAAACAAACAGTGACTCCGAATACGGCTAAAACAGCTCGGTGTAGCGCTGCTCCAGCTCC
>CAYXGP010000407.1:0-5023 GCA_964464515.1 uncultured Enterobacterales bacterium
TGCCCGTGACGACACTGCCCGTGACGACACTGCCCGTGACGACACTGCCCGTGACGACACTGCCCGTGACTGCGACAGCTGTGGCCGCGCCGCCCGCCGCCCCTCCGCCGCCGCCCATCGACGCCCCCTTGGAGACCGTCACCGCCGCCAACCTGACCTTGCGCGTACCCCGCGCCGGACAGACGCTGCGCTTCGAGCAGCACCTCGTGGCCCCTGGCGTGCCGCTCTCCGCAGAATTCCGCTACCGAACCGCCAAGTGACAAATATCGAACCGCCAAGTGAATCGCACCATCAAAGTGAGTATGGCCATGAATCGACTGCTGACCCCACCCCTCGTCCTGCTGTCCCTGGCGGTGGCTGCGCCGCCCGCGCACGCCGCCGATGACATCCCCGCCGCCCGGGTGGTGCTGCCCTGGTCCGACTTCAAGACGCTGTACGACGCCGGGCAGCTCCCCGACAAGCCGCCGGTCGCCCCTCGGGACTACGCGATCAGCCGCGCGCAGTACACCGGCCGCGTAGACGGCGAGGCCGCGGTGTTCACCGTGAAGATGCGGGTGGAGGTGCTGAAGACGGAGGGCTGGACCTCGGTGCCGATCCTGCCCACGCAGGCCGCGCTGCGCCGGGCCCGCATCGGAAACTCCGAGGCGCCGATCTACCTGGAGTCGGGCTGGTACCGGTGGGTCACCGATCGCCCGGGGTCGGTGGACATCGAGATGGAGTTCGCGGTGAACACCTGGGAGTCGTCGGGCAGCAACGGGTTCGCGTTCCAGCTCCCCGCATCCGCAGGCACCGAGGTGGTGATGGAGGTCCCCGCCCAGGGCGGCCTCAAGTTCGACGTCGCCAACGCCCAGCAGCTCGTCACCGAGGAGATCCGCGACGGGCACCGGGTGCGGGCGCTGCTGCCGGCCACCGGAAACCTGTCGATGACCTGGCAGCCCGAGGCCCCCGAGACCGAGGCGCAGGCCGCCGAGCCCCGCGTCTACGCCGAGCAGCGCTCGCTGTTCGGGGTCTCAGAGGGCGTGCTCCAGTGCGACACGGCCGTGCAGTACTCGATCCTGCATGCCCCGGTGGATCACCTCGATCTGAGCCTGCCCGGCGACGTGACCATCCTTGAGGTGACCGGACAGGGCATGCGCGACTGGTCGGTCAAGCGCGCGGAGGGCCGCCAGCAGATCGACGTCGATCTGAACTTCGAGGCCCAGGGTCCGTACACGCTGAACCTGGAGTACGAGCGCGTGCTGCCAGAGGGCAGCGGCACCATCGAGCTGCCCGACGTCGCGCTGGAGGTCGATCGCGTGAAGGGATGGATCGGCGTGGACGCGCGCAGCACCCTGGAGATCGCCGCGGGAGACGTCACGGGCGCCAGCGTGGTGGACGTGCGCGAGCTGCCCGCCTCCATCCTGGGGAAGACCGACTGGCCGGTGCTGCTGGCCTTCAAGCACCGCGATGACACCCCGAAGATCCCCCTGGTGCTCCAGCAGCACGACGACATCGACATGCTGGTGACGATCATCGACCAGCTCACCGCAACGACCATGCTCACGCCCGACGGCCGCCGCATGACCCGGCTGTCGTACGCCATGCGCAACAACCGCGCGCAGTTTCTGCGGCTGCAGCTCCCCGAGGGCGCCGAGCCCTGGAGCACGTTCGTGGGCGGCAGGGCGGTCAAGCCCGCGAAGGCTGGCGACGGGCGCATGCTCGTCCCGCTGGCGCGCAGCCAGGCCGCTGGCGGTGAGCTGTCGCGCTTCGCGGTCGAGGTGGTCTACGTCGAGGCCGGCACCACGCCGTCAGACGCCGGACGGCTCTCGTTCGCCGCAGATCTCCCGGTGGCAGACGTTCCGGCGACCGCTGTAGCTTGGACCGTGTATGTGCCATGGGAAGCCAAGCTGCTTCAGAAGACGATCGACGGCACCATGCGCTCGGTGGACGGGTTCACGTCGATCGACATGGGCGGGGTGGATGCGTTCCACGCCAACATGGAGGTGCAGCAGCAGGCGAACGTCCAATTCGACGGAGAGGCCACGGCGGCCGGGGTCCAGCCGGTGCGGGTGACGATGCCGCTGGACGGTGAGCCCTGGTACTTCGAGAAGCTCCTGGTGCTCGACGAGGTGATGGAGGTGTCGTTCGACCTGAAGGGGATGAAGTAGTCGGGTCGCGTTCTACGCATCGGGCTTATTCTGACGGGGAGACATCGTTTTGCGTCGCAATTTAACGGTCTCCCGTCATATTATGACCTCATGCTCCCCGTCCCGCGCGTCCTCCACCCTCCGGCTGGCAGCTTCTTCCTGTTCGGACCACGGGGCACGGGCAAGTCCACCTGGACCCGCGCCCGCTTTCCGGACGCGCTGTTCATCGACCTGCTCGACGAGGTCACGCTCCACACGCTCTCGGCGGTCCCCGGTCGGTTCGAGGCGCTGGTCCGCGCCCACCCAGATCGGGTCGTCGTCGTAGATGAAATCCAGCGCCTGCCGGAGCTGCTGGCCGTCGTTCATCGCCTGATCGAGGCCCCCGGGAGGGACTGGCGCTTCGTGCTCACCGGCTCCAGCGCGCGAAAGCTGCGACGCGGCGGGGTGGATCTGCTGGCTGGGCGCGCGGTGACCTGCGCGATGTTCCCCTTCCTGGCCTGCGAATTGGGTGCACGCTTCGATCTGGCGCAGGTGCTGGAGTTGGGGTTGCTCCCGGTGGTGCTCGACGCGCCCGATCCAGCGGCGACGCTGCGTGCCTACGTCGGCACCTACCTGAAGGAGGAGGTGCAACAGGAGGGCATCGTGCGCAGCGTGGGGTCGTTCTCGCGGTTCCTCACCGCGATCAGCTTCTCCCATGGAGCGCCCCTGAGCCCCAGCCATCTCGCGCGGGAGTGCGCGGTCCCCCGCACCACCGTCATCGGGTACCTCGACGTCCTGGATGACCTGCTCCTCAGCTTCCGGGTGCCGATATTTCGCAAGCGCGCCGCCCGCGCGATGATCACGAAGGAGAAGCTCTTTCTGTTCGATCCGGGCGTGTACCGCTCGCTGCGGCCGATGGGTCCGCTCGATCGCCCGGAGGCCCACGGCGCCGCCCTGGAGGGGCTCGTGGCCCAACACCTGCGCACATGGATGGAGGGCAGCGATCTGACTTTGTATTGGTGGCGGACACGCGGAGGGAGTGAGGTGGACCTCGTGGTGTACGGCGCCGACGGGTTCTGGGCCATCGAGGTCAAGAACAGCGCCACGGTCCGCCCGGCGGACCTCCGCGGCCTGCGAACGTTCGCCACAGACTACCCCGAGTGCACGCCGATACTGCTGTATCGCGGAGAGCGCCTGCGCATCGGCGACATCCGCTGTGAGCCGGTCGATGGATTTCTGCGTCAGCTCACGCCCGGGAGGGCGTTCCCAGCCCCCGAACGATCTCCCCGGGCAGCCGCGGCCCCCGAATCACAAAGCCCGTGAACACCTGCACCAACACCGCGCCCGCGTCGAGACATCGCTGAGCTGACGCGGCAGAGTCTACGCCGCCCGCCGCCACCACCGGCAGGTCTGTTCGACGGGCGATCCAACGCACCACCTCCAGGCTCCGGGCGGCCAGGGGTGCGCCGCTCAGTCCGCCGCTCTCTGACGTAGACACAGAGAGCCCCTCGCGGGAGATCGTGGTGTTGGTGGCGATGATCCCGTCGGCGCCGGATCCCTCGATCGCCTCGACCGCGCTGTCCAGGCCGGCCTCATCCAGATCCGGAGAGAGCTTCACCAGCAGCGGACGCCGCTGCGGCAGCGCGTCCCGCGCCGTGACCACCTCGCCGAGCAGCGCAGAGAGAAACCCCCGCTCCTGCAGCCGGCGCAGGCCCGGGGTGTTCGGTGAAGACACGTTGACCACCAGGTAGTCCGCGGACCCGGCCAGCCGATTCATCACCGCGCAGTAGTCGCGGGCGGCCTCCTCCAGCGGGGTGTCTTTGTTCTTTCCCAGGTTGATCCCCAGCACCACCCCAGGGGGCCGCCCCCAGGCCAGTCGCTGAGCGACGTACTCCATGCCTTCGCTGGGGAACCCCATCCGGTTTATCAGCGCGCGGTCTCTGGGGAACCGAAAAATCCGTGGGCGGGGATTGCCCGCTTGTGGCCGGGGAGTGACGGTGCCCAGCTCCACGTGCCCGAACCCCAGCAGGCTCAGCCCCCTGTAGCCGCGCGCGTCCTTGTCGAATCCGGCGGCGAGCCCCAGCGGGTTGGCAAACTCCAGCCCGAACGCGCGGACCGGCCGCTGGGGGATCTCACCGAACACGGCGCGCATCAGACCGGGCAGACGTCCCCCCAGCCCGAGCAGCACCAGCGCGACCTCGTGGGCCCGCTCCGGATCGAACCGGTGGAGAAGCTGATGCAGCATCAGCGGGAGCCCGCGATGAATCGACGGGCCGCCGAGAGCTTCTCGGCGGGAACCCGGCCCTGCCACGCGCGGAGCAGCGCGGTCAGCGTGCAGGCGGCGTGGAGACGTACGCCCGCCTCGGCCAGCAATGGACCGGCGCCCGATCCGCGATCGACCAGCACCACCGCGTCCTGCACGATCAGGCCGGCGTCGCGCAGAGTCGGCAGGGCCGCCTGTATCGACGTGCCGCGCGTGGCGAGGTCGTCGATGATCACCGCGCGCTCTCCCGGGGAGAACGGCCCCTCGATGGCTCGCCCGGTGCCATGGGACTTCTTCTCCTTGCGGGGGGCGATGACAGGCCGTCCGGTCTGCAGACTCACGGCGGTGGCCAGGGGGAGGCCCGCGAGGGGGAGCGCGGCGAGGCGGTCGCACTCCAGAGTCGACAGGGTGTCGGCGAGCGCGCGGGCGGCGAGGGCCAGCGCGCGGGGGTGGCCCATGAGTCTGCGGAGATCGAGATAGATGGGGGAGACGAGGCCGGAGCGGAGGGTGAAGGCCCCGAAGCGGACACAGTCGGTGGTGAGGAGGGCTTCGGCGAGCGGCTGGAGGCCGGGTTCACGGTTCTGGAGGCTGGATGCTCGATGCTCGTGCTCGTGCTCGTGCTCGTGCTCGTGCTCGTGCTCGTGCTCGTGCTCGT
>CAYXGP010000408.1:0-4914 GCA_964464515.1 uncultured Enterobacterales bacterium
GGGCCGCGCAGGCAAGGGCATCCGCGTGGGACCGCCCTCAGGTCGAGGGGGGAGACTGCTTTTCCTGGAGCGGCCTTAGACCAGGATGAGGCCCCGGGATACGGGTAGACGGTGTCTCATGCGAGCGATCCTCATACCCTGGCCGCGTTTATGCGCACACTGGGCTATCGCTTTCCATCAGACCTGGCTGTACGTACCCTCGGCGTCTTGACCCTGTTCTCGTTCGTCGGCTGTGCGTACGTCTCCACCAGCGCGCTGCAGGAACGACTGGATCAAGACGGCGATGGGGTGCCGCGGCCGACGGACTGTGACGACACCGACCCCGAGGTGACGACCTATACGTTCTACGCGGACTCGGACGGAGACGGCTACGGCACCGACGTCGAGCTGGTTACCTGCGACCCAACAGAGGGCTATGCCGACCGGGACGGCGATTGCTCCGACGATCGGGCCGACGCCCACCCCGGGGCCGCAGAGCTGTGTAACGAGCTGGACGACGACTGCGATGGGGAGATCGACGAGGAGATCACGGTCGATAGCTGGTACTTCGACGGGGACGGGGACGGCTACGGGGACATCGATCGGGGCGTGGCCGAGTGTGACCGGCCATCGACAGGGTATGTGGGCAACGCAGAAGACTGCGATGATGAAGACTCGAGCGTCCATCCCGAGGCCACCGAGGTCTGTGACGGACGGGACAACGACTGCGACCATCTGACCGATGACGATGACACCGATACGGTGCTTGATACCTGGTATCTGGACTTCGACGGGGACGGCTATGGCTTCGACTACGGCCAGTCCAGGGCGGGCTGCGCAGCGCCCGAGGGTTCCTACGTCCTGAACGCCGACGACTGCGACGACAACCGCGACACCAGCCATCCCGGCGCCGATGAGCTCTGCGACGGCTACGACAACGACTGCGACTCGGCCACGGGCGAGGAGGGGACGATCACCCTGGACGACCGCCAGGCCCTGCAGACCATCCAGGAGGCGATCGACAGCGCGATCTACGGGAGTACGATCCGGGTCTGCCCGGGAACCTATACAGAGACCCTCACGACAGAGACCCGCTTAACGCTGGAGTCGAGCGCGGGCGCCAATGTCACGACGATCAACGCGAATAAAAAAGGGGCCGCCATCTCGATCACGGACAAGGTCGACGTGGTCATCACCGGCTTTACGATCACGGGAGGGGACGGAGAGACGGGAGGGGGGATCGATGGATACGACGCCAGCGCGCTGTCGATCAGCGACTGCATCATCGAGGGCAATCGGGCGGAGTATGGGGGCGGCGTGTACGGCTCGTCGTTGGGCCCCACCGTGATCTCGGGCACCACCATCTCCGAGAACAGCGCGGTCTATGACGGCGGGGGCGTCGAAGTCTCCTCCGGGGAAGCGACGCTGGTCGAGACGATCATCAGCGGGAACATCGCGCAGCAGGGGGCGGGTGGTCTGAGCCTCCAGGTTGCGACGGCCACGCTGGACGAGAGCAGTGAGATCTCAGGCAATACGGCGCACCTGGCGGGCGGCGTGTTCCTTTTTGGGGGGAGCGCGCTGAGCGGCGGCACCATCTATGAGAACACCGCGACGTTCGGCGGCGGAGTGCTCGCGCTGGATGGGGGCAACCAGCTCTCTGATGTGACCGTCGAGAGCAACACCGCCACCGACACCGGCGGAGGGGTGTACATCTACACCTCCGATTGGAAGTCCACATCGACGCTCGATTTGAGCGCCGCCACCGTAAGTGAGAACAACGCGATCTTCGGCGGGGGGATCGCGATCGAGTCTGCGTTTGTTTCATTGGATGAAGATAGCGAGATCGTCAGCAACTCGGCCAGCAGTCAGGGTGGCGGTCTGGTGATCGTAGAAGGGGGGGGATTGAGTGGGGGATCGGTCTCCGAGAACACCGCGTCCTATGGCGCCGGGATATTCGTGCAGGATGGGGACAACCAGCTCTCCGAGGTGTTCGTCGAGAGCAACAGCGCCACCAATACGGGCGGAGGGGTGTATGTCTACACCTCAAAGGGGGAGCCCGCCGCGACGCTCGATCTGTCCTCCACCACCATCAGCAGGAACGCTGCTCTCTACGCTGGGGGCGTGGCGATCGAGTCTTCATCCATCACGCTGGATGGCGGGAGCCAGGTGTCATCCAATGCGGCCAACAACGTCGGCGGCGGGGTGGCTTTCCTCAAGGGCGCTTCCATGAGCGGGGGATCGGTCTCCGAGAACACCTCGGATCATGGCGGGGGAATTCTGGTGCAGGATGGGGACAACCAGCTCTCGGAGGTGTGCGTCGAGAGCAACAGCGCCACCACGACCGGCGGAGGGGTGTACGTCTTCACGCTGGATGGGGAGCCCACCGCGACGCTCGACGTGACAACCTCTTCCATCAGCGGGAACTCCGCGCTCTACGGCGGGGGGATGGCGGTCGAGTCTTCATCCATCACACTGGATGAAAGCAGCCAGTTGAATTCCAACACTGCAAGCAGCGAGGGCGGGGGCCTGATCTTGTTCGAGGGTTCGACCTTGAGCGGGGGAACGATCTCGGAGAACACCGCGGAGTACGGCGGGGGAATTCTGGTGCAGGACGGGGACAATCAGCTCTCTGACGTGACGATCGAAGGTAACAGCGCGCTACTGGTCGGGGGTGGGCTGTATGTGCTCAGCGTCCTCTCCTCGACGACCATCGCGCTTGCAGACTGTGCTGTGGTCGGCAACGAGGCCGCGAGTCTGGGCGGGGGTGCCTATCTCTACGAGGGTGCGCTCACCTCGGACGGGTCCAGCTGGGGCGCGGACTCCAACGATAATGCCCCGGACGACGTGACGATCCTGAGCAGCTCCGGCGCTGAAGCCTCCTACGCGGACTATGGGGCCGCCGAGAGCTTCACCTGTAGCACAGATCTGGAGACATGTGAGTAGCGGGTGTGTCTCGTCGTAGTCGGTCTCTCGGCTCATCACGTGCGGGCACCGTGGCACCTTTCGGGGGGCGGAAGAGAAGCGGACGGGCAAGTGGCGCCCCGTGTGCGGTCAGGAGCCTCCGCAGCGAGCCTTGACCGCCTCAACCTCGGTGACGGGCGACGCCAGGTTGATGCCCAGGTCGAGCAGGGACTTGTGCTCGCCGAGCATGTCCAACAGCCAGTTGTCGGAGATCGACTGCGAGCGCGCGGTGCGGATCACCCGCGTCTGTGCGCCGACCGGCTCGAGCGTCCAGGTCCAGGCGCTGCCGCCGAGGTTCTCCGAGATCGCCTCGCCGGAGAGGGTCCAATGCTCCCGGTCGAGCTGGTAGCGACCGGTGTAGCGCACGTTGGGTCCGGGCACGGCGAGCACCCAGTCGACGACCACCTGCGGCTCGTCCGGCTCATCGTGGACGCGCGTCTGGTGAACTCCAGGCATCCACTCCGGGTAGGACGCGAAGTCGCTGATCTGCGCCCAGATCTGCTCCGGCGACGCCGACACCAGGGCCATCACCGTCACCTGCGTCAGCGCCCCTGAGGGGCTGCGCTCGACCGAGATCACCGTTCCCCGTTGCAGGAGCGCGTCGACGCTGCTCGCCTGCGCGAGGGACAGCGCGAGCCAGGCCAGCCAGATCATCACCAAATCACCCCATCTACCAATCACCCTGTACGAGCGCCGCCACGGAGCGGCCCTGGGCCAGCGCGGAGCTGGGGCCGTAGCCGCCGGCCAGCAGATGCACCAGCGGGATCTCCCGGTCGCGCACCGCGCGGGCCACCATCTGGTCGCGTCGCACCAGGCCGTCTGGCGTGAGGGCCATCCCGGCCAGGGGATCGTCGCGCAGCACGTCGGCCCCGGCCACGTGGATCACCAGCGCCGGAGCCTCGCGGTCCAGGAGCGCAGGGAGGTGCTCGGCGAGCACCTCCAGGAACGCTGCGTCGTCGGTGCCGCCGGGCAGCCCCACGTCGAGGTCGCCGCGCAGCTTCGGCACGGGGAAGATGTCCTGCTGGTGCATCGAGAACGAGAACACCGAAGGGTCGCTCCGGAAGAACGCGTGGCTGCCGTCTCCCTGGTGGGCGTCGGTGTCGATGATCAGCACCTTGCCGGAGAAGCCCTCGTCGCGCAGGACGGCGATCGCCACCGCGACGTCGTTGAAGACGCAGAATCCGTGGCCCATCGCGGGTCGGGCGTGGTGGAACCCTCCGCCCAGGTTGATGCCGAGGCCGTGCTGGAGCGCGGCACGCGCCGCCGCGACCGTGCCGCCGACGGCCCGTCGGAACGGCGCCAGGATGCGCGCCTCCACCGCCTGCGATCCCAGGAATCCGGGGATGGTCAGCTCGAGGGCCCGGCTCAGGGCGGACGGGTCGGACAGCGACGTCAGGTAGTCGCGATCGTGCATCCGAGCGAGCAGATCGACGGTGGCCTCGGAGGGCACGGCGAACGCCTCCACCAGCCCCTCCGACGCCAGGTGATCGGCGATGCGGTCGTAGCGGGCGATGTCCGCCGGATGCAGACGCTCCAGGCCATAGAAACTCACGCGGTAGCCAGGCGAGTGGACCACCACCGCGCCAGCGTCGGTGGCGGTGCCCTCCTGCGGCGGCGGGGCAGGCGGCAGACGCGTCACCCAGGCCACGCCGAGCGCTCCCGCTACCAGCACCACCCCGGCGAGCACCAGACTCATCCGACGCTCCCGGCGCCGGACCTGCGCCCAGGCTCCCAGCTCATCCGCGAGCCCCTGTTCATCCACGAGCACTTCATCCGCGACGTTCGGGTCATCCATGGCGGTCCTCCCCCCCGTAGGACAGCTCGCGGCACGGCGCGTTCCGGCGCTATACGCTCCTCACTTCGATCAGACAAACCGGCCCGAAGTTGCAGACTGCAGCGACACGCTGGGAAGGGAAGGGCTGACAGCGGTGAGCGTTCAGGTTGACCACCCCTCGCTTGCCCTCGGGCCCGGTC
>CAYXGP010000409.1:0-4902 GCA_964464515.1 uncultured Enterobacterales bacterium
ACCCTGTCTCTTGATATGGGCCAGATACGACTTTGAGCGCCGCAAGCCAGTGGACCCGGGGCCTCGCAGGCCGAGCCTCACGCGGGGCCGCCCTCACGCCGATCATGGGAGACTTCTTTCCCTGGAGCGGCCTGACACTCGCCGACGGTACGCGTGTTGCCTGCCCAGGCATCACCGGCGACGATACCCTGCTGAAGGCAGTGCTGAAGGCGGTGCCGGAGACGGCGCGGAATGCTCCCAGGAGCTGGCGTGGGGGCGGCTCCCGCAGAAGGCGCTGGCGCCGATGGTCGGGCGGCGTCTGCGAAAGGGGGAGCGGGCAGAGCGCGGGACTGCTCTCGCGGATGCTCCGCAGACACCGCCTCACGGTACAGCACACCGAGCAGGAGCAGCGTCTCCCAAGCACGCCGCTATTCGACCTGTTCGCGCGGCGACCGTGATCTACCTCCTGGCGGCGGGCTGCGCGGTGCCTCCGGCCGCGCCAGAGCTCCCGGCCGAGACGCTCAGCTGCGAGGCGCACGAGATCGTCGATGGGGATCGCTGCGTGCCAGAGGCATGCGGCGCGGCGCCTTGGGGCGCGATCGAGATCGACACCGAGACGGTGTTCGTCGACAGCGCTGCCGCCCCGGGGGGCGACGGGGCCGCCGACACACCGCTCACCACGATCCAGGCCGGCCTCGATGCCCGCTCCAGCCGGATCGCCATCGCAGAGGGGATCTACTCAGAGAGTCTCGAGCTCACGGGGGACCACTCCGGCGTCGTGCTCGTCGGGAGGTGTCCGGAGCTCGTCACTGTCGATGGAAGCGCTGCGGACCAGCCATCGGTCACGTTGGCCGGCAGCCTGGGCACCACCTGGAGCCTGCAGGGACTCACGATCAGCGGCTCGACCGCGGCGGGTCTGTTCCAGTCGGGCGGGAGTCTCGACCTCGACACCGTCGTCATCGCGGACAATCCGGGCCTCGGGATGTATGTCACGTCAGGTTGGCTCAAGGGCGCCGACCTCATCATCGAGAGAAACCACGGAGCCGGACTCCTGCTGGTGTCAGCGACGGCCTCGGTGTCGGGCTGCGAGATCCGCGACACACAACCCGACGACAGCGGCGGGTACGGACGGGGGCTGGACATCGAGTCCGGCGCGACCCTCGAACTGACCGACTGCCTCGTCACCAGGAGCCACGACCTCGGGTTCTTCAGTCACGCCTCCGACTCCACTCTCACCCGGGTCGCCATCACCGACACCCGGTCTGACGACCTCGGGTTGACCGGCATCGGGATCGGCCTGCAGGAGGGGAGCTCAATGCGAGCCTCTGATCTCCGCGTCGAGCGGTGCATCGGAGATGGCATCTACCTGTCCGACTCCGTAGCCGAGATCACCGGCGCCACGATCCAGGACATCGCCACACAGAAGGACGGGGACGAAGGGCCGGGTATCGAGATGGCGAGCGGCAGCGTGCTGGTGTTGATAGATGCGCTGGTCTCCGGAGCCCACGAGGTCGGTGTCTACGTCGGTGGAGCCAGCACAGCGACCATCACGTCCAGCGTCGTGACGGAGACGAGCCCCAACCAGTACGGCGACGGAGGCTTCGGGATCCGGATCACCGGCGGCAGCGTCGGTGCCATCTCCTCCAGCACCGTCTCCTACAACTACGCGCTCGGAGTCCTCATCGACGGGTCCGAGGCCACCATCACCGACTCCCAGATCATCGACACGCAGACCGAGGACAGCGGCTGGGGTGGAACCGGACTCCAGGTCGAGGACGCAACGCTCTACATGAGCGGAAGCCAGGTGGAGCGGAACCGATCCGGGGGAGTGGTCGGCTTCAACGCTGAGCTGGTCATCACAGACAGCCAGGTGCGCGACACCTCCTCCGACGAGTCAGGCTGGAACGGCTACGGAGTCGCCGCGGTCGAAGGCAGCGTGTTGCAGGTCACAGACAGCACGGTCGCGTCGAGTCGGTACGCCGGCATCCACCTCCAGGACGACACCGTCGGGGTCCTGGAGAACGTCGACGTCGTTGACACGCTCACCGACATGGATGGCGATCACGGCTACGGAGTCAACGTCCTGAGCGGCAGCACGCTCACCGCGATCGACAGCCGGATAGAGCGGAGCTCGATCCTGGGAGTGAGCGTCGAGAGCGCGAGCGCCACGCTCATCGACTGCACCGTGGCGGACACCGACCTCGACGGCACGACCACGCACGGCGTCGGTGTCGAAGCGGACGAAGGGAGCGTCCTGGAGATCACCGGCGGCGAGATCCGAGGGAATCGGACCGCCGGGGTCCTCGTCGCGACCTCAGCGGCCACGCTGAGCGGCGTCGAGATCCGGAACACCCGACCCGATGAGGACGGACACTACGGCCGCGGGATCAGCGCCAAGGACCGCAGCGCCGTCACCATAGAGGACTGTCTCCTGGAGGAGAACCACAACATCGGGATCTTCGTCATAGACACCGTCGCCACGCTGTCCAATGTTGAGGTGCAACAGACCCGGCGGACCGTGCTGGGTACGATGGCGATGGGCGTCGTTGCGCAGGACGACACAACCCTGTCCGCGACCGATCTCGTCGTCTCAGACACCGAGGGGCCCGGCCTCTACACCGTCCACAGGGCCACGCTCGACTGCGATCAATGCACCCTGACGGCGAACGCCCTCGCTGGCGCCGTCTCCAAGTCTGGCGGCGTGCTGGAGCTGTCTGACTCGACAATCAGCTCGATCGTCCCCTGGCAGGGAGAAGGCGGCGTCGGGATCCTGGTCAGCGACTCCGACTCATCGCTCTATCCGGAGCAGTCCCTCACGGTCATCGACAGCACCATCACCAATAACGCGCTGGGCGCCGTCTACCTCAAGGGTCCCGGGGACTACACCCTGATCGATAGCACCCTCCAGGGCGGGACTGGCAGCGACACGAGCGCCGGCGCATGGAGGCACGGTGACGCCCTCTTCGCCACCTGGGGCGAAGAGGGAAGCATCGACGCCGACCAGCTCGTCCTGGAAGGCAACACGATCTCCCAGAGCAGCGGGGCCGGGATCTTCCTCGACGGCTCCTCCGCCACGCTGGCCGGCAACCTCTATCAAGACAACGCCGTCGATCTGCTGCAACAGACCTGTGATATCACCACGACGCCTGCTGGGATCGGAGCCGAGGCGTTCGGTTCAAGCGAGCTGTGCCCGACCTACGACTACATGGTAGAAGATCTCGACTTCTTTCCGTTTTTCGTTGAGAGCGAGGTGGAGCATTCCTTCCGTTCGATGGCCCCGGGCCCTGGCCTGCGCACTCACAGCCCCTATCTCCACACAGCTGCCCGGCTGCACCGACGCTACCCCACCCCCGTCGGCCTCCACGATCGCATCGTGCGGACCGGGAGAGCTGATTGACGGCGAGAGGTGTGTGCCGGAGTCGTGTGGTGTCGGAACATGGGGATACATCGAGACGGATGACCGCACCGTCTATGTGGATGGTCGCGCCCCATCCGGCGGCGACGGTACTGTCGATGCTCCATTTTCGACCATCCAGGACGGGCTGGACGCGATGGGAACAGTCGGCGGGACGGTCGCGGTCGCTGCCGGTACCTACGTCGAGAACGTCGTACTCGACTCCGGACACGATGATGTGCATCTGGCTGGCCGCTGCCGCGAGTTGGTGATCGTGGACGGCAGCTCCGGTCCGGAGGATGAGTTCGAGCTCGGGGCTGGCATCTTCGTGAACGGAGAGCGTGATTCGTGGAGCATCTCTGGCGTTAACTCAACCGGCTCACCGACGGTCGGGTTGTTTCAGCATGGCGGTCGATTGGAGCTTGATGCCGTCACTGTGTCCGAGGCCCCATCCTATGGAGTCATAATTCTATACGCAGAATTTGAAGCAAACGAACTGGTTGTATCAGCGATAGAGCTCGCGGGTATCGTGGTTGACTCATCTTTCGCCACGATTGGAATGAGCGTCGTGGAAGACGCAAGCAGGTCACCGGATGACTCGTGGGGTGTCATCTCACAGAATCACTCCACACTGACCCTGTATTCATCCTCGATAGCGGGCAACGGGGGATATGGTGTTGCCCTCGTCAGCGAAAGCACCGCTCACATTACTGACTGCGAAATTGCAGAGAATAGCGCCGAGGGAGTGACCGCAGATAACGCCGAAATCCAAATGAACAATGTGTCAGTAGTTCGCAATCATGTGGCGGGGATACACGCGACCTCTTCACAATTGTCGCTCGAAGATGTCGTCATCGCGGACACACAACCCAACAGTGACGGGGAATATGGGCGCGGAATCTGGGTGAGCGAAAACAGCACACTCAACGCTACCCAGTTGATCGTCGATGGGAATCAACGCACTGGCCTGTGGGCAAGCGAGTCTGACGTGACTATCGATGACTGCGCGGTCGTTGACACACTGCCTGATCAGGGGGGAGCCCACGGCGTCGGACTCACCCTGATTGAATCGACATCAATAATCCGTCGCTGCCTGATCACAAGGAACACATCCGCTGGATTGGACATTGCACGCTCTCAGTTGACGCTTACTGAGACCGAAGTCACCCAGACTGCACCGACGGAGAGCGGTGAGTTCGGCTACGGTCTTGTCATTGAGGAGTTCAGCGAGATTGCAGGAGAGAACCTGATCATCGATGGAAACTACGCGGCTGGACTCTTGATCGACTACTCTGGAGTCACTTTGAGTGACAGTCTGATTTCGGGTACGAAACGTGAAGTGCAGGGGTTTTACGGAGTCGGTGTGACGGTGGAGAACAACGGCCTCTTCACCTGCACGAGTTGCACGGTGTCCGATAATGTCGGTGTCGGATTGTTCGCGATTGGAGCGTCGATAGAGTTGGTTGACAGCATAGTCGAAAATACAAATCCCACGCCTGAAAACCCCCAGGGGTATGGAGGTGGCGGGG
>CAYXGP010000410.1:0-4889 GCA_964464515.1 uncultured Enterobacterales bacterium
ACCATCCCGTTCGCGGCGATTCCCGCCGTAGCCCCCAGCCAGTCCGACACCGCGCGCGGCTCCCCGAGGCGCTTCAGCTCCTCCGGGTAGTGTGCCCGCAGCGCCCCGAGCGCTTCCCTGCGCAGCGCCGCCCGCAGGTGTCGATCTCCGGCGCTCTCCCACAGCACCGCTCCCGCCGCGGGGATCTGCATCGCGACCAGCCCCGCGACGGCTGCGCTCTGGACCTCGGGATCACGCTCTGAGGGCTGCAGCGCCAGGTGCAGGATCTCCACCGCCTCCGGCTCCCGCCAGCGCGCTGCGGCGGTCACGGCGGCGGCGCGCACCTCGGGCTCCCGGCTTCGGAGCGCGGCGCGCAGGAATTGCAGCGCGCGAACATCACCTCTCGTGGAGAGTCGGTGCGCGGCGGCCACCCGCGCGTCAGTCGGCGCGCGGTCGTCCAGGAGCTCCGCAGAGTCGTTCAGCAGAACCGTCAGGTCAGGAGCGTCCGGAGCGTCCAGGGGGATCGGGGGAGACGCCAGCGCGATCCGCGTTCCCAGAAACCACGCAACCAACATGACCACCCCCACTCCGCAACACGACGGAAGCGTCGATGGGTTCTGGCTAGGCACGCACGCAGCGCGCACCATCACGGATGGCTGCGCCCGGTCAGGCCCCCCGTCAGTCGAGCAGCTGGACGTCCGGGGCCTGCCCCCGCCACCTGCCGAGCACGCGTCTCCCGCCGTCCTGCTGACGCTCGATGTCGATGCGTCCGAACGGGGTGGGCAGGTCTCGCGCGCGGGTGATGCGCGGGCCGATCAGCAGCGTGCCCCGCCACGCCCGCACCTGCTCCAGCGCGCTGAGCACGAACAGCGCCGCCGACAGCGCGTCGTCTCCCTCGCCGAGCGCTCCCCGCGTGGGGTGCCGCACCGTGGGCAGCACCCCCGTCGATGAGCTCAGCGCCGCCAGCGTGCCGAGCAGATCCACCGGCTCGCCGCGGCGAGCGCGCGCCGCCGTGAGCACGGTCGTGGCGAGCACATGGGCCCCGCCGTGCAGGAGCACCCCGCCGCCGTAGGAGAACCGCTCCACAAGGTGGTCGCAGGTCGCCCGGACCCCGGGATGCTCCGGCGCCACGAGCCCCAGCAGCACCGCCAGCAACATCGCCGCCGCCGAGCCGTCCGGGGCCCGCTCGCGGGTGGCGCGCCACGGGCTGTCGCCCAGCACCGACACCAGGCGCTCGCGCAGCCGCCCGCCAGCCAGCGCCCAGCTTCCGGCCTCGATCCCGAGGCCCCGTAGGGCCGTCGCGCTGGAGAGCAGCGCCGCGGCGGTCCACATCGTCGTCCACCGCCGGCTGCCGTCTGGCGGAAACAGCGGCAGCGCACCAGGTGCGATGTCGTCGCCCGTCTTGAGCTGCCCCAGCAGCCACCGCCAGCTTGGGAGCTGCTCGCGCGCCCACGCGCTGTCGCCGGTCCAGGTGCAGGTCTCTGCGAGCGCCCAGGCCAGGGTGGGGGCGGTGTGGGGATCGCCCAGGTGCGCGCCGGTGCGACGAACCCGGGTGAGCCAGCGCGAGAGGCGCTCACACGCCCGCCGGCTGAACCCGAGACGCGCCAACGCCACCGCGCCCAGCGAATCCGCCAGCGGCCCGCCGGCCACGCCGCGCGCGAGCAGTCGCATCCGGCACGCTCCGAGCAGCTCGGTGTGCGCGTCCAGATCCAGCATGCAACCCGAGGCCAGCAGGCCCTTGCGATCCGCCACCGCTCCGGCCCACAGCGTGCGACCGCTCGTGCGCGCCAGCGTGGAGCGGGCGTCGGGCGCCGGGCCGAACACCCCCAGGAAGTGCTGGGGCTCCTCGGGCAGTAGGGTGCGTCGGAACACCTCGCAGGCGCTGGCCTGACCCACGCCGCACCGAAGATCGACCACCCCCACCGGCTGCGGCGCCGTGCGGACCCGCCCCGAGAACGCCAGCCAGGGATCGGGGTCGCTGAAGGTGCCGGAGAGCAGCTCGTCCGCCACCTGGGCCAGCGCGAGGATGGGCTGGCCGTCTGCGACCCAGAGCCCCTCGGCGGAGCGCGTCAGGTGGAAGATCGGCGCCGTCCCCTCGAAGCCCATGGGACGGATGGCGAACCCCACGCGGATCGGTCGGGGGGCCGGCGCGTCCAGCGCCACCTTCACCCAGATCGCGAACCCCAGCCGCCCCGACAGCACCACCGGCCAGTGGAGCAGCTCGATCCGCAGATCGCCCGGGGATGAGCGCGTGCAGATGCCCAGGCCCTCGGGGCCACGACCCTGGGTGGTGCCTCCGCCCGGGAGGACCGCGTGGGCTGCGCGCCCCTCCCCGAACCAGACACACACCGCCGGGCCGTCCCGCGTGCCCATCCAGCCGTGGGGATCCACCCACGCGCGGGTGTCGCGACCGGGCAGGCTCAGCCAGGATCGATCGCGCGCCGCCAGCACCGGGTGCAGGCCGAGGGGCGGCAGGAAGGCCGGATCATCGGGATCGATCTGCCGCGAGACCGCGCAGGGCCACGGCGCCGGCTCCCGCACCACCAATATGCGCGCGGTGAGCGCCGCCCGCGCAAGGTGCGCGCCCGGCAGGAGCTCAAGGCGGGGCTGCCGACCCGCCAGGACCGTCAGCGCGCGGGCACAGGTAGCGGCCTCCTCGACCCGCGACCGGGAGAGCGCCCGGGTGACCCGCCCGAGCATCGCGCGGCTGCGTCCGCCGCGGCTCACAGGCTTGCTCTCAACAGATTCACACTCACAGGGTCTCGTCGGGGTGACGCCAACGACGGCTGCGGGCGACCTCCTGTTGATAGGCCAGCACCTCAGCTACCTCCCGCTGCTCGGTCCAGCCGAGGAGGGAGCGCATCCGAGCGGCCACCGCCTCGCAGGCGCTCAGACCCTGATCGGTGTCGCGGAAGAAGAGCTGCGTGCGTCGGATGAGGATGTCGCGCACGGTGACGGCCAGCTCTTCGAGGACGGCGAAGTCGACCTGGGCCATGATCTCTGGCCGCCCAGGCACGAGCACCGCGGCGGCCGAGGGATCGCTGATCACCCGCTCGGCGATGTCGCGACCGCGCGTTCCGTACCGTCCGGCGAGCATCGTCGCGGTGCGGCGAGACAGGTGCGGCGCGCCGGTCTTCTCGATCAAATCAGCGACCTTGTCATGATCGTCGTCTTCGGGCCACCCCACCGCACCCGGCAGGGGCTCGGTGCTCGTGCCAGACGGCCGCAGGCCCTTGGGGACCTGCCCCAGCATCATCAGGAGACCGAGCGCCTTGTCGATCACCTCGCTGCCCATGCGGCGGTAGGTGGTCAGCTTGCCACCGGCGATGGTGATCAGGCCGTCGGCGTCGATGGCGATCTCGTGCTCGCGAGACACCGACGACTCGGCTCCCGGGCCCTCCGAGGAGATCAGCGGTCGCACACCCGCCCAGGTCGAGAAGACGTCTGCGGAGGTCAGCCCGGCGGAGGGGAAGTAGTGGTTGATCGCCTCGAGCAGGTAGCTGACGTCGTGGGAGTCGGCTGCGACCTCCCCCGGATCCCCGGGGTAGTCGGTGTCGGTTGTGCCCAGATAGGTCTGCTCGCCCCAGGGGATGGCGAACAGCACCCGCCCGTCCAGCGGGTGGAAACAGACCACCGCGTGCTGCACTGGCAGCCGCTCGTGATCGACCACCGCGTGGATGCCCTTGGTGGTGCGCAGGCGATTTGTGGCGTTGGACGCCCCCAGCGAGCGCGTGCGATCAGACCACGGGCCCGTGGCGTTGATCACCGCGCGGGCAGCGATGGTGGTCTCTTCGCCGGTGAAGCGATCGACCACGCGCGCGCCGATCACCCGACCGCTGGGATCGCGCACCAACCCCACCACCCGCGCGTAGTTGAGCACCACCGCCTCGTGGCCGGCGGCGTCGAGCAGGTTCTCCAGCGTGAGCCGCGCGTCGTCGGTGGAGCAGTCGTAGTACATCGGCGCGCCCTTGAGCCCCTCCTGCCGCAGCAGCGGCTCGCACTGGCGGACATCCTTGCGCGACAGGTTCTTGTGGATCTTCGGGGACCGGAACAGCGAGAGGCCGTCGTACAGCCACATCCCCACGTTCACCGTGAAGACCCCCCGCCGGGAATCTGCGAACACCGGGAACAGGAACGCCAGCGGATTCACCAGATGCGGCGCGATGTTCATCAAAATGCGCCGCTCGGTGACCGCCTCGAACACCAGGGAGAACTCCCCCTGCTCGAGGTAGCGCAGGCCGCCGTGCACCAACTTGGACGATCGGGAAGAGGTGCCCGAAGCGAAGTCGTCCTGCTCTACGAGACAGACCCGCAGACCCCGACACGCAGCGTCCCGCGCGGCGCCAGCGCCGGTAATCCCCCCACCGATGATGAGGATGTCGAACGGCTGAGCAGCGGGGCGCGTGAGGCGCTCCACCATGCGGGCGCGCTGCGTCACGGCCCCCCCTGCTGCGGTTCAGCCGGCGGCCTGTCGGACCAGCGTACCCGAGCAGGGATCGTCGATGCTCACGGCGTCCGCGCCGTCCCAGGTGGACTCGAAGTCGGTGTCATCCCAGTACTCGCAGCCGTCCCACAGCTCGTCGCCCTCGAACTCCCAGACGAAGTCGTCGCACTCGGCAGCGACCTCGAAGCTCTGGGCACCGTCGGCGGTGAGGAGTGTCACCTCGATGTCGTAGGCGACCTCGATCTTGTGCTCGCCCTCATCAGGCATGCCGGTGTCGCCCGAGTTGTCGTAGTCACCGTCGTACTCGGCCTCCATATCGAGGGTGCCGGTGTAGATGGTCTCGCTGATCTCGGTGAGGGACATCGTGAACGTGAAGTCGGCGTCCTCGTCGCTGGGCGGAGGGACCTCACACTCCACTTCGCCGGTCCACACGCCGGCGAGATTCGTCGCCGAACAGCCCAACAGC
>CAYXGP010000411.1:0-3037 GCA_964464515.1 uncultured Enterobacterales bacterium
CGTCGCCGTCTGCGTCTGTGTACCAGGTGGAGGCGTCGACCGCAGAGTCCTCGTCCGTCTCGTCGTCACAGTCGTTGTCGATGCCGTCGCAGACCTCGTCGGCTCCTGGGCTGAGGACGGCGTCCTCGTCGTCACAGTCGTAGCCCAGGCAGTCAGCGACGCCGTACCCGTCCCCGTCCCCGTCGCAGCTCTCGACACACATCGTGGTCACCGCAGCGTCGTAGAGCGCCTGTGCCCCGCTGTCTGTGGTGTCCCAGGCCAGGATGAAGCCCATCTCCACGGTGCCCAGCGCAGGCAGCAGCGCCTCGGTGTGCCGCCAGTGCATGGTGTTGTCGTCGGTAGCTCCTTCGTAGTCGATCAGCTCTGCGTCGGCGTCGGCGTCCCAGCCCGGCGCGACGGGGTGTCCCACGTCCTCGGTATCCGGATCGCAGACCCCCACGCCGACGGCCCAGCCTGAGGTCGGCCCCACGGCCTGCGCCCAGTCCTCCGCGGCGCGGACGTCGTTGTTGGTGGTCGCGAGGCCATAGACGGTGGAGTCCTGGTCCGGATCGAAGCCGTGCATCACGCGAAGGTTCTCGACGTCCGCGGCGCCGTCGTTCGTGACGATGAACCGCACGCTCATCACCTGGTCGGTGAGCTCCCACGTCTCGGTCTTGATCACCGTGAGCTGGCCCGCGGTCAAGAGGTGCTCGATCGAGACTGCGCTCCCGCTGCTGGTGTCGGTGACCGACTCCACGGTCCAGTCCCAGGCGTTGTCCACATAGTTGCCCTGGTGGCTGTAGGCCGCGCCGTCGCTGGTGTACTCGAAGTGCAGCACCTGCCAGGCCTGACCCGACCAGGTCACGTCCACCCAGTCTCCGCCGTCGCTGATCTGCAGGCCCGCCGCGGCGTCGCCGTCGTTCCAGGTGCTGCCGTCGTTGTAGTGGATGCGGATCGCGTCGCCCTCGATCAGCTCGCCAGCCAGAGCGGGCGGACCGAGCAGGAGCGAGCCGACCAGCACTGGACCGAGCAGCGCTGAACCGACCGGGGTCAGGCCGAGCCGGATCAGGCCGTCCGGGTGTCGACGGAGCAGGGAGCGGGGCGACCGCATGGCGTCCTCCACGGGCAGCAGAGCCCAGCGGAGCATACCCCGCGCGGGCGCGCCGCTACCCGCCCATGCGCTCGATTCTCATCGCCTGGATCGCCTCCTGGCAGCGGATCTCGACCTCCAGCCGACGACGCTCCTCGGGATCGGCGCAAGCGCGGGCCTCCTCACGCAGGCGCGCGATCTTGCCGAAGGCCGCCACCTCGGGGGGCACGAAGCCCGCGTTCTTCATCACGCGGAAGGTGAGCCGCTGGTCTTCGGGCACGC
Organism: uncultured Enterobacterales bacterium; assembly: GCA_964464515.1. Taxonomy (GTDB): domain Bacteria; phylum Myxococcota_A; class UBA796; order UBA796; family UBA2385; genus CAYXGP01. The sequence continues at coordinate 1,352 of CAYXGP010000411.1, forward strand.
CCGCGTCGTCGTCGAGATCGAGCGGCTCTCCCTCGCCGGGGAGATCGTCCAGCACACCGCGGCGAATGGCGTCTTCGATGATGGCGTCGGTCGAGATCATGGGGCCCTCCGGTGGGTTAGGCCATCCGGGAGTGTCCCGGGATCAACCGTACACACCAGCCACCTGCTGACCAGCACGGACCCGCGCGCCGATCTCCGCAACAGAACTCTTCAACAGAGCTCTTCAACAGAGCTGGCCCTTCAACACAACGGAGGCCCTGATGTTCGTACTCGCGCTCATCGCCTGCTCCCCCGGCGTCAAGACCCGCGACGCGCCCGGTGAGAATTTCCAGACCGACACGTCCGTCGCCGTCACGTCGCCGGCCAACGGCGCCACCGTCGATCCCACGTTCGAGGTCTCATTCACCGCCGGCCACTCCGTGGATTCGGTGCAGCTGTTCATCGACGGCGTCATGGTCGCCTCGGATGCGCCCTCCGGGGGCAGCGGAGCCCTCACGGTCACGGTCGAAGAGGGGCGCCACAACCTCGCGCTGACCGGGCTCGACGGCGCCGGAGACCAGCTCTCCAACCACACGCTCACGCTCCGCGCCGCCGCTGAAGACATCGACTGGGTGACGATCACCAGCCCATCCGACGGCGCGCTGGTCACCAACCCGGTCCACTTCGCGATCGAGGCCGCTTCCAACATCGAGCAGGTCGAGATCTTCGCCGACGAGTGGAGCCTGGGCACGGTCGAGCCCGGCGGCATCCTCACCTACGAGTTCGAAGGGGTCGGCACGCCCCGGGCCATCTCGGCCCAGGCCTGGAGCTCCGAGGGGCTCGCCGCCACTGACGACATCACGATCACGGTCGAGGCCGGCACCGAGCCCGCCGCCCCGGATTGGAACAGCGTCGTCGTCGATGTGTTGGAGACCTATCCGACGGACGGGAGCTACGCCTACTATTGGCCGGAGAGCGGCGACTGGGGAGGCAATCCTACCGACATCTACTACCAGGGCGACCTGTTCGCCGAGGGTGACGCGCAGAATCGCAGCTTCTGCGTCGGGATGACGTTCGAGGTCTTCATGCGCAGCTTCGACGACATCGTCGGCGGCAGCCTGAACGGCATCTCGTTCGACGAGCTCTATACGTTCCGCACCGACTGGTATGTGCGCGAGCTGTACGGATCAGGCGTGGTCGAAGCGGTCGAGAACTACGGGATCGGCAGCCAGGTCACCGACTGGGACGACATCGCGCCGGGGGACTTCGTCCAGTTCTGGCGGCACTCCGGGTCCGGACACAACGTCATCTTCATCGACTGGGTCCGAACCGGCAGCGGCAACATCTCCGGGTTTGAGTATTGGTCTACGCAGGGGTCGACAGACGGAGTCGGGTACAACTCAGAGTATTTCGGGAGCACGGGGAGCAGCGTGGATCCCAACTCGTTCTTTGTTGGTCGGGTCGCGATGCCGGATGACTGGGTGAGTTGGTAGACATGCGCGCGGCTCTCGTCGCGCCTGGGGCTGGTGAACCGCGAGCGGTTGTCGTTGATCGTAAGAAGTCTGTCGTGGACGTCTAAACCAATGCAAGCACCCGCTCCATCCCCTCACAGAACCCGACGCCCCCCTCCCCTGTCGTCACGAACTCAGGGTGCGCCTCCATACGAGGCAGAAACCGCAGAACAATTGCGACCCCCAACGACACCCC
>CAYXGP010000411.1:3047-4859 GCA_964464515.1 uncultured Enterobacterales bacterium
GGCGAACATCGGCTCGTCATTCGCAGAATCACCGAAGAACACCCACCGCGACAGATCGGCAGGCCCACCCCACCGGTCCTGGTGAAACCGCCGAAACCCGGTCAACTTGTCGAAGCCACCGAACCAACCGTTGACGTGGATGCTGGACACCTTGCATGTGGCCCCGGCGTCGCGGAAGCAACCCACGATCCGGTCGATCTCGCCGTCACCGAGGGCGGGCACGTCTTCGCAGAAGTCGATCGCGAGATCCAATGCGCGGAAGGCCTGGTCGCTCGCCAGCGCGGTCCCGGGCACCGCGGCCAGGATCTCATCAGCCAACCCGGTCAGCCGAGCGCGATTGTCCGCCCGCGTCTGAGCATCCTGGAGGTAGCGCCGCTGGAGCCGGCCCTCTCCCATCCACATCCAGAGCCCGCCGTTTTCGGCGACCACCCCATCCACCGGCCACATCCGACCGATGTGATCCGCCCAACCGGCTGGCCGTCCCGTGATGGGAACGACCCGGAGTCCAGCCTGCTGCGCACGCGCGAGCATCGCCAGCGCCTCAGGAACCAGCCGCCCGTGCAGCGTGATCGTATCGTCGATGTCGCATAAGACTCCGACGAGTCCGGGCGCAGCGCTCAGCTCGGTCAGCGGGCGAGGAGACACGCCTACTCGACCACCCAGGTGTTCTTTCCGTAGATTGCCTTCTTGAGGTCACCGGCGCCCGGGCGGGCCGAAGCCTCAGCGAGCTGCTCGTGGACGACGGCCTCGTAGGCGGGACGAACCGTGCGGAGCAGGACCCCCATCGCGACCGGGAACGGCGACCGCAGCCGCGCCAGCAGCGACGCGAGCACCGGATTGGTCTCGTCGTGGACCAGGACATCGTCCTCGGTGGCGTCTTCGCCGATGGTGACGACTTCGAGCCGCAGCCTGCGCGTGTCGAGCCGCAGCCCCTTCTTCGGACCCTTCTTGCTGCCGAACAGCAGCGGCTTGCCGTGCTCGACGAAGACGACCGCCTCGTCGCGCACCTTGCGATCCGTGACCTCGGCGAACGCGCCGTCGTTGAAGATGTTGCAGTTCTGCAGGATCTCGACGAACGAGGTGCCCGTGTGGGCGTGGGCGGCGGCGAGCACGGCCCGCTGCTCCTTGACGAAGACATCGACCGTGCGGGCGACGAACGTGCCGTCAGCGCCGATGGCGACCGCGCAGGGCTCGAAGGGCGAGTCGACCGAGCCCATGGGCGTGGACTTGGTGCGCTTCCCGAACTCGGACGTGGGAGAGAACTGCCCCTTGGTGAGCCCGTAGATGCGGTTGTTGAACAGGAGGAGCTGGAGATCGACGTTGCGACGCAGCACGTGGATGAGGTGGTTGCCACCGATGGACAGCGCGTCGCCGTCGCCGGTGACCACCCACACACTCAGCTCAGGGTTCGCCAGCTTGAGGCCGGTGGCGAACGCCGGCGCGCGGCCGTGGATCGTGTGGAACCCATATGTGTTCATGTAGTACGGGAAGCGGCTGGAGCAGCCGATCCCGGAGACCACCGCGAACTTGTGGCGGGGGATGCCCAGCCCGGCGAACGTGGTCTGGACCTGCGAGAGGATCGCGTAGTCGCCGCAGCCCGGACACCAGCGGACCGTCTGGTCCGACATGAGGTCTCTTTTCTTGTAGGCGGGGGTGTCTTCGTGCGTGGACATTGGGCTCCTGGTGGTGCTCGGCGGAAGACGCGAAGGGGTTCAGTTGAGCGCCGGTAGCGCCCGCGAAAGCGGGCCGGGGGGGGGGCGCGGGCGGCCGCGGGGGGGGCGCCCCCCCGCAAAATGGGGGGGGCCGGGGTGG
>CAYXGP010000412.1:0-4842 GCA_964464515.1 uncultured Enterobacterales bacterium
CAAGGGCCAGGCGAAGACCGGAGAGACGGAGGGTGACCGATCATCACGACGCATCGCGAAGGACAGGGAGCGAGCAGAGCGAGCGATCGCGCCCATGATCTGTGGGCTTCATTCAGCTCCCTTCCCCCCTCCGCCCGTGCCCCTCCTTCCCGACTGCTGACCCCGGATCCCCGATGCCTTGGCTGCTCTCCCTGGCCCTCATCACCACTTCCCACGCCGCCGACACGGCGGCCAGCTTCCAGCAGGTCACCGCCGGAGACGGCCTCGGTCTACACCTGGAGATGCAGATCACCCGGGGCGGCAGCACCTCAGACTGGGGGCCAGTCAGCGCGCCCATCTACGACGGTGACCTGGTCGCCCTGCGCTTTACCCCCAGCGAGTCCGGCTACGTCACGCTGATCAACCACGGCACCTCTGGCAAATGGAGCCTGATCTACCCGGCTACGCCCGCCGAGCTGCTGAAGATCACGCCTGACGCCCCTGCGCGAGTGCCGGCTGAGGGCGGCAACTTCCCCGTGAGCCCACCCGCAGGCGCTGAGGGCATCTACCTGATGCTCTCTCCCGAGCCGCCCGGCCCCGAGGTCGCTCAGCTCCTCACCGAGCTGATCAACAGCCAGAGCGCGTCGCCACCCGCTCCCACGACTGAGACGGGTACGGCGGAAGAACCCGCCCCCATCGTGGCCCTCGCATTTCGCAGCTTGACCTTCCGCGATCTCGGCTCGGCGACCTATGCCGTGGAGGAAACCCCGATCTCGACCGGCCTGCGCGTCAGCTTCGACCTCGATCATCGGGCGGGCGCGGGACCGGCGCTGCCATGAGAGCGCTCTTGTGGGTGCTGCTGGGCTGCCCTCCCAAGACCACGCCTCCGACGGGACCAGACTCGCCGCTGAGCACCCTGTCCGAACAGCTCCGCACCGCCGGCTACCACCCCGCGCCGGGACTCTCGTCGTCCATCATCCCCGGTACCCTGGTCTGGAAGGGTGATGGCGCGGTGTTCCTTGCCCGTGAGGACTGCTTCCCCGACGCAACGCTCTCCTCGGGAGCATTCGCCGTCGCCGGGGTCGTGACCGCCCTCCAGGTCGGGCTGCGGGCATCCGTGGGGGATGCCCTGGGCCTGATCGGCTCCGTGTCCTCGGACAAGTCGATCGGCCGTGAGGTGGAGCTGTCGGTGGACAGTCCAACAGTCGAGGGAGTCGCCGTGGGCACCCTGACGCCCTCAGAGACCTGCCTCACCGCGCTGAACCGGCAGCAGCAGGCCGGCGTCAGCCTCGACAGCTACCTGCTCATCACCGAGGTGGTTCGCGCAGAGACGGTGACGGTGCGGGACCGGTCCAATCACATGGTGGATATCGAGGGCAAGCTCTCGATCGAGGTGGTGTCGGTCGGGGCCGGAGCGAATGTCGAGAAGGTCACCGAGTCGGGCTTCACGATCAGCGGGCCGGTGACGCTGGGCTACAAGTGCCGGCAGCTCGTCGGGCTTCATGACGATGGCGGGACGTCGAACGCGGGAGAAGCGGAGTCCTGTCCTGGCTTCGGCGGGTAGCGAGAGCGCTCTCCCGTGATTGACGACACAACCTCACATCAAGCTCATTGGAGCTGACCCAGCTCCGTGGACCCACCAATCTCGTGGACAAGCGCGATGGCCTCTTCGTCCGACATGACGGTTCCGGTGAGGGGGATCAACGCAGAGCTGCAGCGAAACGCCGGTTAGGACGTCGAGCATGACATCCTACGGCAAGACAGTTCGGATCTACCTGGCAGACGGGACCCCCACCGGGATCCGCCACGCGGAGGTCGTGAACTGGACCGGGCAGGCGATCGTCTGCCCCCGAGGTCGGGTGGGAGAACTCGCTCAGTGGCCCGAGTCCCAGCGTCCCGGGGTCTACGTCCTGGTCGGGGAGCACCCCGAAGACTCCCGCCCGCTGGCCTACATTGGGGAGGCCGAGAACGTCCTGGACCGGCTGCGGAGCCACATCAGGGGCAAGGATTTTTGGGACCAGGTGGTCTTCTTCACCAGCAAGGACGAGAACCTGACCAAGGCCCACGTCCGCTATCTGGAGGCCCGCATGGTCGAGCTGGCCAAGGAGGCCCGCCGCATCGATCTGGACAACAGCGCGGCCCCCCAGCGGCCCCTCCTTTCCCGCTCGGCCCGGGACGCGATGGAGGAGTTCCTTGAGCCCACCCGCATCCTCCTGGGGGCGCTGGGCTTCCTCCTGCTGGAGTCCGTTGTGCGTCGCGGGGGCGTCTCTGCGGAGTCCCCAGCGGGGAGCGTCCCACTCTCCACGACTCCGTTGAACTTTCGCGTTCCCAAGCGTGGGGTTGAGGCTCAGGGGTATGCCACCGATGACGGTTTCGTAGTCCTGGTGGGCTCTGTCGGGCCCGTTGACCTGCTGGACTCTCTCCAAAAGGGCTGGCGTGAGCTGCGGGAGAAGTACACAGCAGACGGGACCCTGGAGGTCCAGGGCAATCGCGTTCGGTTCACCCGAGATGTCCTGTTCCGCAGCCCTTCAGCGGCGGCTTCAGTCGTCTGTGGCGGGGTCAGGAATGGCCGCCGCGGCTGGAAGGACGCTGCAGGACACACGTTGGCAGAGCTGGAGGCAGCACTGGCCCTCGGGGCCACTCCGACACCTCCTGACTCTTCTGAGACCGCGTGACGAACACCAGCAGTGTCACCGACACCTCCCTGGGCTTCAGGCTTTGGATCGATGGCGCATCCGGGCCGGCTGGGGACTGGATGCGCCTCATCGAGTAGGCCCCGGTCCTACCCTCCGATCTGTGCCCCGGAGGGTTCCTCAGTCTCTGTTGTGGGGACCGTCTCCGCCTCGTACTCCAAGACCACCTCAATCAGCCGGCGGACCTTCTCGATGGTTCTGGGAGACTTGCCAGCGAGCAACAGGGCGATGCCGCGGACCTCTGGGGGCAGCGAGGTCGCATCTACAGGCCCCGGGGCATCCTGGGAGAGCAGGGCCGGAAGCTCGACCGCCAAACCGCGCGCAAGGCGGTCCAGGGTACGCAGGGACGCCAGCGTTCGTCCGCGCTCCACCCGAGAGATTGACTCCGGAGGGATCCCGGAGAGGTCCGAGAGCTGCTCCAGGGTGAGGCCCTGGGTCGTCCTGATCTGACGGAGCCGTGCTCCGACGCGCTTGGCGAGCGTCTCCATCAGCGGACCATGACCGCCGACGGCACTCCGCACCAGAACGCAAACGCCTATACAGGACTTGGCGACTTTGTTAAGTGTCGCTGGCCGCCGTGGGTGCCCCGTGAGACCTCCCGAACGTGAACTCCGGCAGGCACCGACCTCGTAAGCCCACGGAGCCCACCTTGAAACGAACCCTGACTCTCCTTGCGGCCCTGCTACTGAGCGGCTGCGCAATGGTCCGCTACAACTCGCCATCACTCGCGGACACCAAGGCGGTGGATAGCGTGACTGTCCGCAGCCTCGGCTTCTTCTGGGGGCTCGTCCCACCGAAGTCCATCAGCTTGGACCAGTGCGGACGCGGTGGTATCAAGAAGATGAAGGTCGGCCAGGGCGCGCTCGACTCCCTGATCACCTACTGCACCGCCGGCTTCGTCGTCTCGTACAAGGTGAAGATCACCTGCGCGAAGTAGCTGCGGTGGGGGACACCGGCCAAGTCAGCGCCCCTCGTGCTTCGTCGGTGGTCCCTCCATCTGTGGCTGAAGATCGCCTGACAGGGTGGGCGCCGATACATCAGGGGCGTGCCGTACCCCTGCCCGCACTGCTCGACCGTCGCAACGTACCCGCACAACCTGCGCCGGCACCTGATGGGCAGGCCCCCGAAGGGACACCAGCTCTCGCGAAGTCAGGCCGATGAGGTGATCGCCGCACTCGAACAGGGACGGGCGCCCCCGGCTCGTGGCGTAGCCGGAGGCGTTTCACGGCGCTCCGCAGCCTCAGCACCGACCCCGGGCAAGGCTCGCACTGATCGAGCGCTGACCATTGGTCACCTCCGCGTACTCGCCGAGCTGGAGAAGCCGACCGGGTACGCCGAGACGTTGACGCTGTACCGGACGCATGTGGGCTGTCCGGTCTACCTGCGACCAACGGACTCCGGCTTCACGGTGCTGTCGCTGGATCACCGGCGGTGCTCATCCATGATCGGCGTCGGTGGTCGCGGAACCCGGCAGCATGTGCTCACCCGGCTCCCGCCCGGCGAGGCTCAGGTTCTTCGTGCCTGGCAGGGCTACCAGCAGAAGCTGGCCTCGTTGAGGCGGGGGTCCGAGGAGGAGCGGTTCGCGCTGCGCATCGTTGCCCGAGCGCTGGAGGATGGGCTGCGCCTACCAGGGGGCGACCTGTTCTTCCTGCATCAGGAGTGGCGGCTCCCGCAGGGAGGGCGACTCGATCTCCTCGCCGTGCGCCCCTCCGCGCAGCGCTTGGTCGTGATTGAGCTGAAGGGCTCGCAGAACGAAGCCCGGCGGCACGATCATGCCAAGGGTGGTGATGCCTGGGATCAGGCGCGAGGATACGCCGCCGAGATCCACCGACACCGCGGCGAGCTGTACCCGTTCTTCCAGCGGCTCGCGCGCGTGATGGGGCGCCACCACAATGCACCGCGGTTGATGCGTGAGGTGGTGCTCGCTCCTGAACAGCCTCCCGAGGTGTGTGTGCTGTGGCCGGATTGACCTGGCGACCTCGTCCGAGATTGGCCCAGGTTCCCGGGTTACCCGTGCCTGTCCCCTGGAGGAGGGAGAGCCCAGCCTTGCAACCCGGGCGGTGCATCGCCACCCATGCCAGAAGACATCTCAAGCGTCCCTGGTGCCCTCTTGTCTATGGGCGCGGGGGGGGGGGGGGGGGGGGGGGGGGGGGGGGGGGGGGGGGGGGGG
>CAYXGP010000413.1:0-4649 GCA_964464515.1 uncultured Enterobacterales bacterium
CCTCGTCGATCTCGCCGTCGCAGTTGTTGTCCACCCCGTCGCAGACCTCCACGGCGTCGCTGTTGACGTCTGCGTTGCTGTCGTTGCAGTCCTGGTCCTCGGTCCAGCCGTCTTCATCGAAGTCGATCGGCGGCGTGGGATGGACGGTCAGACCGCCGTCTACGCACCCTGCACACGCCTCGAGCGCCGGGGCGAGGAGCAGGATCTGCGCGATAAGACGAGGTCGCATGGGCCATCTCCGGGTCGAGCAGATCCGGCAGTCTACCCGCTGTCGCCACCCGATGGTCGCGTAGCGTGCGGCGTAACCTGTCGAAGATCAGGTTCTGAGGCGCTCGGGAGCCGGTTTCCTGAAGCGCCCACCGACGCCGTCGATCACGGTGAAGGACGCTGAGTCGCCTGCCGAACAAAGGGACCACCGATCTGAGGGGTGAGGATGGCCTGGAGGAAGCTGGGACGGGTGTACGCTCCCGCGGGTGACAAACCGTGGAGCCGGAGCCACGCGCAGATCCCCACGCCGCTCCTCCTGGAGGACCGCCTGCGGGTGTTCTTCGCGACCCGTGATGACTGGTGCAGGAGCCGGACCGGCTTCGTCGATCTCGATCGCAGGGATCCCACCCGCGTCATCGCGGTGGCAGAGGCCCCCGCCATCGATCTGGGACTGCCGGGCACCCACGACGATCGGGGGGCCATGCCCTTCTGCGTGGTTCCGTCGGAGGGCGGGTACCGCTTCTACTACACCGGATGGAACACCCCGGGCACCGTCGGCTACAACCTCTCCATCGGTGTCTGCGAGGGCGACGGCCGACGCTTCGAGCGGGTCGGCCCCGGGCCGCTCCTGTGCCGGACGCTCCGGGAGCCGTACTGGCTGGCCGCTCCCTGCGTGCTCCGCGAACGCGACGCGTGGCGGATGTGGCTGATCTCCTGCTACGGCTGGGCCGACATCGAGGGACGCCTGGAGCCGGCGTATGTCGTCAAGCACGCCCGCTCGACCGACGGCCTGTCCTGGCAGGTGGGGGGTGGGAGCTGCGTTGGTGAGCCGGAGCGGCTGGAGGCCATCGGTCGCCCCTGGATTGTCCGCGGTCCGCGCGGCTACCAGATGTGGTTCTCTCCCCGGGGGAGCCGGGGGTACCGCGAGAGAGGCGGAGAACACTACCGAATCGGATACGCTGAGTCGGAGGACGGCATCCACTGGACCCGGGACGATCAGGCCGCCGGCATCACCACGTCCGACGCGGGCTGGGACAGCGAGATGATCGAATACTGCAGCATCGTCGATATCGACGGCGCTCGCTTCATGCTGTACAACGGCAACGGGTTCGGAAGGAGCGGGTTCGGGATCGCCCGCTGGGAGGGGTCGTGAACGCGACGCGGTACGCCCACATCGGGTACCCGAAGAACATGTCCACCACGCTGCAGAGAGGGTTCTTCGACGCCCATCCGCAGATTCGACACCTGGGGATCGGGGTCGGCAGCAACGTCGGCTACATCGACGAGGAGATCGGCGCGGCGATCGAGCTGTATCTGCAATATTGCAGGGACTTCCGCTGGACGGACCAGCGCGCGCGGCTGAAGGCGGCCTTCGAACGGCAGCTCCGCGCGGCGGATGAAGACCCGCAGGCCCGGGCCGTGGGGCTGTCTCTGGAGCACCTGAGCTTCTCCTACACGCCAGACAACATCGACGTCACCACCAAGGCGCGCCGGCTCCTCTATCTGCTGGGACCGGAGACCCGGATCATCATGGTGATCCGCGAGCAGTGGGCGCTGCTCCGCTCTCTGTACCGGGAGTGCATCCGACAGGGCTACCCCGGCACCTTCTCGGACTTCTGCGAGTATGCGTTCAAGTTCCAGGACCGGAGCTTCCTCCTGGACTTCCTCTACGACCGTATGTACGCACTCTATACGGGCCTGTTCGGCGAGGGGAATGTCCTGGTCCTCTTCATGGACGAGCTGCGGGCTGGCGACGGGCTGGCGTGGGCGGCCCCCGGCCGGAGCGTCGTCTCGGAGCGTCTCGCCGCTCACCTGGGCGTCTCTCCGCTCGGCGGCGGGCTGGGGCACTTCAACGCCGCCCTCAGCGAGGCCGAGCTGGTCGTGAAGCGCGAGCTGAACCACAGCTTTCGACATGATCTCGGAAATCGGCAGTACAGCTCCGCCAACACCCACCGTATCTCCGGTTACTTCACCCACGACCTCGGAGTGTCTCTGCCCCAGGAGGCGTTCATGGACGTCCGGACGAAGCGCTACCTCATCGCGCAGGCCCGCGAGCTGGCCGCCCGCGCGCCGGGGCGGAGGCTCGATTACGACGTGGTTCCCGAGGTGGCGGAGGGGATGAGCGCGCTGTTTTCGGAGAGCGATCTTCGCCTCCATGATCTGATCGGGCGCACCCCGGGCTGCCCGGAAGGGTAGGGTAGGAGGATCGATGAAGACGAGCGGATTATCAGCGGGCATGTCCAACCCGCCCGTCTCCTTCATTCTACTCACCTACAATCAGGAGAGGTACGTCGAGGAGGCGCTTCAGTCTACGTTGGACCAGGACTACCCCAACCTGGAGATCCTCGTCTGTGACGATCACAGCACCGACGGCACATGGGATCGGGTGCAGGAGGTCGCGGCGCGCTACCGCGGTCCCCATCGGGTGCGGCTGCATCGACAGCCGGAGAACCTGGGGGTCTCGCGGAACAACGCGTTCTCCATCCGAGCGGCCTCCGGGCGGTTTCAGATCTCCGGCCACGGCGACGACGTCAACCTGCCGATGCGGGTCCGGCGCCTGGTCGAGGTGTGGCAGCAGACCGGGGCGATGTTGATCTCCCACAACGCCGGAAAGGGGGAGTCTTCGGAGTCCCTGGAGCTCCTTGTGGAGAAGGGAAAGAGCGGCTTCATCCCGATCGAGGCGATGTCCCGGATCACCTGGGCGCCCCAGATGTTGGGGGCGACGTTCGGCTGGGACGTCCGGATGTGGGAGTTCTTCGGATTCTTCGAGCCGGTCCTGCTGCCCTCGGGGGGGGATCATGTCCTGCCGATCCGCGCCTCCATGATCGGCGGGTTCTACTATCTGCACGAGCCGCTCGTCTTCTGGCGGCGTCACGACTTGCAGGCCACCGTCGTCGAGACGGGTTTGAAGATCGACGGCTCCGGACCCGCGGAGATCTGCCGACAGTACGACGCCAACGCGCAGCTTCAGCGACTGCGCGACATTCAGGTGGCGCTGAAGGTCGGCCCGAAGAACCCCCGGCTGCTCGCCGCGCGCACACAGATGTGGACAGAGGCTGTCTTTCGGATCATGTGCTGGAGCCGCGATCGGAGCTCGCTTGAAGCGAGGGGCGCGAAACTTGGTTGGAACAGTGTTGGATAGCATCACCGACGTCAGTCTGCTGGTGACCTGCGTGCGCAGCCAGGGGGCGCACCTTGAGCAGGCCGTCGCCGATGCCCGCGCGCAGGATCTCGACGGGTACGAGATCGTGGTGGCTTCCCAGGTTCCGCCGCAGCGCACGCAGGGGCTTCACTGGACCGACGGAGGCGGCGCCCTCACCGAGGCCGGGCTGCTCCACGCGGCGGTCCGCAGCGCGCGTGGGGAGATGCTGGTGTGGTTCCGCGCCGGCGATCGCTCTGCGCCCGAGCGGGTCCGTCGGGTGCTGGAGGCCCACCGACTGCTGGGCGCGGAGCTCATCATGGTTCGGGTCGCGGGCTCTGCGCCTCCCCCTACGTCCCGCCTCCTCCCGCTGGCTCCCCCCGAGCTGTTCTTCGAGCTGGGTTGTCTCGGTAGCGCGGGCGCCTTCACCCGCGAGCTGTTTGCAGGTGCCCTGAGCGCGAAGGAGTCCAGCGTCGGCACCGTCGAGGGGATCGCCGCGAACGCCGCGCTTCGGGGTGGCATCGCTCTGGTCGACGACGTGCTGGTGACGCTGCGGTCTGAGCCCGCGCCTGCACCGGAGGGGTCTCCCGCGTATCTGCAGATGAAGGAGCGGAGGCTGGCGCGCGAGGTGCAGCGTCTCTGCGCGCCGCTGCAGACTCTCTACAAGGCGCCCGACAGCGCCGCGCGGAACAAATTGATCAGCCACCTGACCCAGCGGGTCATCGCTGTCTTCTCGCGCCACGCTCTTGTGCGGGCGAGGCTGCGTCTCTCCGGGTTCCGCGCGGGGTGGAGCCTGCCGGACCCCGCTTGAGTCGACACCAGAAACACGGAGCGTGACGTGGAACCCAGTCCGCTGTCCAAGCTGAATACACTGCGACGGCTCTACCTCGACCAGATGATTCGACATGCCCATCAGCACCACGCGGGCAACTACTCCGTCGATCGCTTCGGGTCGGGCGGGGAGTGGAACATAGCGGTCGGAAACCTCCGCGCCTGGCAGGAGCTGATCCTCGATCACATGGGAGATCTCGCCTGGCTGTGGGAGCGGCTCGCAGACGACAGGAGCCGCGAGATCCTGCTCGAGTCGATGCTGTTCAAGTCGCTCGGACACCTCAAGGTCCGCCGCCGTTGCCACACCCCCGAATACAACCAGGCGCTCAACGGCGGGCCGTCGTGCGGCGGCGCCGCGGAGGTCATCGCCGAGGCTGTCCGGATGGCCGGTCGCGTGCCCCTCCACAGATACCGCCTGCGGGCCTTGACCATCGTTCCGCCCATGATGGTCACGAAGCCCGCCTCATCGCGG
>CAYXGP010000414.1:0-4605 GCA_964464515.1 uncultured Enterobacterales bacterium
GAAGGACAGCGACTCCGAGGCTCACGACGACGAAAAACCGCGCCACCGAGTGACGCTGAGCCGGGGATTCTGGATGATGCAGACACCGGTGACCCAAGCGCAGTGGGAGGCGGTGCTGGGAGAGAGCCCAAGCCACTTCTGCGGAGCGGACTTTCCCGTGGAGAAGGTGTCGTGGTGTGATGCGCTGGTCTTCGCCAACGCGCTGTCAGAGCGGGAGGGGCTGACGCCGGCCTATCGGCTGCCCCGCGGGTTCGCGCCGGGCATGGACGGCGACACAAGCGAAGCGATGGCCGAGCGGGTTCGCTGGGACCGGAGCGCGGGCGGCTACCGTCTTCCGACAGAAGCTGAGTGGGAGTACGCTGCGCGTGCGGGTGAGGACACACTGTATGCGGGCTCGAACAGCGTCGATGAGGTGGCCTGGTACAAAGGGAACAGTGGGAGAACGACTCACCCCGTTGGTCAGAAAGCGGCCAACAGGTGGAAGATTCACGACATGAGCGGCAACGTCTGGGAGTGGTGCTGGGACTGGTACGGTGACTACAGTTCTGGCGATAAGACTGATCCAATCGGTGCTTCCAGCGGCTCGAGCCGGGTGAACCGCGGCGGCTCTTGGAGCAGCACGCCTCGCGCCTCGCGCGTCGCAAATCGCAGCTGGAACACGCGTGGCAATCGCTACAGCAACGTCGGTCTTCGCCTCGCCCGTTCTTCGGCCCCCGAGCGGTAGTTGGTCGTTGGTAATTGAGACTAGAGTCGTGTTGAAGTCGGTACGCTTCGCCCGATCTGTCCACCTCTGGTCGAAACGCGCCGCTCTGCGGCCAGCGCCCCCTTCTGTCGCCCAGGCAACTCCCGGCGGCCCTTGGTCGCGTCAGGGTCGAGCTCATCATGGATGATGCGGCTCCTGACCGCATGGTTGCTGGCTGTACCGTTCGGCATGCAGTCGGTCATCACGGGCCCTCTTCTCCTGCCTCCGCTCACCCAACCTCGACCATCGCTATCCCCTTCTCACCGTGATATTCCGATTCCGGTCACCAGCCGGAAGGTTCTTCTACTTCATGAAGCTCACGATCCGCGAATCTGCGGCCATCCTTGGCTGCAGTCCACGAACCGTCCGCGCTCGGATCGCCCGCGGCGAGCTTCCCGCTGTCAAGCACGGCGGCCGGTGGCTGCTCGACCGCAGCGACCTCCCCCTCACCGATAGCCAGCGTCAAACTCTCCAGACGCGAGCCGATGCGATCCGCGCCACAGTGGACGCCGCGCTGCCGTCTCGGGCCGCCCTCCGTCATGGCGATCGCCGTCGCTCCGTCGTTGATCTCGACCCGTTCCGCCGAGGTGCTGCATTGCTGGCTGAGCTCCGCGCCACCCCGGAGGCGCCCTCCGGGGCCGCGCCGCTGCTTGAAGACGGACTGCTCGCCCTGGCCGAGGCCCACCACCTGTTCGCACCGCCCGCCAAGCTCGCCGCCCTACGTCGCGCCCGTGCCGCCCTGGGGCGCGCGGTCGGCGTCCTCGGCCTCCACGGCGAAGCCTGGCACCCCAGGTTGCGGGTCATCGAAGACGAACTCCTGCCGCACATCGCTGGGCTCTGCCGCAGCGCCGAGCGCCGCCAGCGCCGGGGCCTCCCAGGCCGATACAATTGAGCTGGCGCCAAGCGCCGCTCTACGTGGCGGCCTACGATCTGGTCTGTTGGCTGCTCGAACACCAGCGCAAGTGGCCTCCCACCGTCCTCGGAGATCGGCTGGCATCTACCGCCTGTGCCCTGCTGGAGTCGATCTCCCTGGCGCTCACGTTTCCGCTCAACCGGCGCTACCAGCTCCGCGAGGCCGACCAGACCGCAGCTCGTCTGCGTGAGCAGCTCCGACTGGCGGCCGACCTTTCCCTGCTCTCCGCCCGCCAGCGGCGCTTCGCGCAGGCCCGGCTCGCTGAGATCGGCCGGATGATCGGCGGCTGGCGGCGGAGCCTGCCAGCGGCTACCCACCCCACAGGGGAGCAGCCACCAGCGGCTCGAACCGGGTGAACCGCGGCGGCTCTTGGAACAACACGCCTCGCAACACGCGCGTCGCAAATCGCAACAGGAACACGCCAGGCAATCGCAACAACAACGTCGGTCTTCGCCTCGCCCGTTCTTCGGCCCCCGAGCCCTCGGTCCGGCAGCGCCGCAGGCCCAGAGCAGGCCGCTCCCCGGCGGTGGGGCCTCGCCTCACCCGACCCCGCCCGCCCGCGCTGGTAGGCACATGCCGAACGCTCGGGCGGGCACCTCTCCAGGTGCGCGGCGATGAAGACCGTCACTGGCCTCTTTGCGAGGCTCTGCGATCCGGCCCACTTGGAGGTCGCGCTGAGGCTCACAGTTCGCGGCAAGCGCCGCCGCTCGAACGCCGCCTGGCTGCTCTACCGGCGCGACGCCGAGGTCGCTCGACTGAGTGCTGAACTAGCCTCTGAACGCTGGCTGCCTGTCGGGTTCAAGCTGCTGACGATCCGTGATCCCAAGCCCCGAGTGATCGCGCGTGCGCCGATCGCCGATCGGGTAGTTCACACCGCGCTGGTGAAGTGCATGGAGCCTGCGCTGCTGCGCTCGCTGCGGCCGGAGGTCTTCGCCTGCCGGCCGGGGTTCGGAGCCCATCGGGCGGTTCTTCGACTGCTGGAGCTGGTCCGTCGCCATCGCTTCTTCCTGCACCTGGATGTGCGCGCGTACTTCCCAAGTATCGACAGGGAAGTTCTGCGGGAGCTGCTCGCCCGCCGTATCCGTGATGCGCGCTTCCTGGCGGTGCTGGACCGGGTGTTCGAGAGCGGTGTTGGGGTCTACCAGAACCCGGCGCTGCGGCGCTTCGCGGGGCTGGACCCTGACTGGCCGCCGTCGGGACGAGGGCTTCCGATCGGGGCGTACACCAGCCAGGTGCTGGGTGCGTGGCTGTACCTGGATGCGCTCGATCACCACGTCAAGCACACTCTCAAGGTGCCGGGCTACGTCCGCTATGTCGACGACTTGTTCCTGTTTGGGCGGGGGAGGGCCGAGCTGCGAGGCTGGCGGGAGGACATCGGGACGTGGCTGGCACAGGAGCGCGGGCTGCGGCTCAAGCACCCCGACGCGCGGGTGCGCTCATGCGCGGGTCATCTCGACGGGCTGGGGCACCGGATCACCCGTGTAGGGGTGGCTCCGCTTCCACGCGCGCGGCGGCGCTTGCGGGCGCGGGTGGCCGCGAGCCTGCGCGGCGACCAACGAGTGGACATCGAGCGGTCGATTGCGTCGTCGGTGGGGATCCTGATGTTCTGATCGGGTCGGTTTTGGTCACCACAGCGGACGCGATGGTCGCGTTTGGGCGAGCAGGACGGATGGAAAGGGGTCGCTTTCGTTCGATGGCATGCCGAATTCGGCCCCTTGTAGCGGCGGGAGTCACGACGGGGAAAACGCATCAAGACATCGCCCCCATCAGGGTATCGGCAGATTGGAGCACAGGCGCCACCCGGAGGAGGCACCGACCGCGCATGGGCGCATCCCGGTCAAGGTCGGCACAATCCGGCGAAGCGTGCCGACTTCAACACGACTCTAGTCTCAATTACCGACGACCAACTACCGCTCGGGGGCCGAAGAACGGGCGAGGCGAAGACCGACGCTGCCGTAGTGGCGAAAGCCTGGCGCGTACCAGTAGCGAACTGCGACGCGCGTGACGCGAGGCGCGACGCCCCAAGAGCCGCCGCGGTTCACCCGGAACGAGCCGCTGGAAGCACCGACTGGGTCGGCCTTATCGTCAGAATTGTAGTCACCGTACCAGTCCCAGCACCACTCCCAGACGTTGCCGCTCATGTCGTGAATCTTCCACCTGTTGGCCGCTTTCTGACCAACGGGGTGAGTCGTTCTCCCACTGTTCCCTTTGTACCAGGCCACCTCATCGACGCTGTTCGAGCCCGCATACAGTGTGTCCTCCCCCGCACGCGCCGCGTACTCCCACTCCGCCTCCGTCGGCAGACGGTAACCGCGACAGGCGATGCCCTTCGGCCACGTCACCGTCTCACCGGAGACGCGGTAGCACGCCTCCAGGTCCTCGCGCGCCGACATAGCGTTCGCGAACGCCACCGCGTCAAGCCAGCTCACGTTCTCCACCGGGCAGTCGTCTCCGCAGGAGTCGAAGCGGCTGGGGTTACTCCTCATCACCGAGGTCCACAGCCCCTGCGTCACCTCGGTCGCGCCCATGGAGAAGGTGCTGACGGTCACGCGATGCGCCGGCTTCTCAGCGCTGCCGCAGTCCGACTGACCCACGGTGCAGCCCATCGTGAACGCCCCACCGGGCAGCGACACCAGCGGGTAGTCCGCAGGGCCACCGGCCGCGCCAGAGGGCGAGCGCAGCCGCACCAGCAGCGCCTCGGCGTCCCCGATATCCGGCACCACGACCACCCGACGCTCGGCCTCGAAGGCCACCTCGCGCAGCCCGCAATCGGTCTGCACGGCCTCAACCCCAGCCGCGATGCCCACATGGGCAGCACGGGCATCGGCCAGGAATCCATCCACCCAGGCGATCTCCGCCACGCGATCCGCCACGTCGCGGAGCCCCAGCGCGGCCTCCAGCTCCCCGACCTTCGCCCGCCAAGCGGTGGACGCCAGCGAGAGAACCCGGG
>CAYXGP010000415.1:0-4586 GCA_964464515.1 uncultured Enterobacterales bacterium
GGTGACGTGCGGGGGCGGGGGGGGGGGGGGGGGGGGGGGGGGGGGGGGGGGGGGGCGGGCGGGCGGCCCCCCTCGACCGGGTGCTCCACGCCCCTACCGTCCTCGACACCTGCGCGGCCGAAGCTCTGCGGCGCCAGCGAGCCACCCCGGGCGGGTCGCGGCTGTACCGGGTCACCTGGGCGCTCGACGCCGTCGATGGCCCCCAGCTCACGCTCTCCCGGGAGGCGGTGATCGGCGCCGTCCCCGCCGCGCTCGACGCAGCCCTGGAGCGCGGCCGGCTGGCGGCCCGGCCGTGCATCCTGGACCGCGCGGCGAACGGCCCGATGTCCGAGGTGCTCCACGCGGCGGTCGCTGACGGCGCCTCGGCGATCCGCGGACGGTGGATCGCCGCGGAGGGTTCGGACGAGCAGCCGCCCGCAGAGCGCGCGTGCCTGCGGGCGGCGTTCGCCGATCTCGCGCTCACCGAGCCGGCTGCCGAAGACATCGAGGCGGTGATCGCGCTCTCTGTGAAGGGCGTCACCTCGGATGAGGACACGCGGACATCTGCGCTCCCCGAGGCGCGGGTTCGCACCGCCTACGAGCTGGCGGTGTCGGCGCGCCTCGGCCGCGAAGACATCGGCGCGACGACGGTGGTCGTGAGCCCGGGCAGCGCGCCAGCCCTGAGGCTGCGCCCGGAGTCGGCGATCATCGACCCCGGCGGGCCTGTCTCGATCGCCGTGATCCGCGGCCCGGACTTCTCCGGAACGCTGCCCGACGACGGCGCGGAGATCGCGCTCCGGCAGCTCGGGAGGGACGTGACGACCCTGGTGTTTGACGCCGAACAGCGGCGGCTGTCTGGAGCGCTTCCCGGCGACGCCCGCGGGCTGTTCGAGGTCGCGCTCGCGGGAGCGCGGGCGGTCCTGTGGGCGCCCCGTCCCGATCGTCTCTCGGTGGAGATCACGCCATCCGCGCAGCGACTCGCGCCCGGTGACACCGTGCAGCTCACCGTGCAGACCCGGGCCGGTGCGGCGCCATCCCCGGCGGCGGTGACGCTGATCGGAGTAGACCAGGCGCTGGGCCAGGTCGCCGCGCTTCCCGGGCCCACCGCCCGGGCGGCCACCGGCCCGATGGTCACGTCGCGCGGACGCGCCTTCGGGGCCTTCGACACCCAGAAGGTGATCGGCGGACGAGTGCGGGGCGAGAACGCGATCGCCGCGACCCTGCTGCGGACCGGGGATCTGCCCGCCCCCGCGTCGATCGGCGCCCGCACCGCCAGCGCCTCGGGCGACAGCGGCTTCGACCCGCTCCTCCCGCTGGTCGAGGCGTTCTACGCGATCCTGGCCGACGCCGCCGAGCGCGTGGCCCGCTGGGAGGCGGACGCCGCCCCCGACGATCAGATCACCCCCGAGGCGATGGTCGCGCTGTGGGGGGAGGTGCTCGCCGATCGACAGGCCCGCGGAGCGCCCGCCGAGGACGCCTTCGGCCTGCCGCTGGAGCTGAGCCGCTTGCCCGACGACCTGCTGGCGCTGACCGATCCCCGCCTGCTGATCGCCGACGCCCGCCACCTGCCCGAAGACGTCGAGGACTGGACGGGCTTCGTGCGGAGGTCGCGATGAATCGCCTCGATCGCCAGACCCGCGGGTCGATCGGCGTGGTGGCCGCGCTCCTGGTCATCGGCCTGGGTCTGCGGCTGTGGATGGGGCCGCCCAGCGATCTCACCCTGCGACTGGGCCCGCTGGCGCTCCCGGCGTCCCACACCTCCACGCCGGTGAGCCTGCGCCGGTTCCTGATCCCCGCGGGCGACACCCCCATCGACACGGCCGATGTGGAGGGGATGGTCGAGCGCTGCGCCGAGGGGCGGCGGGTCATCGCGCTGCCGCTGGAGTACGCCGCGATCACGGTCACGCCCGACGAGATCGCGGTCTCGGGGAAGCCGCTGCTGTCGCTCTCCGACGGGCAGGTTCCCGAAACCGAGCTACGCGGGCAGGTCATCAAGAGGCTCTATGACCGGCTGCTGGAGATGGCCGAGGGGGCGAAGTCCTGGGGCCGGCGGGGCTGCGGTCCCTGGTCCGAGTCGGGTGAGCCTGCCGATTTCCGAGGCGACGTCCTGCTGGCGATCGACGGGCGCGTGCCGGTCGCGGTCGTCCGCACGGTGATGTACACCGCCGGGCAGGCGCAGTTCGGGAATCACCACTTTCTGGTGCGGCCGGAACCGCGCGCGCTGGAAGATGGCGCCCAGAGGGAGTCCTCCGCGGGAGGCCACTGCCCGGTCTCCCATCTCAGCCTGGCGATCACCACCGACAACCTGGAGATCCTGGGGGCCGACGACGTCCTGAGCGCCGCGCAGCGTCGCCTGCCCTGCAGCGGCCGCTGCGACGATCTGGACGACTACGACTGGGACGGGCTGAGCCAGGCCATGCGGGCGCTCAAGGAGGCCTGTCCGGGCGGGGGGTCCATCGTCGTCGTCCCGGCTGGCACCGTGTCGTCTGCGGCGCTGGTCCGCGGGTTGGATCGCAGCGCAGCCGACGCGATCGGACCGCTCTTTCCATTCGGAGTCATCGCCGGCGGCTCAGGCTCCCATTCGCCCACCACGGCCGGCGCGCCGCCCCGCTTCGGCGAGCGCAGCCTCCGACTCAAACCCGACCACCCGGTCGATGTGATCACCTCCACGCTGCCCGCCATCGGCGCGCCGACGCCCAGCGACCACGCCGGGAGCGGCTGGGCGTCGGGGAGCCGCTCCATCGCTGCGGCCAAGAAGAGCGAGGCCGACCGCGCCACGGTCATGCAGAAGTCCAAGCTGCTCGTCGGTATCTTCGGCACGCGCGGCGAGAACAACTCCGGTCAGACCGTCGCCGATGTCTTCGCGGACTCCGACGACTCCTTCCAGAACCTCTCCGAGGCGCTGGAAGGAGTCGGCGGCGTGGAGCTCGCGCAGGGCGGCGACGTCAGCATGAAGGGCCAGCCCGACAGCAGCGGACGACGGGATGGCTCGATCGGCGCCCTGGCGCAGGGCGGCGGCACCACGGCGCGCGGCGCTCCAGACGCTGGACACCCGCCAGCGCCGCCCCGCGTCTGGTTCCCCGAGACTTTGCTGTTCTCCCCGGCGGTGATCACCGACGCCGATGGGCTGGCCCGCGTCGATGCGACGGTGCCGGACCAGCTCACCCGATGGCGGGTGCTGGGTCTGGCGCACGACGCGGCCGGCCGCCAGGCGGGCGCGCTGGCTCAGTTCGACTCGGCCCTGACGACGGCGGTGGAGATCCCCGATCTCCCGGCGCTGCGCGTCGGCGATCGTCTGCGGGTGCCGCTGCGGATCACCCACTCGGGCGCAGCCCCGCTCCGCACGTCCCTGGAGGCCTCGGTCTCGGGCGCCGCGCAGGGGCAGCGCTCCGCGTCGATCGCGGCGAGGCCCGGCGCCTCGGTGGTGGAGATCCTGGAGATCGACGCGCACTCGCCGGGCACCGCGATCCTCTCAGCGCAGCTGACCAGCGGCGACCGGGTGAACCGCGAGGTGGAGATCCGACCCACGGGTCGGGCGGTGGAGCAGGCGACCTCCGGCGTGCTCGGTGGCGCACAGGAGATAGCGCTGCCGAGCACGCCGGGAGCGCGCTCGGAGGAGCTCCGACTGCAGGTCTTCCCCGGCGCGCGGGGCGTGCTGAAGGCTGAGCGCCAGCGCGCGGTGGCCCGCGGCGGCGGCCTGGCTGCGGCGGCCTACGCCCTGGCGCTGCTGGATGATCCCGCCGGCCAGCGGCGCGCGCGCCTGGAGCGGTGGCAGTCGCTGGTGCGGTACACACGCAGCCCCTCGGTGCCGCAGGCGCTGATCGCGCTGGAGGGCGTGCGGCACCTCGACGACGACGCCGGACGGGCCCTGGCCCGGCGGCTCGCCGCGCAGCTCGCCGACGCCCAGTCACCGGACGGCTCGTTCACCCATATCGGCTCCAGCCTGTCGCAGCGTCTGGTGTTCGCGGCCCGGGCCGGGCAGGTCACCGCCGATCTGGCGCCGATGGTGAGCCGCCGCGCCGCCAGCTTCCTGCGCCGCCACGCCGACAGCGTTCAGGGGCCGTACACCGCCGCGGTGCTGCTGGCTTCGGAGGGGCTCCCGGAAGCGATCGCGGAGAGGCTGCGCGAGAAGGTGCTCGCGGCCGTCGAGCGTGAGGAGGACGGGACGCGGCGGGTGCAGCCCGGCGAGACCGATCGGCGGCCGGGCGGGGATCGACCGACCTGGCAGGAGACCACCGCCCGGGCAGCCCTGGTCCTGGCGCCCGACGACGCGGACCTGCGGGCCGATCTGCTGGGCGCGCTGCTGGCATCCTACACCCCGAGCCGCGGGTTCGGCGACGGGCAGAGCGGGCTGGCGGTCCTGGCGGCGCTGGCGGCGACCGAGACCGCGGAGATCCCCGAAGCGGTGGCGATCCAACTCACGGACGGCGAGCAGACGCTGTCGGGGACGCTCCGACCCGCGTCCGGTCCGCTGACGCTCCAGGGCCCGGCGCCGGGCGGAGAACTCCTGACCCTGAGCGCCGATCCACCGGTCCCGGGGCTGATCTTCGCCCTCCGCCGCACAGCGCGGGTGCCATGGCCCGAGCGCGAGGGGGTCGTGGTGCGCC
>CAYXGP010000416.1:0-4583 GCA_964464515.1 uncultured Enterobacterales bacterium
CCGCCCAAGCGGTGGAGATTTACGGCTCATGGGCGGAACGATGACCGAGGCCGGCAATGCCTTGACGTCGCCCCCCAGGTGGCTGCTCGCCCCATCCCAGATCACGCCGTCCAGATCCCAGTCTTTGAGCACGGGGGCCAGTTCAGCCTGCTTCATCGAGTCCGCCCACGCCCACCTCAGCGTGCACTCGACAGGGTCTACGCCCAGCAGCAGGTACTTCCAGTCGTAGATCATCTGGACTTTCTGGACCAGTGGCACTCCGACCAAACCCCACCGCCTGCGAACCTGGCCTCTCCGACCCAGCCTCATCTCGTCGAAGAAGTAGATTTCATCGCCCTTGTCGAGTCCGACGGCCTTCATGCACTCAGCGAGCCCCCCTTTTTGAAGGCGTTGACTGCCCCCTCATTCTGCTTCTCGTGACACGGCCTTGGTACCTTGAGAACGATGCCGTGGTTCTTGAAAATCGTGTAGAGGCTGCCGACGACATAGTCGATGTCGAAGGTCTCGAAGATCCAGTCGCGCGCATCGGCAGCGGTGGCAAAGTCCCCCTCGGCCGCCTTGTTTCGCAGGAGTTCGATCTGCTGGGGCGTCATCCAGGAGTCAGCACCTCCGATGGCGTGCCCCGGTGTCCTCTCCAGCAGCAAGTCGACACCGCCTTCGTTGTACCAGCGCCGCCACTGCATCACGGTCTTGTAGTCCATGCTGTAGATGTCGCAGACCGCTCGCCCGGTGTACCCTCGACGAAGAAGCCAGAACACGTGCAAGCGCCGACGACGACGATGATCCCCCTCACGCTCCCACAGGTCCCGAAGCTCCTCCTCGCTCTCACGCCACGCGATGTGCATCCGACCGGCCATCACCACCTCCCGCGATGATCTATCACGTCATTGACCATTGATCCGTATTAGGTCATGTAGTTGAAAGCATCAATCCCGTCTTGTGGTAGGCGAACAACGCTCGGTCAATTTGTCTCAGACTACAGCCTGGCGCAGCGGCTTGAATTCGCCCAATGACACGACGAAAAACAACATAGTATGGTGCGGATTTGGTCTTCCGTTCCAAGAAGCCGAAGTGATGAAGGACTTCGAGTGTGCGCACGTCCATAATGGGAAATACGCCGGGGTACATCAGGTGAAGGAACGTGGACGCAGTTGGCGCCGCAACCCCATAGAAGTCCTTGTCGTTCACCAGTGAAGCCAGTCTTTCGCCTTCTGGAATTCCCCGAACCTCGGTCAGTCGGCGCTGGTAATACTCGAACTGCTCAAGCTTAACGATGCCCGTAAGCCTATGACTCTTCCATCGGAGAATATCGAGAAAGGTCCTCCGGGAGATTTGTTGTTGGGTGCGGAACTCAAGCTCAAGTTGTTACGACAAGTCGCTCATACTCTGGCTCGTCATCTTCTGATTCGTCGTATCGTGGGTGCCACTCGGAGATGAAGGCGCCGTTCAGTTCCACCATACTCAACTCCGACATTGAACTTGCGCCTTCAGACGTCACAGAGGATGGTGTCATGAAGGACCATCTTCCCAGTGTATCCGGACACCCTCTGCAAGGCGAGCGTGGTGTTGCAGGCCGCCTTTCGTCCTTTCCGCCGCTGGTTATCGCCCCGTGCTGATTTCTCCGACAGCGCCAACCAGAGGTTCGATAACCCGCCGCATCAACGTCTCCGACCCGTCGATCTCCATGAGCGGCACCGCGAGCGATACCCGCTCCCCTACCTCCAAGTCCAGCCGGATCACCCGACCGCTCGCCGTCGGTTCCTCCCCCTCGATGTGCAGCCCGGCGGCAGAGACTTCGGCCTGCTTCACCGTCGGTGGGTTGGTGAGATGCTCAATGCCCGTGTAAGCGCCCAAGACGACCCACGGCTGCAGCGGTACGTCCTCCTCTTCGTAGAGGTGAATGACCAGGACCAGAAGTGTCTCGGGGGCGTCCTCGCTGGAGTACCACCGGTAGAGGTACTTGGGCAGCCAGTCCTGCGGTGCGTCCCAGGCGTTGCCCAGGTGGGATGCCTTGCGCGACGGGCTCGCCACCACCCACCCGGCTTGGTCGAGCAAGCGGGTGGCTTCTGCCATCAACGCATGGATCTCGATGAAAAGTGCGCGAATCCCGTTCAGGGCGAGCATCGTCTGACGGCCAGCGTCGGTCATCGGTTCTCCGATGGGGGTGGAGTAAATCGCCAGGAGGCCGGGGCGGTGATGGAGGGCCACTCAAAGCCTCCGGCGGGCGCGCTACTGAAGCGCCATACGCCGGGCACGACCGGGGCGGTGCGGATGCCGTCGAAGCCACCGAAGCCCAGCGAGGTCAGGTAGGCCACCAGATCGTCGCGCAACAGCCGGTCACCGTGTCGCTCGGGCTCCCATGCCTCGAACCCCGCGCGCACGTCGGTCCAACTCGCCCATGCCAGATGCGCCCGTAAGTCCGCGCCGAGCTTGTCCTCGACCTCAGCCAGCGACTTAGCCAGCGCGCCGCGAGGCAGCACAGGTGCCGCAGTAAGGTAGAGCATCCCCCAGCGTCGCCCCTCGGATTCCGCGATCCGCCGCGCCAACACCATCTGCCGCGCAAGCTGGTCGGTGACGGCGGCTGTGTCCTCCTCGGCCTCGCTCGACTTGCCCGACAGGTACTTCACCTCGACCGCGACGAGCGCGCCGGGCCAGCGCAGGACGAGATCGGGCTCCGTGATCCGCCCATCGTCGTGGTGCCACCGAGGCCAGAATTGCGCCTCGACCGGCTCGACGGAGGGCGGGACGTCCAACGGTGCGCCGTCCAGTGTCTGCGCGGCCTGGAGGAGCGGCGTCCAGCAGGCCGCGGCGGGGAGGTAGCGGGCCGCCCCCAGGACGTTCGCCGTCAGCAAGTCTTCCTTGCGCTCATCGTCGGGCTTGAACTTGCGGTGGAGGATGGCGACGAGCATGGAGGAGGCGTAATCCACGCCTGGGAGCCCGGCATCGACCGATGATATGGGCGAGTGAAGTCCGGAGTTCCAGATGCGCATCACCGCCCTCGTCCCTCTCCTCATCTTGCTCCCCCTGGCGACCTACGCGGCCTCCCGCGACCTCGCCCCAGCGGAACGCGCAGAGATGGTCAGCGAGCGACGTGTCGCGCTGGTGATCGGCAACGGCGCCTACACGTCGTCACCGCTGAAAAACCCGACGTCCGACGCGAAGGCGATGGCGTCGTCGCTCCGAGCCCTCGGGTTCGAGGTCATGCACCACGAGGACATCGATCAGAAGGAAATGCAGCGGGCGATCCGTGACTTCGGTGAGAAGCTGGAGACGGGCGGAGTGGGCCTGTTCTACTACGCTGGTCATGGTATGCAGGTAGACGGTCGAAACTACCTGATCCCGGTCCGGTCCGACGCGCTGATTCAGAAGGAGTCAGATGTTGAGTTGGAGTCCGTCGACCTCGGACGGGTGCTGGGGACGATGAAGGGGGCGAAGAACCGGCTGAACATCGTCATTTTGGATGCCTGCCGGAACAACCCGTTCGCACGGAGCTTTCGCAGTGGCTCGCGGGGTCTGGCTGAAGTTCAAGCGCCGGTGGGCACATTCATCGCCTATGCCACTGCGGCGGGGAGCGTTGCGGCGGACGGCGAGGGGGCCAATGGGGCATACACCGAGGCGCTGCTACGGCACATCCAGACGCCGGGCGAGCAACTGGAGATGGTGTTCAAGGCCGTCCGCACCGATGTCTACCAAGCCAGCGGCGGGGCGCAGGTTCCCTGGGACAACAACAGCATCCTGGGCGAATTCTACTTCATGCTTCCGCCAGAGGATGGCGGAGTATCACCACATAGGCCCGATCAGACGAGCGAAGATGAGATTCGTCTGGCGGAGCTTCGCGCGGAGGCCCCCGCGGCGTGGTCCAAGCTGGCGAACCTGAGGCAGTTGGGTGGTTCGGACGCCAAGCGGTACGTCGAGGACTTCGTGGCCCGGTATCGGGGCTCAGGCGCACCGGAGCTGGCCGAAGCTCGGGTCTGGCTGAACGCTTACGTCGAGGTCACGGAGACCACGCCCCCGCCTCGTCGCCCTTCAAGCGGTGACCTCTCGGGCTCTGTGATCGACGCGCACGGCTACAAGATGGTGTCGCTTCCAGGTGGGAGCTTTGAGATGGGTTGCACGCCCGGGGCTGGCGAGTGCGACCACTTCTTCGCCGAGAAGCCGGTGCATCGCGTGACCATCAGCGGCTTCTCGATGGGCGCGACGGAGGTGACTCAGGGGGTGTACCGGTCGGTGATGGGGACCAACCCGTCGAAGCTCTCGTCTTGCGGCGACGACTGCCCGGTGGAGCAGGTGAGCTGGTTTGACGCGGTGAAGTTCGCGAACGCGCTGTCTCGTCAGGAGGGTCTCGAGGAGTGCTACAGCATCTCAGGCGAGAGCGTGAGCTGGCCGAAGGGGCTTTCGTGTACGGGCTACCGCCTGCCCACTGAAGCCGAGTGGGAGTACGCAGCGCGGGCAGGCGAGGACACGTTGTACGCCGGGGGTGACAACCCGGATGCCGTGGCTTGGTACTCCAGAAACTCCAGCAGGAAGACGCACGCAGTCGGCGGCAAGCAGGCGAACGCCTGGGGCCTGTACGACATGAGCGG
>CAYXGP010000417.1:0-2036 GCA_964464515.1 uncultured Enterobacterales bacterium
CCTCGACTACCCTCTCAGGCCGATCATGGGAGACTTCTTTCCCTGGAGCGGCCTTGTTCGTCGGCCAGATCTCCTGACTCGTTACCCGTTGTGGAGCAATGTTCCCGCTGTGGAGCAGTCGCGGGTCATCGAGCGCGGTCTCGCGGTCACGTGGAATCCAGGTCTCGTGGGTCCGCGCTTCCGTAGATCCGCGGCAACGCGATCGATCGGCAGTACGGCTCCACCACGGGAACGAACAACGCCAACCGAGCGTCGCCAACTTCCGGAGACCGGCCACGGTCATCGTTCCGGAAAACGCTTCGATTCCGAAGGGTGAAACTGGCTTGTTTTAACAGGCCGTACGAGCGATCCGGCGGCGCCGCTACACAGCCGCTGCGTCCACAGTGGCTGTGTCTGCAGCGGCTCGTAAGCGCCGAAGATGGGGGTAGGCCCGGTCCGTCCAGACCGGGTCTGCCGGACCGGGTCGCTGCCGGACAGGGGGAGCCGTACAGATCGAGGGGAATCTACGTCTCGACAAGAGACTCGGGCCCCCCCAAGAAAGGGCGCGTAGGTCATCGGGCCGGCTCCTGGCCGGTCAGATGACCGGAGCCGCCCGAGACCTACTTCTTGCGACGCAGGGAGAAGCCACTGCGGCGCTCGAGGGTCATCTCGAGGTCGTCATCGGAGCCGGCCTTGTAGCGGTCCTGTAGATCCTGGCGCTCGAGCTGGAAGTCGCTATCGACGAGGAGCTCTTCGCTCTCGGAGCCGGCCTTGAACCAGAGCGTCTCTGAGAAGGAGGCCTTCTTGCGGACCTCCAGCAGGCTCAGGGTCTCTGCGAATTTGGCGTTCTTGGCCTCACCAGCAGCAGCGGCGATCTCCTGGGGCATCGCGAGCGTGATGGAGAAGGAGTCCTTCTTCTTGTTGCGCGGGCGGATGGCGGTCTGATCACCAGCGATGCCCGAGAGATCCTCTCCGGAGGGCACCTGCAGCGTGATGGAGAAGGAGCCCTTCTTCTTGGCGCGTGGGCGGTCGGTGGCGGGGCGCGCGGGCTTGTCGAACGTCACCCGCTCGGCGCGTGAGCGGGGCAACGCCGGCTGCTCTGGTGCTGGGGGAGTCGGCGCTGGGGGAGTCGGCGCAGCAGAGCGGAGCGACTTGGGAGGCTGGCCGACCTTCTGCGGCAGCGGGCGTGTCTTGCTGAGGCTGGCGCTCTTGCGAGGAGCCGGAATCGTCGGCGGCGGCACTGTGGGTGCCGGTACTGTGGGTGCCGGTACTGTGGGTGCCGGTACTGTGGGTGCTGGCGCCACCGATCTGGCTGCTGCGGGCTCGGCTGGTGCGGGCTCAGCTGCCGCAGGCTCTGCTGTGGTCGGCGCCTGCCCGGCGAAGGGGGAGTCCGCGGCGTCTTGAGGTGGAGCTGCTTTGTTCGATGCGGGGGTAGCGCACATCGGACAGAACAGCGCCAACTCTGGAATGTGGGCAAAGCCACAGTTCTGACAGGCCTTCATCGATGGACTCCCATGTCTTGATGATCTATCGGCGAGCCCCTGAGTCGGCAAGAGGGTCTGACCACCCACCGTCGGGGGATTAGACGCTGATGAACGGCCCGCAGAACGCGGACGTGAAGGGAGGGTGATGTCCATTCGGAAGATCGCGCGCATGGGACACCCGGTGCTTCGCGCCGTCGCCGAGCCGGTGCCGCCCGAGGAGATCGGCTCAGTCAGGATTCAGACGGTGATTGCAGATCTGCTGGAGACCGTGGACGACGCCGAGGGGGCCGGACTGGCCGCGCCGCAGATCCACGAGTCGCTGCGGATCGTCGCGCTCTGCTTCGACGAGGCGGGCATGCGCGTCTGGATCAACCCCGAGCTCACCCCCTTCGAGGAGCCGGACGGCGGAGGGCACATCTTCACCTTCGAGGGGTGTCTGTCGGTGCCGGATCTTCGAGGACTGGTCGGCCGGGCCGGGCGCGTCGGCGTGCGGGCGCTCGAGCGCGACGGTAGCCCCGTGGAGCTGGAGCTCGAGGGCTTCCCCGCGGTGATCGCACAGCACGAGTGCGATCA
>CAYXGP010000417.1:2046-4566 GCA_964464515.1 uncultured Enterobacterales bacterium
GGCGCTGCCGGGGTGTTCCCTCTCCTGTGTTGTGTTACCCCCTCGACGGCGTGCTCTATGTCGATCGGGCGGTGCCCCGGACGCTCAGCTTCCTCGACGAGTACCGGCGGTACATGGCGTTCGTGGACGATGATGACGAAGAGGATGACATGGCCGATGAGATGGATGAGGTGACGGAGTGAGCGGATTCATCGCGCGCATGCTCGGTCGCGACCCTGCCTCGCGCCGGGCGCGGGCCGAACGATTGCTGTCCGAGGAGCGGTTCGCGGACGCCCGCTGGGCCATCGAGGGGCTGGATGGTCCCGAGGCCACCGCCTTGCGCGAGCGTGCCCAGGACGGCCTCGTCGAGCTGAACCTCGTCGAGGCCCGCGCGCGGTTCAGCTCCTCCGACGTCGCCGGGGGACGTGAGCATCTGGAGCTGGCGCGGCAGTTCGGGGCCACCACCGAGCAGCTCCGCGCGGTGCGTCGTATGGCCCGCGAGCTGCGCGAGACGGCGGAGCGCGAGGCCGCCGCGGCGCAGGCCGACCCCGTGGAGCCCGAGGGCGATGACCCGCTGTGGAGCCTCCCGCCCGAAGATCCCCGCATCCGCTACGCCCTGAAGCTGGAGGGGTGGCCCGACGACCTCCGGCTGCGTCTGGCAGCGCTCGGGCCCGAATTCGCGGCGCTGGTCCTCTCGATCGATGATGGGGGGGCGGCGGCTGCGCACGAAGCGCTCGCGTCGTACTCCGAGCGCGAGCCGGCCGTCTACTTCGAGCAGGCTCGCGCGGCCATGCTGTTGGGGCAGGTGGCGGTGATGGTGCGCGATCTGGAGGCGTTCGCGGAGGCGTTGGGACATCGCCGCGTCGCAGGTGTTCACACCGCCATCCAGCTCGCCCGGGGGCTGGTCTCGCTTCGTCGGGCCAGCGAGGGTCTCGCGATGCTCGACACCGAGCTGAAGCGCAGCGACGATCTCGATCTCGCGGCGGCTCGACTGACGCTACTGGAGGCCATCGGGGAGCACGCGCAGGCGGAAAAGGGCGCGGTCGGGCTGCTCGGTCGCGCCTCTCGTGACATGGGGCTGTACCACCTCCTCGGACGGGTGCGGCTTGCGCAGGGCAATCGCCTGGGCGCCACACAGGCTCTGGAAGGCGGCCTCACGACCTGCTGCTCGTCCCCCGGGAAGTGCGGCAACCAGCCTTTCGACGCCAGCGCAGGTCGGCTGCTGGCTCGCCTCTACCTGGAAGACCGCATCGAGCCCAAGCGGACGCAGGAACTCCTGCGAGAGCTGGAGCGCAGCGTCCGGGCGCCGGGGTGGGAAGACCTCTATCTGGCCGCGCTGGTCGCGCGGAACCGTGAAGCCCCCGACGCGCTGCGGATGGCGCGCAGCCTGTGGAGCGAAGCGCCTGCGGGGGATCCGCGGCGGGCGCGTGTGGCGCAGGCCTTCGGGTTCTGAGCGCTCGGCAGGCAGCTCGTCGGTCTCGGGGCGCGTTAGTCTCGAATCGTCCCGGTACGACCATGTCTACAGATCCAATTGATCCAATTGACGACCTGTTCGAGGTCTGCCCAACCGCTCTGTGGCTGGAGGACTTCACAGCGCTGATGGCGCGGCTGGAAGCACTTCGTCGCTCCGGGGTGACCGACCTGCGCGCCTGGATCGCCCAGCATCCGGGATTCCCTGGCGAGGCCCTCTCCCTCATCCGGGTCCGGCGCGTCAACGCGGCCGCCCTGGCGCTGCACCGCGCCGCTGACGTCTCGGAGCTGCTGCGTCTGCGGAACGTCTTCGAGCCCGAGTCGTTTGATGTGTTCGCTGATGAACTGATCGCGCTGTGGGACGGCGCGCGGCGGTATTGTGGCGAGACGGCGACCCGCACGCTGGATGGAACCCGCCTGTTCGTTCGCCTGGAGCTGAGCGTCGGCGGCGAGCCGCCGGACTGGTCCTGCGTCGTGATCAGCGTGCAGGACATCTCCGAACGCGTACACGCAGAAGCTCGTCTGCGAGAGGCGCAGGCGGCGCAGGCAGAGGCAGAGCGGGACGCGCGCCAGCAGCAGAGCCAGAAGCTGGAGGGGCTCGGGGTCCTCGCAGGGGGAATCGCCCACGACTTCAACAATCTGCTCGTCAGTATCCTCGGCAACGCCGGCCTCGCCCTGCTCAAGCTGCCGAGCGACTCACCGACGCGCGATCGCATCGAGGACATCGAGACGGCCGCCCGGCAGGCGGCGGAGCTCTGCCGGCAGCTCCTGGCTTACTCAGGCCAGGGGCACCTGGAGACCCACTCCCTCGATGTCCCCCGGCTGATCCGGGAGGTCACCGATCTGCTGGTGGTCTCCATGCCCTCCAACGTTCTCCTCAACCTCGATCTGCCCGAGACACTCCCCGCGATCTCCGCCGACCCCAGTCAGATTCAGCAGGTGATGATGAACCTGCTGACGAACGCCGCCGAGGCCATCGGGGACGACAGCGGGGTGGTGCGCGTGACCACGCGGGAGCGGCGGCTCGGCCGCTCCGATCTCGACGCGCTCGGAGCAGCAGCGGAGGTCTCC
>CAYXGP010000418.1:0-4555 GCA_964464515.1 uncultured Enterobacterales bacterium
AAGGCCCGCGAGGACGCCTCGCGGCTCAGCATCTCGGCCATGCGGTGCCGCACCACCTGGAAGCCCGACAGGTGCCGCCCGAACGCCTCGCGCTGGGAGATGTGCTTCTCCGTCTCTTCGATCGCCATCTGGGAGACAGCGACCGCAGACGCCGCCAGGAACAGCCGCTCGCCCGTGAAGTTCGCGACCACCCCGAGGAACCCGCTGCCCTCAGGGCCGATCCGGTTGTCGACCGGCACGCGACAGTCGTCGAAGAACAGCTCGGCGGTGTCCGACGCCCGCCAGCCCATCTTGTGCAGCGGCTTGCCGGTGCGGAAGCCAGCGGTGTCCGAAGGCACGACGAAGAACGTGAGCCCGCTGTGTCGGTCCTCGTCGGTGCGCGCAAGTAGCACCACCAGATCGGCGCGGCAGCCCGAGGTGATGTACGTCTTGGAGCCGTTGATCACGTAGGAGTCTCCGTCGCGCACGGCCCGCGTGCGGATCCCGGCGACGTCGGAGCCCGCCCCCGGCTCGGTGACGGCGAGGCATGCGATCTGCTCGCCAGCGACCAC
This sequence comes from uncultured Enterobacterales bacterium, assembly GCA_964464515.1. Taxonomy (GTDB): domain Bacteria; phylum Myxococcota_A; class UBA796; order UBA796; family UBA2385; genus CAYXGP01. The sequence continues at coordinate 552 of CAYXGP010000418.1, forward strand.
CGGCCGGATGAAGCGCTCCTTCTGCGCGTCGGTGCCCATCAAGAAGATCGGCGGCAGGGAGATGGCGTGCGAGCCCAGGCCCATGGCCGTGCCCACGCTGCCGCCCCGCGCCAGCGCCTCGGCCACCACGAGCCCATGGAAGACGTCACCGCCCGCCCCGCCCCACTCCTCGGGGTAGGCCACGCCCAGCAGACCCGCATCTCCCGCGGCCCGATGCAGCTCCCGGGGGAAGTGCTCGGCCTCCTCCCAGGCGTCGGCATGCGGACGGATGTGGCGCCGGACCCAGGCGTCGGCGCTGTCCTTGAGGGCGTGGTGGGTGTCGTCCCAGAACAAGGGGAGCATGATCGCCTCCGGGGCCGGTTTGCGGTAGTCGGTACCCCAGACGGTAATTCGGTCGGCGCACGGATCGCGCCGAGAGGGGGATCCCATGAACTCCAACCCACTGCTCATCCCGTGGAGCGGCCCTCTGGGCGGGCTCCCCGCCTTCTCGGCGATCCGCGTCGAGCACTTCGAGCCGGCGATCGACGCGGGGATAGCAGATCTACGCGCGCGGGCCCTGGCCGTCCGCGAAACCCCCGAGCCCCCGACCTTCGACAACACCCTGGCGGCCCTGGAGCGCACCGACGCCCTGCTCCAGCCGGTGCTGGCGATGTACTACCTGTGGTCGTCGAACCTCTCCAGCCCCGCCCTGCGTGAGGTCCGCCTGCGCGTCGCGCCGCGCCTGGCCGAGAGCCGCGGGCTGGTGTACCAGGACCGCGCCCTGTACGCGCGGGTGCGCGCTGTGGCGGAGTCGGGCGACCTCTCGGCTGAGCAGGCGCGCCTGTGTGAGGTGGTGCTGCGCGACTTCCGACACGCCGGCGTGCAGCTCGACGCGCCGGGTCGCGATCGCGTGCGGGCCATCGGCCAGCGCCTGGCGACGCTGTACACCCTGTTCTCCGACCGCGTCCTGGCCGACGAGGAGGGCATCGTTCACTTCGTCGATGAGGGCCGTTTGGAGGGCATGTCCGACGCCTACCGCGCGGCCGCCGCGGCCCGCGCCGCCGAGCTGGGCCGCCCCGGGGAGTGCGCCATCACCAACACCCGCTCGTCGGTGGCGCCGCTGCTCACGGCCTGCACCGATCGCGCGCTGCGTCGGCAGGTATGGGAGGCCTTCTACAAGCGGGGGGACAACCGCAACGGAAACGACACCCGCGAGCTGATCGTGGAGATCCTGGAGCTGCGGCGTGAGCGGGCGCTCCTGCTGGGGTTCGCCTCGCATGCCCACCTGCGCCTGTCGGTGACCATGGCCGAGACCCCCGAACGTGTGATGGACCTCCTGCGGCGGGTGTGGGCGCCGGCGGCGGCCAAGTTCGAGGCCGAGCTGGCGGCGTCCGCAGCGCTGTCCGAAACAGGCGACATCGCCCCCTGGGACGTGCGGTACCTCGCCGAGCTGCGCAGGCGCTCCGAGACGGCGTGCGATCCGGACGAGATCAGCCGGTACCACCAGCTCGAGCAGCTCGTCGACGGCATGTTCTGGGCCGTCGGGCAGAACCACGGCTGGTCGTTCGTCCCGCTCGATATCGACGTGTTCCATCCGGACGTCCGCGCGTGGCGGGTCGACGACGCCGACGGCTCCCCCCGCGGGGTCTTCCTGCTCGATCCCTTCGCCCGGCCGGGCAAGCGATCCGGCGCCTGGATGACGGCCTACCGCGTGCAGAGTCGCCAGGACGGCGCGGTCCTACCCATCGTCAGCAACAACTGCAACTATGTGAAGGGGGCGGACGGCGCGCCGACGCTGCTATCTGCAGACGAGGCCCGCACGCTGTTCCACGAGTTCGGACACGCCATGCACGGCCTGTCGTCTGAGGTCACCTACCGCAGCCTGGCCGGAACGTCGGTGCCGCGCGACTTCGTGGAGTTCCCCTCGCAGCTCAACGAACACTGGCAGACCACCCCGGAGCTGCTGGGCCGGTTCGCGCTGCATCGCGACACCGGGGCGCCGCTGCCCCCCGAGCTGCTGGAGCGTCTGCGCGCCGCCAGGAACCTCAGCAGCGGATTCCGCACGATGGAGTTCCTCGCCAGCGCCGTGATGGACATGGAGATGCACCTGGCCGACGGTCCCATCGATCCGGCCGTCTTCGAGGACGCCACCCTCACCGCGTGGGGACTGCCGCCGCAGGTGGTGATGCGACACCGCACGCCCCACTTCGCGCATGTGTTCTCATCCGACGGCTACTCAGCCGGGTACTACAGCTACCTGTGGGCCGATGTGTTGGTCGCAGACGCCGCCGAGGCGTTCGCCGAGGTGGGGTTCTACGATCCCGAGATGAACCAGCGTCTCATGCAGACGGTCCTCTCAGTGGGGAACACGGTGCCGCCGAGCGAGGCTTTTCGGAGCTTCCGGGGACGCGACCCGCGGGTGGACGCGCTGCTGCGAGAGCGCGGGATGGAGTCTTCCGTCACCAGGTGACCACCACCGCCGTACCCAACGCAAGCGCGCCCAACCCGGTGCCGATGTACGTCCACGTCAGCGCGTTGGTGGTCGCTTTCAGACGAACCTGATCGTCATGGGATGTGGTCGTCGAATAGAACTGCGCCTGCCGATCCGCGGCGAGGACGTACAGCCCTCCCGTGATCAGTCCCAGGCCAGCCGTGGTGGCGATCAGTCCCACCGGGGGGCGGCTTCGCTCAGCCGTCGTCTGGGAGGCAGGCGCTACCTTCACTGCAAGCGGGGGCGCGGGCGGCGGCGGGCCCTGGTCTCCGGCTTCCAGCATCCCCTCTCTGAGGACCCCCTCCCTCAACACCGGGGCCCAGTCCGGCAGCGCCGCGCCGGTCGTCAGATAGGCCGTCTCGACCACCTTTCCGTCGGTGTCCATTCGCTGGAGCAGCACCGGCCGGTCCACCGGCACCTCGTCGGCGGGTGCGCCATCGACCGAGACCCACTCCGCCTCGGCGCCGGTCAGCCGCATCCCGGCCTCGGCCGCCAGGGTGCGCGCCAGATCGTACTGGAACCGAAGCGGGTGATCGGTGGGGATGAGATCGTCGGGCAGGGCGTAGGCGGGATCGGCCGCCAGGGCAGCCCGGATGGAGTGCACCGCGGCGACATTGTCTTCGCGGACGAACGCATCCAGCGTCATCAGCTCGTGGAAGCGCGCCGCGCCGCTCGCCTCCAGCGGCTCTTCCAGGCAGGCCACCAGCGCCAGGCTGCGGTCGACGTAGGTGCTGAAGCGCGCCTGATCCAGCTCTCGGAACCCGTCCAACGCCGCCTCGCGCGCGATGTCGATGTCGCGGAGAGTGGAGGGCCTTACGCACTCAGCGGCCGCGCCAGGCGACGACAGCGCGAGCGCCGTGAGCGTCAGGGCCGGCAGAATCCACCTCATGGGCGCCGCCCTAACCCGGCCCAGAAGCCGCGGCCGCCGTATCGGGTCGGCGGCGCGTGGCCGATAATCCCGACATGGTCTCGACATGCACACTGCTGCTGCTGCTCGCGCTCGCGCCGGCCCACGCCCGGGATCAAGACGGGGACGGGCTGTCGGTCATGGACGAGCGCAGGCTCGGCACCGACCCGCTGGACGCCGACACCGACGACGACGGCGTGAACGACGGCGATGAGGTGACCGCGGGCACCGATCCCCTCGCCGCAGACACCGACGGCGATGGCCTCGACGACGGCGCGGAGGCGTCGCTGGGCACCGATCCCCTCGCCGCAGACACCGACGGCGACGGCCTCGACGACGCAGAAGAGGACAGCAATCGCGACGGCGTCTACGACGGCGACGTCGACGGCGACGGTCGCTGGGAGGAGGGCGATGAGACCGATCCCACGGACGCAGACACCGACGACGACGGGCTGGATGACGGCGACGAGCTGGCGGTGGGCAGCGATCCGTTCGATCCCGACACCGACGAGGACGGCCTGGAAGACGGCGAGGAGGTGGCGCTGGGTGAGTGCGTCGATCCCACGCTTCCGGACACCGACGGAGACGACATCACAGACGGCGACGAAGTCGACGCGGGCACGGATC
>CAYXGP010000419.1:0-4454 GCA_964464515.1 uncultured Enterobacterales bacterium
CTAGTACCTCGTCACAGGGATTCTGACTTGTTCTCGCTTGCCCCCGCTCCGCTGACCGTCGCCGAACCCTCTCGGGATATTCCCGATATCCCCTCCGGTCTTCGTCACCAGTCAGCGAACCGGGTTCGGCGCGATCTACCTGTCATCTTCACTGTGACGAGGTACTAGATGGGGACCGGAGAGGAACGATGATCGACATCTCCGAGATCCTGGCGCTGCTGCCCCACCGATACCCGTTCCTGATGGTCGATCGGGTGACGGAGCTGGTCCCCGGCGAGCGGGCCGTGGGCCTCAAGTGCGTGACTGCCAACGAGCCGCACTTCCAGGGGCACTTCCCCGAGCAGCCCATCATGCCCGGCGTGCTGGTGGTCGAGGCCTTCGCGCAGATGGCAGGCATCATCGCGCTGTCGGCGCACCCCGACTACACGGGCAAGGCCGTCTTCCTGCTGGGCCTCGATCGCGTGCGGTTCCGCAAGCCGATCGTGCCGGGCGATCGCCTCACCTTGATCTGCGAGAAGACACTGCAACGCCGCAACGTCTGGAAATTCGCCGCGCGGGCCGAGATCGAGGGCGTGAAGGTCGCGCAGGCCGAGGTGATGGCAACGGTGGCGGATCGCCCACAGTCACCGACCCCGATCACGGCCTGACTCGCAGCCTCTCTCGCAGCCCTGACTCGCAGGGGATCGGGCTACATACTGGACCGACCCTCTCAAGGTCAAAAACCGAAAAACAGGGTACAAGACAGCTTCGATGTACCAGAATCGGGACATGACCCAGGATACCCGACCCGACTCGCTGATCGCCGGACGCTACCGTCTCCAGCGGCAGCTCGCGCGGGGCGGGCAGGCCACCGTGTTCCTCGCCACGCAGGAGCCGCTCGGGCGCTCCGTCGCCCTGAAGGTGCTGGCACCCCACCACCACGACGATCCTGACACCCGCCGCATGTTCGTCCAGCGCTTCCTCTTCGAGGCGCAGACGATGGCCTCGCTGCACCACCCCTCCATCGCGGTCATCCACGACTACGGGCAGACCGCTGGCGGCGAGCTGTACATCGCCATGGAGTACATCCCCGGACGCCCCATCCTAGACGTGCTCCGCGCGCCGCCGATCGACATCGATCGCGTGCTGGCTCTCACCCTGAGCGTCTGCGAGGCGCTGGCCTTCGCGCACCGCCGCGGGGTGATCCACCGCGACGTCAAGAACTCGAACATCCTGGTCACCGCCAACGACCAGGGACAGGCGCAGGTGAAGGTGCTGGACTTCGGCATCGCCAAGCTGGTCTCAGATGAGCCATCGCTCACGCTGACCGGCACCGTGCTGGGCTCTCCGCACTTCATGGCCCCCGAGCAGGCCCGCGGAGAGTCCGTCGATCATCGCGCGGACATCTACGCCGTCGGCGTGCTGATGTTCTGCGCGTTGGCCGGGCGCTACCCCTTCGAGGGCAGCTCGCCGCCCACCGTGTTGGCCGCGGCCCTCACCCAGCAGGCCCCCTCCTTCGACTCGATCCCCGGCGCCATGGTCATCCCCGGTGCGCTGGAGTCCGTGATCCGGCGGTGCCTGCAGCGGGAGCCGGCGGATCGGTTCGCCGACATGCCCGGAGTGATCTCCGCGCTGCGCACCCTCCTCGGCGACCGCGCGCCGTCCATCCCCGCGCTCACCCTCACCCCGCCGGACACCGAGACCGGCACCCTGATCGATCCCCGAACGCTCGTCGATCCCCCCCCTGCCCCCCGCGACACGGGCAACACCATCGCGTTGGTCGGCGCAGGGGTGGCAGTGGTCTTCGCGACCGCCTCCGCGGCGGTGCTGATCGCCGCAGTCTTCCTGTTTCTCGCGGCGCGCAGCCCACCCACGTCAGAGAACACGCCTGCCGTCCCCGACGCACCCGTGGTCGCCGGACCGGCCCAGGTCAAGCCCAGCGCAGATCCCCCGCCGCCTCTCGAGCCTCCCACCGAGCAGGCGCCCGCCGCCGCAGCGCCGAGGGCTGCGCCCGCTCAGCCACGCGCATCGACGGCGCCCCCCGCCCCCGAGGAGCCCGCCACCGCAGCGCCGACGCCTGCTCCCGAGCCGACCTCCGACGCGGATGAATTCAGCATCGGCTCCTCCGATCTGCGAGATCCCTGGTCAGATTGATGCACCGCATCTTCCTGTTCGCGGCGCTCTGGCTGGCGCTGCCGGCCCCGCTCGCCCGCGCGCAGGCCGACGGCGCGGAGAGCCGCGCGAGAGAGCTGTGGGAGAACGGCCGCATCCTGTACGAGGAGGGCCGCTACGAGGACGCCATCGTCGCCTGGGAGGAGGGATGGCGGCTCAGCGATCGGCCGGCGTTCCTGTTCAACATCGCCTCTGCCCAGGAGCGGGTCGGTCTGTGGAGTGACGCGCTGAACACCCTCAACCGATACCGCGCCTATGCGTCAGCGGAGGAGCGCAGCGCCCTCGATCGGCGCATCGCTAACATCGAGCGTCGCCTGGCGGAGGAGCCACGCTCCACGCCCGAGCCCGTCGAGACCGCGCTCCCAAAGGCGCAGACACAGCGCGAGTCGATCTCCGACGGTTGGCTTCCGCTGACCCTGAGCGGGGTGGGCGCAGCCAGCCTGGCGACCGGCGCGGTGTTCGGTGTGCACGCCCGCACCCTCGGTGAGCAGGTGGAGATCCGCTGCGTAGAAGCGGGCTCAGGCATGTTGTGCCCCAGCAGCGCCGGCGATCTGCTGAGCTCCGAGCAGCGCAGCGCCCGCATCGCCGACATCGCCTTCGGTCTGGGTACCATTGGGTTGGGCAGCGGCGTGACGGTGCTCGTCGTGCGCAGTCGCCGCAGCAGCGTGGGCGTCGGGCCGGGGTCGCTCACCTGGAGCATCCCGCTGTGACGGCGCTGCTCGCCACGGCGCTGGCCTGCTCGTTCGGGGTGACGGAGCGGGTGCCCTGTCGTTCCGACGACGACTGCCGCGACGCCTTCGGCTGGGGGCACACCTGCGACGCCGACCAGCTCTGCGCCACCGCCACTCTGCACCCACGATGTGAGACCACACCGGCCGACCTGTTCGAGGACCGCGCCGCCCACCAGGACGACATCGTTCTGGGGGTGCTGTGGCGGATCGAGAGCTACCCGATGGAGGCCGACGCCGCGAAGCTGGCGTTCCTCGAGGTGGCCGACGCTGGCGGACTGGACGGACGCGCCCTGTCGCTGGTCACCTGCGGAATCGAAGAGGACCCCGACGTCGATGATCTGGACGGCGAGACCGCCACCTCGACCATCGCCGAGTACCTCGCGCGCGACGTGGGAGTGGCCGGCAGCGTGGGACCCACCAGCTCTGGAGAGAGCGAGCGGGCCTACGCGGCCGCGTCCCCCCATGACTCGCTGCTGATCTCCGCGTCGGCGACCAGCCCCGCGCTGACCACCATGGACGGCGCCACCTGCAGCGATGACACGCCCGGCCTGTTCTGGCGCACCGCCCCCTCTGATGAGCTCCAGGGTCAGGTGATGGCCGACTACCTGAGCGAGCAGGGGCGCTCGCCGGTGGCCGTGATCTACGAAGAGGGCGCGTACGGTCAGGGGCTCGCCACCGCTTTCAGCGCCAGCTTCTCCGGAGAGGTCCAGCTCCAGCCCTATGCGACGTCTTCAGCCATCCCCTCCTACGTGGTCGACCTCGTCGACACGACACCGGAGATCATCTTCATCTCGTCTGTGCACGATGACATCGTCGCATTCCTGAACGCCATGGCGGATCTTCTGGCGGACGGCGGGCGCGTCACCGATGGGCTGTTCCTGGCCGACGGCGCGTACTACACGACCATCCTCGACGCCGTCGAGGATCCTGACGCCGTGCTTCCATTGGTTCGGGGGACCCGCCCCACAGCCGATCAGGACAGTCTGGCGTACGAGACCTTCGCCGCCGCGTTCGGCGCCGCGTTCCCCGGCTCGGACGCGCGCGAGGCCAGCTTCGCGGCCAACGCCTACGACGCCGCGTGGATGTTGCTGTATGGGGTCGCCTGGGCGTCGTATCAAGAAGACCGCATCGGCGGAGAGAACGTCGCGCGGGGGCTCCGTCAGCTCAGCTCCGGCGACTCCATCGACATCCGGTACACCAACTGGAACCCGGTCCGCGCCGCCTTTGAGGCCGGCGACTCGGTCGATATCCGGGGCGCCTCCGGCGAGCTGGACTACGACACCACCACGTGCGAGACCAGCGCACCGATCGAGATCTGGGCGGTTGCCGCGGACAAAGAGGGGGGGTACGAATTCACTCAGTTGGAGGTTCGGGAGTAGTTCTCGGTTCTTCGTCTCGCTTGGGAAACGCACCGCCGCGGCTACACATGCGCTGTGGATGCCCGACGCTGAGTGCCCGATTTCGGGGATTGGATCCTCGCTTTCACGACTCCACGTTCAATCGGAGCCACGACCTCACGAGTCCACGGACTCACGATCCGCGTCTCCACGGTCCCACGATCCACGCGACCAC
>CAYXGP010000420.1:0-4434 GCA_964464515.1 uncultured Enterobacterales bacterium
CAACCCGGGTTTGTCCTCAGGAATCGCCCAGGTGGCCGGGACGATGACCGGGGCCGTCCGGCCCTTCAATCGAACACCGGGAAGACAGAGCCGGCGAGCTTTCCCTGGAAGGTCGCAGTGCGCTCGGTGCCGTCGGGGCATCGCAGCAGCAGCGTGTGGCTGCCGGAGGGGTCTGAGATGACGATCTGACGTTCGAGCATGTCCACTGTCCCGGTGGGGCGGCCGTCGATCAGCACCGCGCACTCCCCCGGCACCGACTCCGCCACCCGGGCCGTCGCGGGTCGGGGCTGGAGGCGTCCGATGTCGATCACCGACTGCTCGCCAGCGGCGATCTCGAAGGCGCGGATGACCGGGAGCGCCAGGTCGTTCTCGACCCGCAGGGTGTGCTTGCCGGGGGTGACCGGGATGGGGTTGGGGTTGCCGGTGCGGCCGCGGTGCTCGTCGTCGATGTAGAGCTCTCCCCACGAGCCGGTGACCACCACGCGGACCAGCCCCGGCGGCGGCGGGAGCTTCGCGGCGGCCTCGACGATCTTCTGCGGCGCGCGGGTGAGCGAAGCCGCGCGGAGCTTCTTCTGCGCTGTGGGGACCTTCGCGGTGGGCGCAGGGGGGCTGGCGGCGCGCTCGACCTCGGGCGCTCGCTCGCTGGTGGGCAGATGGTGTTCTGCCAGCGGTCCCCCAGCCAGTGTCCTGCCAGGCAGTGTTCCTCCAGGCGCGGAGCCCCCGGAGAGGGGGCCCTCCGGCAGGAGCGTCTCGACGGTGCTCTCGGGCAGGGGGTCGAGAGAGACGGGCTCGGGGGGAGGGCTCGGCCAGAGGACCCACGTGATCAGGCCGGCCGCGGCCAGCGAGCCGAGGCCCAGGCCCCAGCGGCGCAGGGCGGGGTGGTCGCCGCCGGCGCTGCGGTGCATCCCCTGCACCAGCTCCAGCACCTCCTCGTTCTCCTCGTCGAGGGTGAGGATGCGGTTGAAGAGCTGCAGGGCGCCGAGGTGATCGCCCCGCTCCAGGCGCGCGCGCCCCTCTCGCAGCAGCACCCCGCCCAGGCGGTCGGTGAGCCGCTCCGCGTAGCCCTGGGGGTCGTACAGCCAGGCGGTGAGGCTCCACGCAGGCGAGGCGGGATCGATCTCCACCTCCTCCAGGCTGGTCCGCAGCGCGTTGGCGACCTCGCGCGCGTCGCGGGGGCGATCGCTGGGATCGACCTGCAGGAGGCGCTCGATGAGGTTCGCGAGCGTGCCGGAGATGCCCGGCGCCAGCTCGTGGACGCTCATGCGGTTGCCCTCGATGATATTGCGCAGCGTGACCGAGGGGTTGTTGCCGGCGAAGGGGAGCTGGCCGGTGATCAGGTGGAACAGCAGGGTGCCCAGCGAGAACAGGTCGCTGCGCGCGTCGAGCACCTCGTCCTGCGCCTGCTCGGGGCTCATGTAGGCCGGAGAGCCCACGAGGGCGCCGGTGACGGTGACGTGGATATCGTCGAGGAACCGGGCGATGCCGAAGTCCATCAGCTTCACCACGCCGTCGCGGCGGAGCATGACGTTCTCGGGCTTGAGATCGCGATGCACGATGCCCAGGGCGTGCGCGTAGTGCAGGGCCTCCGCGAGCTGCAGGCCCAGCAGCGAGACCACCTCGGAGGGCGGGCGGCCGTGCTCGGCGAGGAGCTGCAGCAGCGTGACGCCCTCGACGTACTCGGTGACGATGTAGCAGTCGTCGGCCTCGGTGCCCGAGTAGTCGAAGATGCGCAGCACGTTCTCGTGATCGAGGTGCTCGATGGCCCGTGCCTCCCGCGCGAACCGGCTGCGGTTGCGCTCGGAGCTGCCCAGGTGCGGGTGCAGCACCTTGATCGCCACGTCGCGACCGAGCGTGAGGTGGCGGCCCCGGTACACCGTTGCCATTCCGCCTTCGCCGATCTTCTGAAGCACCTCGTATTTGTCGAGTACGCTTCCGATCAAGATTCCGCCCTCAGATTGGGCCCAATCTACCCCGACCGGTCGCGGCCCTCCACCGTCCGCGAGGTTCCGTCGGTCGTTTTCGTGGCCTGCGGGCGTCGGGGAGAGCAGAAAGACGAATCAGAGCTGACCGACCTCACCTACCTCACGGACCAGCCCGCGCTCGCTCATGATCTTGAGGATCGTCGCGGCGGTCTCTTCGACGGCCTTCCGCGTGACGTCGATGACGGGCCAGCTCCGGTTCTGCCGGAACAGCCGCTCAGACCAGTCCAGCTCGGCGAGGATGTAGTCCATCTCACCGTAGTTCGCGAGGCCCGGCATTCGCATGGTCTTGAGGCGCTGGCGCCGGATCTCCTGGAGGCTCACCGGATCGATCGTGAGGCCGTAGATGCGGCGCGGGTCGATGTCATGCATCTCCTTCGGGAGCGGCCTGTCGAGCACCACGGGGATGTTGGAGACCTTGTAGCCCTTGTGGGCGAGGAACACCGAGAGGGGGGTCTTGGACGTTCGGGAGACCCCCACCAGCACGATGTCGGCCTCGCGCAGCATGCGCGGCTCCTTGCCGTCGTCCACCTTCACGGTGAAGTCCACCGCGGCGATGCGGCGGAAGTAGTCGGCGTCGGCCTGGTGCATCCGGCCGGGCACGCCCTGCGGCGTGGCCCCCAGGTACCCGCCGAGGTGCTCGAGCACCGGGCCGATGAGATCCACCGAGTGAACGCGGTGCTCGGAGGCGAGGGCCTGGGCAGCGTTCCGCATCTCCGGTCGGACCAGCGTGGTCACGAGCAGCACCCGCTTGCGGGCGGCGATGCGGAACAGCCGCTCGAGCTGATGACGCTCGGTGACGTTGGGGTGGAGCTGCATGTGGACCAGGTGGCCCTTGTACTGGTGCAGCGCCGCCCGGACGACCTTCTCCGCGGTGTCTCCGGTTCCGTCAGAGACGATGAAGATCGGTTTCGGCATGCGGACGGTCATCGGCTCTCCGAGGGGCGACGGGAGTAGTCGCGGGGGCGGTCGGGCGCCGCTGAGCGGCAGGCGGCGGCTGTCAAGTGACGGGAGGTGGTTCCGGAGCCTCTCGGGGACGAAATCTGGTATATCCGACGGATCGGAGATTGCGCTTGACGTCTGTATGTTCGCGTCGCTAATCATGAAAGACATCCCCCCGATGCGCTCTACCGGAGCCGGAATAATGCCGGGTGCACCCCCATCTCTGCAGCCGATCCTCGCTGAGTCCGGCCTCCTGGAGTCCGGCCACCCACAGCCTCGTGTTCCCGTGCCCGAATCTCCCCGGCTCAATTCTCCGCGGCCCAATTCTCCCCAGAGCTTCTTCGAGAACGAGCTCCCGGGGGTGCTGCGGTCCAACGAGGAGTATCTGCCGCAGGGCGTCGCGGTGGTCTTCCACATCGACGGTGAGGGGGGCGGATCCTGGCAGGTGACCCGCGCGAACCTGCGCGACGCGCGGTCCAGCGTGGGCCCGGTCGAGACCTCCGAAGACCCGGTCGATTGCGAGGTGACCTGCAGCGCCGCGGACTTCATGGAGATGGTGCGCGGACGCCTCGATCCGCGGCGGGCCTATCTGTCGGGCCGCATCGAGCTCCTCGGCGACATCGGGCTGGTCCTCCGCCTGCAGACGATGCTGGGGAAGAGCGCGGCGTGACGACGCCTCCCCCACTCCACGGGGTGCGGGTCCTCGATCTCACCCGCCTGCTGCCCGGTCCCATGTGTACCTGGTACCTGCAGGGCCTCGGGGCGAGCGTCATCAAGGTCGAGCAGCCGGGCGTGGGCGACACCGTGCGGTATGTGCCCCCCCTCGGGCCGGACGGCACCGGGGTGTGGTTCCACGCGCTCAACGCCGGCAAGCGATCGGTGGCGCTGGATCTGCGGTCTGCGGAGGGACGGGAGAAGCTCGCGCGCCTGCTGGACGGCGCCGACGTGCTGGTGGAGGGCTTCCGGCCAGGGGTGATGGCTCGCCTCGGCCTCGATCCACAGGCGCTGCGAGAGCTGTATCCGAGACTGATCATCGTCAGCATCAGCGGCTATGGGCAGACGGGTGAGCACGCTGGGCGTCCGGGGCACGACGTGGGCTACCAGGGGCTCGCTGGTGCGCTCTCGCTGGCGGCGCGACATGACGGCGTTCCCGATCCCACAGGTGTGCAGATCGCCGACACCGCTGGCGGCGCGCTGACGGCCGCGCTGTCGGTCGCGGCGGCGCTGTACGCCCGCGCGCAGACCGGCGAGGGGCGGTGGGTGGACGTCTCCATGACCCACGGGGTGATGGCGCTGGTCGGGCCCATGCTCGCGGCGGCGGCGGCGGGCACCACGGAGCCTCCCGGCGAGGGGATGCTCACCGGAGGGCTGTCCAACTACCAGCTCTACAGGTGCGCAGACGGCGGGGTGATCTCGTTCGGCGCGCTGGAGCCGAAATTCCAGGCGGCGTTCACCGCCCTGACGGGGGTGGCGCTGCCGGCCGATCGCGCGACGCTGGCGGAGCTGTTCGCCA
>CAYXGP010000421.1:0-4413 GCA_964464515.1 uncultured Enterobacterales bacterium
GGCGTACAGTCGCGCAGATTCAAGCTCAACTTGAACCCGCGCGACTGTAGCGCGTCCTCTCACTGACAGTGTCGCCTCATAAGAGGAATCCTGTTGAAGAGTGCACATCATGTCTCATATGGCGCGCATGTCTCACGTGGTTTTCAGAATGTCGCAATACCGGGTGGTAGACGCCCCTCAAGATCTCGTCCAGGTCTCCACCCGCACCGAATTCCCCTGGCCCTTCGAGTCAACTGATTCTGTCCTTTCGACGGGGGATACCAGCGCACCTCTCTGCGGTGCCACGGCGTCGACGGCAAAGGAGGGGTGGCGGCAGGGGAGATCTCGGGGTTCGATGCCCTGGAGTCGACTCGATGCTGCACCCGCGACATCCCCAAGCCAGCCAGGATCGCGTGAGGTGGTTCAGCCTCAGCGACGAGTATCTCCGTCCCAAGCTCGCGCTGGTGTCGGTGATCGTCGTCCTGTACACCCTGGGGTTCGGCCCGCTGTTCGGAGCTGTCGGCGCTTCGGTGACCATCCTCTCCTCCATCCCCCCGATGTTGGCTGGGTGGCTGCTCGGAGCGCGAGCGGGCCTGCTGGCGTCAGCGATCGCCCCGATCGCGATGTTCATCGGCTCTGTGATCGGCGGCCTCCCTGCCGCCGAGCTCGTGCTGACAAAGGCCGCCCTGCTGGGCAGCGGCCTGACGGCGGTGGTCTCGTTCGTGATCGGCAGACTCCGTGACCTGGAGGTCCAGCTACGCAGCGCCCGACAACAGGCCGAGGCCGCCGATCGGGCCAAGAGCGAGTTCCTCGCCAACATGAGCCACGAGATCCGCACACCCATGAACGCCGTTCTGGGTATGGCCCACCTGCTCCAGGACACCCCCCTTGACGGTGAGCAGCGGCGCCTGCTGCGCACCATCGAGCGGTCGGGAGACTCCCTCCTGCACATCATCAACGAGATCCTCGACTTCTCGAAGGTGGAGCAGGGCCAGCTCGAGCTCGAGCAGCTCGACTTCGATCTGCGAGACCTGCTCGATGACGTGATCGATCTCCTGGCGACGCGCGCGCGCAGCCGGGGCAACGCGCTCTCCATAGACATGGGGGAAGGCGTCCCGCGAATCGTCGAGAGCGACCCCGGCCGGCTGCGGCAGGTCCTGATCAACCTCATCGGCAACGCGATCAAGTTCACCGACAACGGCAGCGTCACGGTCCGCGCGCGCGCCGAGCCCCGGGGCGAGGGGATCTCCTTGGTCCGGTTCGAGATCGAGGACACCGGCTGTGGCATCGCGCCCCAGCACCTCGAGCGTCTCTTCGAGCCGTTCACCCAGGCTGACGAGTCGATCTCCCGGCGCTTCGGTGGCACGGGGTTGGGCCTCGCGATCAGCAAGCGCCTCGTCGAGCGGATGGACGGCACGCTAAGCGCCCTGAGCACGCCCGGAGAGGGCTCTACGTTCACGGTCTGCCTGCCCATGCGGCGCCGGGCGGACGCCGGGCGGCGGCGGGATCTGGTGGGTCGCTTGGTCCTCTGCGTCGATGACAACGCCGTCAACCTGCGGCTGCTCGGTCAACAGATGGAGTCCTGGGGTGCCGAGATCGTGCTCGCGCCGAGCGGCCCTCACGCCCTGGCCCATCTGGATCTGCTGGAGGCGGACGGACGGACGCCCGATCTGGTGCTGCTGGACCGCAAGATGCCGGGCACTGACGGCATCGAGCTGGCGCGCCAGATGGGGACGCGCGACCGCCTGACCCGCGTCCCCATCGTGCTGCTGACCTCGCTCTCCAGCGCGGCCCAGCAGGCCGAGGCCCGAGAGGCAGGCATCACCCGCTGCCTGTCCAAGCCGGTGCGCGAGCGCGATCTGCGCGAGACCCTCACCAACCTTCTCGACGGAGGGAGCGTCACCAGCCCCGTGCCTCCCGACGCTCCGCTGGGACTGCGCGTGCTGGTCGCGGAGGACAACGCGGCCAACCAGCTCGTCGCCCGGGGGATGCTGAGCAAGCTGGGCTGCACCGCCGACGTCGCGGGGAACGGCGTGGAGGCGCTTGACCTCGTCCGCAAGCTCCAGTACGACGTTGTGCTGATGGACTGCCACATGCCGATCATGGACGGGTTCGAGGCCACCCGTCAGCTCCGCGCGCGCGGTCTCGGCTCCGACCGCCTCCCCATCCTGGCCCTGACCGCCTCCACCCTGGCCGCCGATCGGGAGCGCTGCCAGGCGGCTGGCATGGACGGCTTCATCAGCAAGCCGGTGCAGCTCGGGCGGCTCCACCAGGCGCTCGCCGGCCTGCACGCGGGCCCGAGTCCGACAGAGCCGGTCGCCCCGCCACCCGAGCCGGTCGCGCCGCTCATCGACCCCGCCACTCTGGAGGAGCTCCGCTCGCTGGGCGGGCTCTTCCCCCGGGTGATCGGACAGTTCTCGATCAGCGCGCCCGAGCTCCAGGCGCGTCTCCTCCGCGGCCTCGACGACGGCGACACCGCGGAGGCCGCCCGGGCCGCCCACCAGCTCGCGTCGAGCTGCGGATCGGTCGGCGCGCTGGCTCTCGGCCGGCGAATGGGGCAGCTCGACGCGGATCTGCGCACCGACCCGACCTCCGTTGAACCCCAGCGGGCGCGCGAGTGCGGCGAAGAGCTGGGGCGCGTCCTGGCGTACTTCCGCGAGACGGTGCCGCCACCCGGGTAGGAGTCCGACCGACCCGTTCGGGTCTTCCCCCCAGCCTCAGTCTCCGCCCTCGGTACAAGACCAGACCGCCTCCTCGATGCGCAGCACCAGGTCCGCGCCCAGCTCGTGGTAGACGCGGGTGTCTCCCGTGTAGATCGGCTGCTCGGCCGTGCCACCCACCCGATGGTCCCGGCCGTCGAACAGCCCCGAGCAGTGGGTAGGCGCCTCGAACTCGCGGGGGTACTCAAGGTAGATCCTACCATCGAGCGACTCATCCACCGTGTACGGCAGGATCGCCCGTCCACCCTGCGCGGTGACGCTCACGCCTCGGAGCGTGCGTGACTCCGGGCAGTGCTTCTGGTGGTAGGCGTACCGGTCCCGGACATCGCCAGCGGGCTCGGGGCAGGCCTGCGACACGGCCAAGCGGGCCACCGGTTCGTCTTCGGGAGTTCCAAGCAGGCTCCCGTCCCGTCCGTAGCTGCTGAAGGTGCTGGTAGAGCGCTCGACCACTGCCAGCCTGAGCGCCTCGGGCCGCTCGACCTGCACGGATCGGTGGTAGGCGGACACGCCGAGTTCACGCAGGAAGGACACCAGCGTCGTCGCCACGGCCTCGTCCTCCGGCACCGCCGCCACGACGATGAAGAAGCCCGGGTTGAGGCCCGCGATGGTCGCCGACTCGACGAGCACGGGGTAGTCGTCATGCCGCGGCCAGCCCCGCTCCCGGTAGTCCACGAGCTGGGCCTGGGCCTCTGCCTTCTGGGTGGCTCCAGTGGCGATGACCATGAACGCGGGTCGCAGCGCCGCTGGCCCTGCCGCTCGTTCTGCCGCTGGCTCGGGGACCGCCGGATCTCCGACGTAGGCCCCAGCATGCCTGATGTACCAGGAGACACCCGCGGCCGTCAGGCGCCCTGCGTGGGCCCTCGCGGCCGCCTCGCTGTCAAAGCTACCCGAGATCACGATCTCGTGGCCGGGATTCAGATCCGCGTACCAGGAGCTCTTGAGGCGCACGAGCTCGGTCGGCGCGCCGAACTTCTCCAGGTGCTCCCGAAACCCCTGGGAGAAGCGCCCGGAGTGCGCAAAGATCACCAACCACCGATCGCCGTGGACCGCGCCATCCTCCGTCAGCACGTCGCCGCTGTGATCAGGCTGAGCGGAGCCCGCCAGCGCCGGACTGGCGCTCACGAGCCAGGCCGTCACGAGCAGCCCTGCGGTCCGGGGGAGGAGCTGTGCCATGTGGAGACTCCGGTGCCCACGCTTACCACACCGCAAGCCGGACCTTGACTTCGCTCAACGAGCGGGCCGCCGACGACTTGGGGGTCGATGCGGAACCGGACGCGGGTTCCCCATCCCTGTGCTGGGCCGATTCAGGTGCAATGTGGTCGGGAGCCCCCGGCTGAAGCGCTGCACCCAGCGCCCGCGGGACGGTTCACGCAGACCTCGGCCCACTCGCTGAGGGCATTGGGCGTCACACCAGCCCTCGCCCGACCATGCCCGCCTGGACGTTCGGCCTGCCCCGCCAAATGAGCCTCCCAGACGCAGCATGATCACCTCCAGGATCGGCAGGCCCTGTGGGGTGCAGAGCTCGGCGGGGATCTCCCGAGCGTCGTCCCAGACGGTCCAGGTTCGGTCAGGATCTCTGCGGTTCTGCGTCGCATCGAGCAACAGGCTATGCCAATCGCTATTAAGACTACCCACTTCTATGTATGCCCCCCTTTGGGTGAACGATGTATTACTTGCTGATCGGATTCGGTCTCGCCCTCTGTGCGCAGGCTAA
>CAYXGP010000422.1:0-4405 GCA_964464515.1 uncultured Enterobacterales bacterium
CCGCCGCAGCTGCTGGGCCCAGGAGACCTTTTTTTTTTTTATTTATAGGGCTACGACGGAGATCTACACCAGCTCCGTGCCCTCCGTAGAGCTGGACTCCAGGCCGGTCGTCGCGCCCACACCTGAACCGCAGTCCCCCAACCCGCAGTCCTCAAGCTCGCAGTCCTCAAGCTCGCAGTCCTCAAGCTCGCAGTCCTCAAGTTCGCAGCACTCCACCCCGCCGGCCCCCCCCCTGCCTTCCGCGCGCCCCGCGCTGCCGGAGGTGTTGACCCAGAACCGGGTGCTGCTGGGGTTGGGGGCGCTGCTCGGGGTCAGCCTCGTGGTCAATATCTGGAGCGCGTTTCGCGAGCCGCCGCCGACAGCGCCGATCGCAGCCGCCGGACCGACCACTTCGGCGCCGACGCCGGTCGCTGCCGAAGCCACGGTGGCGGCTGTCGGGAGAACGCAGCCACGAGATCGCGGCCCGCTCACCGTGGTAGATCCAGACCTGCCGACCCCCGAGGAGATCCTCGAAGAGCAGCGCGCGCGGGCCCGCAAGTTGATCGAAGATGGGTGGGTCCAGATCGACGCCGGCAAGGCCCTGCGGGCGGCTGAGAACTTCGAGCGGGCGCTGGGGGCGGATCCGCGCTCGGCCGCGGCGCACTTCGGGCGGGGGTACATCGCCGAGCGAGAGAGCGACATCCCCCGCGCGATCGACGAGTACTGCCTCGCGCAGCGACTCCGACACGACGATCCCCACCTCGCGCGCGAGATCACCGCGCGGCTCAGCGGGCTGCATGCCGCGTGCTCGCCCACCAACGCGTCACCGTGACAGGCATGGAGCGGCCTCGGCTGCGCATCGTGGTCGCGGAGATCTCCCAGGACGGGCGCTACCTGATCGGGCAGCGGCGAGCCCGCGCCCGGATGCCGCACCTGTGGGAGTTCCCCGGCGGCCGCGTGGAGCCCGGCGAAGACGATCGGGTGGCGCTGGCGCGAGAGCTGGTGGAGAAGATCGGCGCGGCGTCCGAGGTCGGGGAGCGGGTGCTCGCGCTGCGGTACGAGTACGAGCTGTATGTGGTGGAGATGGTGGTCTACCGCGCGCAGCTTCTGGAGACGCCGTCGGCGCGTGGGGTCGCGGATCTACGTTGGGTCCCGCCGGAAGACCTTGATGGGTATGAGTTCCCGAGCGCGGACCAACATACCATCGATGAGCTGCTTGGGTTCTGTCCCTAGAAAAAATGTCCCCACCCGGCGGTTGCTCCCCAGCCCGCGTCCCCGAACGCGATATCCAACCGGACCACCTGCCGACCGGGAGGCAACCGAAGCCGCAGTCCGGCGCCGACGTCTCCGTGTGGTCCACCTGCCCAGGCCGTCTCTGCAAAAACCACGCTCCCGAGCCTGGGGGTCCACCACGGTCGCCACTCCAATGCAAGACAAGCGAGCCAGGGTGCCCGCCACCGGCCTGCGGGGGCGGCGCGGAGCACCAGGCCGCCGCCGACGGACGGTAGACGCCACAGCGGGGTGTGCTCCGACGGCGCGGCGCTGCCCAGCACGCGCGCGGCCAACGGACCGGTTTGACCGACCAAGCTCGCAGTGGCGAGGGGGAACGCCGGCTCTGTAAACACCAGCTCAGCGACGAGCGACGCCGTCAGATGATCGCCGGTCCGAGAAACGCCACCGAGGGCGGCGGGCGCGGGCTCCACGACGCCGTCCACCCGATCGACGCGGCCCTGCGGCCCCAGCCAGGCGCTCCACGCCTCCCGGTGCACCCCCGGCGTGACGGAGGCGAGAGCGGTCTCCTGGATGACGCGGGTCTGCGGGGCGGCGGCGTCGCGGTCTTCAGCCCACACATCGAGGGGCCCACGCGCGCCGGCCAGCGTCCACGCAGACCAGCGCGCCGACGTGTCACGATCAGCAGGTACGAACAGCCGAATCGACAGGTGGCCGCTGCGGCCGGTGGCGAACCCGCCGGCGGTCTGGAGGTGCCATGCGCGCCAGCCGACGTCGGGATGCACGAACGTCAGCGCGGCGCCGGTGCCCACTCCCGGGGTGGCGGTCACCCCCACACCGAACCACCAGGTGCCGGGCCCTGTAGGCCAGGCTCCCCCGTGCGCCAGGAGCACATCGCCGAGGCCGTCGCGCTCGATGTCCTCCAGCGCATCGATCGGCGCGGCGCCCGCCCAGACCAGCCGGGCAAGCGCAGGACCGGGGAGCGCTGCCTGTGCCGCATGCGCTGCGTCGATCGCCCGCGGGAGATCCGCGGGGAGCCCGATGTGGGCCAGCAGCAGCTCGCGGTCGGCCGCGGCGAGTCGGCAGCGGGGAGCCGCCTCAGGGCAGTCCATCAGGGCTTGATCGGCGCGCGGTCCGTGCCGGACGAGGCCCGCGGTGCCCGACACGAGGAGCAGCCGCAGATGGGCCATCGCCCGGGTGGCCGGATCGGGCTCGGCGGCGGCCTCCGTCCAGGCGGCGCGGGCCGTCGCCCGATCGGCGTCACCCCAGGCGCGGTCTCCACGATCGAGGGCGTCGGGGGCCGACCCCAGGGCTGGCAGCCCCCACAGCAGCGCGATGCACCCCATCGGCGAGGGGTAACGCAGCGTCCGAGGAGTTCGGGGGTTACCGAATTGGCTGGAGGCGTGATGTGGCTGCTTGCGATGGGACTTACGCTGGGGGCACAGGCCGGCGAGACCTGTGACGCGTGGGGGGATATCTCCCCGCAGTCGGTGAACGCCTTCCCCACCAATCCGTTCACGTTTCGGATCAGCGGCAGCAGCGGAGGCTGCGGCGATCCCGAGACCTGCGAGTGGTGGCTGGACGACAACGGCGTGGGCACGCTCGACATCGACGTGGGATCGCCGGTCATCTGGACCGCCCCCGACGACGCCTCGGTGCTCGAGGGGTGTGTGCCGCTGGCGTTCAGCATCTACGCGCGCTGCGTCGACGGCGACACGCTGGACTCCGCGGTGATCACCCTGATGTGTACCGAAGAAGACAAGCTGCGCGCGCGCGCTGCCGACTCCCAGACCTCCGTGGGCGGCGGCGGCTGCAACAGCCCCACGCGCGCGATGGTGTTGCTCGGGATCCCGCTCCTGTTGCTCCGGAGGCCATCCGGCTGATGGCTGTCGGAGATCAAAGAATCCGCGCGGGACTTTCCGGCTCTGCTAAGGTGATCATGGTGAGGAAGCCGTGTATCCAGTCGGGAGGTGCGCGTGAAAGACAAGAAACCCCTGGGTGCACGCCTCGGTGACTGGGTTCGGCGATGGGTGTCCGGCCCGCTCGCCGGTCTGCTTCCTGAGCCTCCGCCCGTCCCCGTGCCGGTCCGGGTGCGCCCGGCGCGTCCGGTGCGTCGCCGCCGATAGACAGAGCCGAGATTCTCCCAGTCCGCTGATCACGTATCAGTGCGTTATCGTAGCGGCTGAACCCTTCGAACAAGCTCGGGTCCTTCATGCGCGCGGCATCCCTACGGCTCTGTGGTCTGCTCCTCTCTGTCGGCGCTCTGGCTGCCTGCGGTAACAATCAGCAGGTGGGGGTCTACAACAGTCCACCGGCGGTCAGCCTGATCAGCCCACCCGACGGCGCTGAGTACGAGGAGGGCGACGCCATCGCCTTCGAGGCGCTGGTCGAGGATGACTTCGATGATCCCGCGACGCTGCAGATCCGGTGGGCCAGCGACGTCGACGGTGAGCTGGGCGTCAATTCCAGCATCGAGCAGGGCGTGGCGCGGCTGGAGACGGCCAACCTCACG
Organism: uncultured Enterobacterales bacterium; assembly: GCA_964464515.1. Classification (GTDB taxonomy): domain Bacteria; phylum Myxococcota_A; class UBA796; order UBA796; family UBA2385; genus CAYXGP01. Next base: position 3,722 of record CAYXGP010000422.1, read on the forward strand.
GGCGGGCACAACCACGTCGTCAGCCTCACGGCGGTAGACAGCGACGGCGAGTCCGCGTCCGACTCGGTGACGGTCACCATCTTCGATCTGCCCGACGCCCCAGAGCTGACCGTCATCCACCCGGTCTCCGGCGAGACGGGTGTGGAAGACGAGGAATTCGAGTTCGTGGTGCAGGTCTCCGACACTTCGGATCCGCCGCAGTCGCTTCTGGTGGAGTTCGAGAGCGACTACGACGGCGTGTTCTGCCAGCCCACCCCCGACAAGCTGGGCGTGGCGAGCTGTGAGCAGGTGCTCTCGCTGGTGGACGACTACCACACGGTCACGTTCACGGTGAGCGACTCCGAGGGCTTCGTCACGCGCGAGAGCGTGGTGTTTACGATCACGGCCGGCTCCGAGATCGACAACGACGGCGACGGCTTCACGGAGGCGCAGGGCGACTGCGACGACGGGGACTCGTCGGTGAGCCCCATCGCCGAGGAGTTCTACAACGGCCGCGATGACGACTGCGACGGTATCATCGACAACGGCACCGAGGCGTGGGACGACGACGGCGACGGCTGGTCGGAGATCGACGGCGACTGCGACGATCTCGATCCGTCCATCAACCCCGACGCCATCGAGACCTGCGACGGCGCCGACGAGGACTGCGACGGCGAGATCGACGAGGACACCCCCTGCACCGAC
>CAYXGP010000423.1:0-4400 GCA_964464515.1 uncultured Enterobacterales bacterium
CTTGACCTCGTCGGTCAGGCGGAAGGCGTACCCGGAGCGATCCGAGGTGTCCTCGCCGAGCGTGCCCGGGTCGAAGTAGTGCATCTGCACCACCAGGCGCTCGCCCGCGTCGAGCTGCATCCCCACGCCGTCGGGCAGCTCGATGGGCAGCCCGCCGGGGGCCCAGCCGCCGACCAGCTCTCGGACGATGCGGTACTCCTCGCCGTTGATGCAGGAGAACCCCTCGGGCGCCAGGTAGCTCTCGTCGACCTCGCTGGAGGTCATCGTGTACAGGACGACGTGGTGGACCATCGGAGTGTTGTCGATGATGGGCTGCGCCGCCGTGACGTAGGTGTCTTCCTCCAGGCCGAGATCGATCACGAAGCACCTGTACTCGTTGCCGGGGTTGGAGGCGTCGCTGAACGTCGGGGTGTAGGCGGCGGGCATGTAGATCTCGAGGTCCGGATCGGACAGCGCGCCGTCGATCGCGTCGACCGTCACCGCAGTGGACGGATCGCCCATGGGGGTGTCGTCCTCCACCCAGGCCCGCAGCGTGTCGGTGGCGTCGTCCGGCATCCACAGCGCATCGGAGGCGTGGTAGTCCTGGCACGTGGGATCGGAGGCAGGCGGCGGCATCTGCCCGACGTCGATCTGGTTGACCATCACCTCGGCCATCGCGGAGGCGGTGGCGTAGTCGGTGAAGTCGCCGGTGCCCGGTCCGCTCTCCCAGTGACAGCGGGTGCAGTGGGTCTGAAGCACTGGGCTGGCGTCGGCGTACCAGGTGGTCTGCGCGGGGCTGGTGCCGCCGGTGGTGCTGCCGCTGGTGGTGCTGCCGCTGGTGGTGCCGCCGCCGCTGGTGGTGCTGCCGCCGCTGGCGCCGCCCGATGACGAGGTGCCCGAGGTGGGAGGCGTCGTCGCGCCGGTCGTCGCCGAGGTGCTCGAGTCCTCCTCTCCGGAGCAGGCGACCGAGGTCGTGGTGATCAGGATCAGGCTGATCAGGGGCAGGGAGATCTTGGGAATGGGGGTGCTGCGCGACATGGTTCCTCCGCGGTGGCGCGATGGCGAAGCATCCAAGATAGTGTGGAGGGGCCCGGGCTCGCCAGGAGATGTGGTTGGCTTCTTCCATCCCAACGCTGCTGGCCCTCCCAAGGCTGCAGGCCTTCCCTGTGCTGGTGGCCCTCCCAGTGCTGCTGTTCCCGTCTGCCGCGTGCCGGGTGGACTCGGGCGGCGCGGAGTCCGGCCCCGCGCGGTCCGGCGACTCCGGCGCGGCGGGCGTCACTACCTCGACCAGTACCGCCTCTGGTGGCACGACCTCTGGTGGCGCTGCCACGGCCGAGACGGACGCGACTCGGCAGGACCTGGCCGATCCCGACGCGTGGGTCGTGCTGGAGGCAGCCGATGATCCATTCACCGATCGGCCCGCTGATGCGGCCTGCGATCCCTCAGGCCTCACCGTCGAGCACGGGCTGTATGAGGTGCAGACCGGCCCGTGCCCCTACCTGTCCGCCGGTCAGCCCACCCTCGCTGACGTTCGCGCGGGAGATGCGGTGTCTGTGCTGGTCTACCACACCAGCCTGACGTCAGATGACCCCGCAGAGGCGCACCTGGCCGTGGCGCTGGACGGCGCGCTGGTGTGGGAGGAGACGGTCGCGATCCCGGCGGCCTCCGGCGTTCACACCGCCCAGATCCCTGCCGCGGGGGATGCCCCTGCGGGCAGCGTGGTGGTGTTCCATCTGCACAACCACGGCTCCAACGCCTGGACCCTCGGTCACCTCAGGGTGGAACCCCCAGATCGCTGAGCCAGCAGCGCGCTGACCCGATCCGGCGCGTTCGCGATGATGCCGTCGACGCCCAGCGCGACCACCCGCGCGACGTCCGCGGGCTCGTCCACCGTGTAGACGAAGACCGCCATCCCCGCCGCGTGCGCTTGATCCACCCACCCCTGCGACAGGCCGCGATGGTCCATCCCCACCGCCGCGGCCCTGGCGGTCCGTGCGTGCTCCAGGAGGGCCGGGAGCGGCTCGTCGGGGACACGCTTGATCAGCAGCAGCCGTGGGATGTCGGGCATCTGCTCGCCAGCGATCCGCAGCCGGTGGCGGCCGAACGCGAAGAACACCACCCGGTCGCGGGCGGGGTGGCCGTCCAGCGCGGCCTCCAGCGCCCGCTCGATGCCCCGACCGGCCTTGATCTCCACGCACAGCACCATCTGCTCGCCGACGGCGTCCAACACCGCGGACAGATCGGGCACCCCCTCGGCGCGGAAGTCCGCTCCATGCCAGCTCCCTGCGTCCAGCTTCTGGAGCTCCGGCCACGTCAGGTCTGCGACGGCGCCGCTGCCATCTGTCGTGCGATCGACCGTGGCGTCGTGGATCGCGATGATGTGCCCATCCACACTCAAACGAACGTCGGTCTCGGCGGCCACCGCGCCGAGCGCCGCGGCGCGTCGGTAGGCGACTGCGGTGTTCTCGGGGGCGACTGCGCTCGCACCGCGATGTGCGATGACCACGGGCTGCTCGGGGTGACGGGCGAGAAATGCCGCGCCGGGCGAGGGCTCTCGATGGCAGCCGGAACCCCCCGCGAGTACCTGACCGATGACGCAAAGCGCAACCCCGACCCCACGGTGCCGATCCTTCGCGCTACCCTGGCCGCATGGCATTCTTCGTCTCCTCGCTGCTTCTCGCCGGTGTCGCCAGCGCAGCTCATCTGGAGCGTCACCCGATCCCGGGCGGCGGGCTGCCCACGCTCGCGGGTGTGGCCATTCACGGTAGCAGCCGCTCGGACGGCAGCGGAGAGCTCTCTGCGCTCGACGGCGAGGTTCGCCAGCTCAGCCAGTGGTATCCGGCGACCGGCATCGCCCTCGATCCGGGCGTCGCCGCCAGCCTCGCGCGCCGCGCAGGGATCGGACCGGTCGATGTCCCCTCGACCCACCTGGTGACGGTCCATGGGCACACCGCGTTCCAGATCGAGACGCGTCCGGCGCCCGGGGTCTCTCTGCAGGGTCTGATCTGGACCTGCCCCGAGAGCCGGCGCGACTTCGTGCTGTGGTTCGTCGGTCCCAGCCACACCACCTCGGCCCTGGTGGCCGACGGCGCTCGCCTGAGCGACTGCCACGGCACCCTCGAGCACGACGACCTGCCGGTGTCGCTCGATCCCGTCCCGTCCGGCTGGACCCTCGTCGGGACCACCCCCGAGGGCGTCGACTACGAGAGCCCCACCGGGCGGATCCACCTGCGGCGCAGCGCCCCCATCGAGGCGCGGTCGTGCAAGTCCATCTCCGATCGCGTCACCGGTGACGTGCTCGATGAGTGGCGGATGGCCTTCTGGCGACGCGAGTCTCCGCGCGATCCCGCGCCTGGAGAGTGCCTGGTCGATTCTCGGGCGACGCTCCGCGGTGAATTGGGATCCGGTAGTGTTCGGTTCCAGAGCTGGTCCTGTCCGTCTCTGGACACTTCGGCGCCGGCCGAGGGCGTGGTCGCGGTGATTTTTTCGGCGGGTGAGACGCCGTTCATGGATCCGCGGCCGCTGGTTCCCTGTCCGTAGGAGCGCTCCGCTTCAGGTGAGCGTTGGGTCTTCTGTTCTTCTATTTGGTGTGTGGTTCAGCGGGATCGCTGTGTTGCGACCGTTGTGGGTTGCCCTCGACTGTCGCAACCGAACACTCGCGATGTCATGAACAGACGATGCAACGTGTCACGAGATTCCGACCGACGATGCCCGAGACACGATCACGTCACTCGACTCAGGTAATCGAACTGGTCGCTGGTCGCTCGATACTTGATACTTGATACTCGTTCCCGTTGTGGGTCAATCGATACTCGCATTCGTCACTCTCCACTCGCGTCCATCGAACATGGTGTTTCGTGTCTCGTTCATCGGACATCGGCTCTCGGGGACCGTGGTCCGTGGAGACGTGGTTCGTGGTTTCGTGGAATCGCGCAGTCGTGGTTCCGTGATGCCGTGAAGTCGCGGTGCCGAACATCAGCAGTCAGCAGCGGGTGACTCGCAGCGTCAGCGTTGCCATGTGAACTCGCGGAAACGTGGCCGCGTGTCCACGTGAAAGCGGCTCCACGATCTCGCCAGTCCGCGAGTCCACGAACCGCGCTCCCGCGGACCGCGATCCACGAACAGGGTGTGGCCCCGCCCACTCCTTCACTCGACTCCTCCCACCCGACACCTCCACTCGCACTCGACACTGGTCACTTGGCTCTCGAACTCGTTCCCGTTGTGGAGCAATCGAAACTCGACTACGCGATGCACGATCACACGCCCCCCGCATCACGAGCACCATCCTCGCGATCAGACCTCACAGCCCCGCTCTTCTCCGAGACACCGACCGTCGGAAGACGCCCCCCCCCCCCCCCGGCCCGGGGGCGCGGGGGGGGGGGGGGGGGGGGGGGCGGGGGGGGGGGGGGGGGGGGGGGGGG
>CAYXGP010000424.1:0-4372 GCA_964464515.1 uncultured Enterobacterales bacterium
AATCAGGGAGTGCCCCCCAAATGCGAACGCGCCCCACCCGGCATCCAACGCATACACCCCCACGCTCTTCCCCCCGCTCCGAAAGCTCGTCAGCGCCTGCACGTCTCCATGAACCAACCGCGCAAGCTGTGCCCGCGGCGCCAGAAACACCGCCCGCCACCCGGCCAGCGGTCCCCGCAACGCGGCGCCGAGCGCGCGGTACGCCCCCCGCGCGTCACCGCCGAGTCGATGACCCCACGGCGGGTTGGTCACCACGACGCCCACAGCGCCAGGAGACGGCAGCGCCTCGGCGGACGATCGCTGCCAGGTGAGCCGCACCCGGGCCCGAGCGGCGTTGCTGGCGGCCACCTCCAGCGCTTCGGGATCGCGATCGGCGCCGATGATGAGCACGCTGGGCTCCCGGACCGAGGGACGGCGACCGGTGTGGGGTCCGCGACCAGCGGGCCCGCGGTTTGGGAGAGGACTGCGGACCAGGGCCGGCCACTCCTCGCAGGCGTAGCGACGACCCACCCCGGGGGAGCGACCCATCGCCAGCAGCGCGGCCTCGATTGGGATGGTGCCGGCGCCGCAGAACGGATCGATCAGGGGCTCATCGCCGGACCAGCCGGCGGCGACCAGCAGGCAAGCGGCGGTGGTCTCGCGCAGGGGGGCGGCGCGGGTCTGGGGTCGCCAGCCCCGCAGGTGCAGCAGCGCGCCCCCCGCGTCGATGGACAGCTCGGCGCGATCGTCGTCGATGCGCACCTGCACGCGCTGGGTGGCGCGGGGGTATCGGGCGCCAGCGGGCAGGCGTCGACAGGCGTCCCGCAGGGCGTTCTGCACCTTCGCGGCGATCGTCTTGCGATGCCGCAGCCGGGAGCGACGGCTGGTGGCGACGACGTCGACCTTCGCGCGGCGATCGAGGAAGGGACGCCAGTCGGCGCTCCGAACCAGGGCGGCGAGCTGGGCGAGGGTGCCGGTGCGGCCGGTCGCGACCCGCAGCATCAGGCGGGTGGGGGTGCGCAGGCGCGCGGCGAGGTGGGCGCCGTTCACGGGCGACGCGGTGAACTCCACGCCGCCGGGCACGACGCGGCCCTCGCGGCCGAGCGCCCGCAATTCCCGATCCACGATGGGCTCGAGTCCGGGCGGGGCGGTGGCGATCCAGGTGGCCATGCCGCTGGTTATCGCGCCCGGCAGGCGGTCGGGGTAGATGTGCCCTCGCCAGGAGGCCCCATGACACCGTTCGGTATCCGCAAGAAGCTGAAGAAGCTGCTCGGGCTGGAGAAGGCCCCGCCAGCGCCCGCGGCGCAGGTGCCGCGCTACACCGTCGCCTTCGAGGTGTACGACGGCACGAACTATACGGTGAAGGCCAAGCACCAGGACACCCTGGTGATGGCGAGCGGGCGCGGACCGGTGCCCATCGCCACGGGCTGCGCCGACAACACCTGCGGCACGTGCCGTGTGGAGGTGCTCGCGGGCGGGGATCTGCTCACCCCCGAGACGGAGACCGAGCGGAAGCTCAAGGCCGACAACGGGATCGACGCGGCGCTGCGGCTCGGCTGCCAGGTGGCGATCCTCGGCGAGGGCGTGAAGGTGAAGATCCCCGATGTGTGGGCGGAGGTGAATTGAGCGCCCCCGCCGCTCCCTGGAGGCCCACGGCCTGCATGCTATGCGAGTGCAACTGCGGGTTGCAGGTGCAGGTCTCCGGACGCCGAATCACGCGGGTGCGGGGTGACCGCGCGCACCCGGCGTCCCGTGGATACCTGTGCGAAAAAGCGCAGCGGATCGACCACTACCAGAACGGACCGCAGCGCCTGACGCAGCCGTTGAGGCGCAACCCCGACGGTTCATTCTCCCCGATCGATTGGGAGACAGCGATCCGCGAAGTCGCGCAGAGACTGTCGGAGGTCCGCGACACCCACGGCGGCGCGTCGATCTTCTACTACGGCGGCGGCGGGCAGGGCAATCACCTGCCAGGCGCCTACGCGCGGGCCACGCGCGCGGCGCTGGGCTCGCGGTATCGGTCCAACGCGCTGGCGCAGGAAAAAACCGGGGAGTTCTGGGTCTCGGGCCACATGATGGGCGGGATGGTGCGGGCCGACTTCGAGCACTGCGAGGTGGCGGTGTTCCTCGGCAAGAACCCCTGGCACTCCCATGGGATCCCCCGGGCGCGGGCCACGCTGCACGCGATCAGCAAGGACCCGGCGCGCACCCTCATCGTCATCGACCCCCGACGCAGCGAGACGGCTGATCTGGCCGACATCCACCTGGCCGTCCAGCCCGGCACCGACGCCTGGCTGCTGCAGGCGATGGTGAAGACACTGCTCGACGAGGACCTGCTGGCCCACGACTGGCTGGAGGAGCACACCGCCGGACTCGACACGATCCGCCCCCTGTTCGACGGCGTGTCGGTCCAGCGCTGCGCGCGAATCTGCGGAGTCGACGTGCAGACCATCCGCGAGGTAACGCGCCTCATCGCGCACGCCCGCTCGGTCTCGCTGTTCGAAGATCTGGGCGTGCAGATGAATCGGCACTCCACGCTGGTGTCGTGGCTGGAGCGGCTGGTCTGGCTGCTGACCGGACACTTCGCGCGGGAGGGCTGCGGATTCGTGCCCACGCCGCTCCAGGCCATCGGGCACCACTCGAAGCGCGACCGGCGCAGCCCGGTGGCCGGGGCGCGGATCATCTCCGGGATGGTCCCCTGCAACGTCATCGCCGAAGAGATCCTCACCGATCACCCCGCGCGGTACCGCGCGATGATCGTCGAAGCGGCCAACCCCGCGCACTCGCTGGCCGACAGCCCGCGGGTTCGGGAGGCCCTGTCTGCGCTGGACTGCCTGGTGGTCATCGACGTCGCGATGACCGAGACGGCCCGCCTGGCCGACTATGTGCTACCTACGTCCACGCAATACGAGAAGGGCGAGGCGACGTTCTTCAACTTCGAGTTCCCGCACAACGCGTTCCAGTTCCGACGCCCGATATTGGAACCGCCGGAGGGCGTCCTCCCCGAGGCGGAGATCCACGCGCGGCTGGTCGAGGTCCTCGGCGCCATGCCCCACGAGCTCGTCTCGACGCTCCGCGCGGCGCTGGAGCAGGGCCGCGACGCCTTCGCGATGGCGTTCTTCGGCGCCGCCGCCGACCGCAACTTCCAGGCGATCGCGCCGGTCGTCCTGTATCGGGTGCTGGGCCCCACGCTCCCGCACCCCAACGCCGCAGTGCTCTATGCGGTGTGTCACCTGTTCGCGTTCGGGTCTCCGGAGTCGCTGGCGCGCGCAGGGTTCGAGTCGGGTGACCAGCTCTTCGATGCCATCCTGGACAGCCCACAGGGGGTGGTGTTCGCCCGCGATCGCTGGGAGGACATCTGGGACCGCATCCCAGGGGGGACGATCCAACTCGCGCTGCCGGAGCTGTTCGATCCCCTCGCTGAGCTGAAGCACGATCCCCAGCCCGATCCCGACTATCCGTACACCCTCTCTGCGGGGGAGCGACGCGGAACAACGGCGAACACCATCTTCCGCGGGCACGAGTGGCGTCGAAGGGACCGGGACGGCGCGCTCCGTATCCATCCAGAAGACGTCGCAGCGCTCGATCTCGGCGAGCACGCCCGCGTCACGACCCGGCGGGGCAGCGTGATCGTAGCCGTCGAAGCGAGCGACCGGATGCAGCGGGGGCATGTCTCGCTGCCGAATGGGATGGGGCTCACGCCCGACGAGGGCGCAGAGACGGCCGGGGTCGCGCCGAACGAGCTGACGCGCTCCGAAGACCGCGACTTCCTGGCCGGCACGCCGTGGCACAAGGCGGTCCCGGCCCGAATCGAAGCCGTGTGACGACTTGGGCTCGCACTGGGACGACGCCACCGCGCGCTGGTACGCCGACAACTACGGCGACTGGCCCACGATCACGGCTGTCGTCGAGCTGGCCCGGGTACAGGATGCCGCCGTGGTCCTCGACCTGGGCTGCGGAACGGGCTCAGCCCTGCGTCACGCCGCGACCTTGAACTCGGACGCCCGACTCATCGGAGTTGACCCGATGCGGGTGATGCTGCAGCGGGCCCGAGGCGCGGGCGGGCCCATCGAGTATCGTCTCGGCACTGCGGCTGAGATCCCAGCCGAAGACGCCTCGGTCTCGCTCGTGTTGGCGATCAACACACTCCATCACTGGGGTGACATCGAGGCCGGTGCGGCTGAAGTGAGGCGGATTCTGGCGCCCGGCGGGCGCCTCGTGATCGCCGATGAGGACGTCACAGGGGAGGGGAGGTGGCCGGATCTGTGCGCCGAGATTTCGCAGATACGTGCCGCGGGGTTCGATCCCATCCAGAGCTCGCGGCACGAGACCGAGGGGCCTGATGGCGTGATTCGGTTCGTCCTGTTGGAGGCCGCTGTCGCGGATTGGGGAG
>CAYXGP010000425.1:0-1872 GCA_964464515.1 uncultured Enterobacterales bacterium
AAATTCCCGGACTGGCGTGGGTCAGCAGAGCAGACGGCCGCGGGCGAGTGCTCATCTCGACGGAGGACAAGAAACTGCATCGATTCGATCCCGCGACAGGTGCCCACGAGATGGTCGGGCATTGGTCGGTAGATCCCAGCGAAGACTTCATGCTTTCGGCAAACGGCGAGATCGCGCTGTTGTTCGACGGCGGAGACCTTGAGCTGATCGATCTCCGAACCGGCGACCACGGCAAGATCGAAGCAGACGAGTCCTACGCCACGGCGCTCTCGCCCGACGGACGGACGGTGGCCGTGTCGTTCGGACGACACACCAACATCTACTCCATTCAGGACTTCACGCACATCGTCGAGACTGTCGTCGTCGTCACGGGTAAGAGCGACAGCGGAACTCCCCTCGTCTTCTCCCCCCACAAGCTGACCTTCACCGACCAGGGTGACGCTCTGGTGATGACCTCGCGAAAGAGCTCCGCCTATGGCGTGTCACACTGGCTGGTGCCAATCCAGGCGACCGCAGGCATGAGCAATCATTGGCGGCCATGAATTCTACAGGCCGCAGCTCGCCCTCAGCGCCCCGTCAAGACCGCCCGCGCCGCCTCGTCCAGCGCTGCATTCGGCATGTGCCCCAATGTTCGGGCAGTGTATCGCACACCATCCGGCGTCGGGCTGGTCTCAATGCAAGACAGCTCGTCCTTGACGAAGCGGGCCACTCCCACGGCAGCGCGCTCGACGAACTGCTGGTCGTCGAATCGAATCGCAGCCTGGCCAGCGGACCCACCGATGACGGTCTCCGAGAAGGATCCCATGGCGATGGACTCACCGAGGAACCGAACGGCCTGCTCGCGTGCAGAGGCGAGCGCCATGTCTCGTGCGATGCGCTCGGTGGGCATGGGGTCGGAGACGGCGCCGAAGTAGGTTCCGTTCTCGCTCTTGGGTGGGTTGTTGACGAGGGCCTCGCAGTCGACCTCGGGGACCTCGGTGACGCGGAAGGCGAAGTAGACAGGCTGAGAGAAGGTGCGGGAGCGGGCCCAGGAGACGCCTCTGCTGGCGCCGACGTCGAGTCCGACGCTCTCGAGCGCCTTGAGGACCTTGGCCTCGGCGCTGCTGGAGCGCGCAGTCCAGATGGAGCCGGTGCCCTCCAGGAACTCGCCCACGAATCGACCGGTACACTCGTCGGGGCTGCTGCGGCAGCTGGAGGCGAAGGCGACCGGGTCTGCGATGTCCGCCACGAGCTTCCGGGTCATGGTGTAGGTGGCGCGGAGGCTGGCGGAAGCGCCGCCCTCGCCGCCGACCTTGAGATCGGTCTGGGCGACGCCGACGCTGAGGGCCACATCCGTGGTGGCGGCGAAGACCTCGTCGTACTCGACGCCGCCCCCGCCGACCTCGCGGTGGTCGATGTATTGGGAGCAGGAGGTCTTGCGGGCTGCGGACTCGTCGGGGACAGCTGCCTCGTCGGGGATGAACCGGCCCAGGTAGACGCTCGGGTCGGTGTCGAAGGCGGCACGGACGTGGAAGTTCGACGACGGGGGGACCCACTCCGGCGGCGGGATCCGCTTCTTGGCTTGTGCGACGAGGGGCAGCGCGAGGAGCAGGTGCATGGGTCAGCCTCCGGCCGCCGAGTATAGGGGATCGCCGGCTCTCCCTGGCTGATCAGTCCTGAACTCGCAGTCGCCGCCGTCGGTAATGGTGCGCACAAGCGGGGGCGACGGAGGCTCACCCGTTCGGTGGTCCCGCTGCCACTATCGGGCTCCGGTCATCGTCCCGGCCAACCGCCCCATTCCCCTGGGAGAAACTGGCTTGTTTTTCCGGGCCGCGAGAGCGGTTCGGGGGCGCGCATCAGGCGCCCGACAAGGGGGGGGGGGCGGGGGGGGGG
>CAYXGP010000425.1:1882-4340 GCA_964464515.1 uncultured Enterobacterales bacterium
CCCCCCCCCCCCCCCCCCCCCCGCGGGCGCCGGCGCCGCCGCGCGGGGCGGGGGCGCCCCCCCGCCCGGGGGCCCCACTATCGCATCGACTGTTGCCCGAATTGCCTTCAGGAACGCGGCTGTACCTGGGCGCCTGATCATGCCATCGGTGGCGAACTCATGGTCGAGGGGCGAGTGTACCGCGAGCACTTCACCTTCGGCGGTCGATGACTCCCAGGGGTACTCGCAGTTGTCCAGACGCTGCTCCCCGTCGTGAACCGCTGGGGCGAGACGGTCCACCTCCTGGCACAGCAGCTTGACCTTCTGCAGGACGGCCCCTGGGATCCAAGTCCGGCCGCGCGTTTGCCTCCGGTACGCCTTGGACACCGCCGGCAGGATCTTCTGGGCGACGTCGTGGGACCGGTTCACGCGGGATGGTCCGCCGCCAGAGCCGGAGGTCGCCCAGAAGTGGGCCTTGGCGGCCTTCTCGAGTGCCATCTGCAGGTAGTGGAGGCGATGACAGCTCGGCAGGTCCGATTGCAGGCACAGGAGGTCGTAGACTCGAAAGTCGCTCCGGGCCCGCCGCGCGTAGCTGTACCGCCACCAGGCGGCCGCGGTCTCCGGGTTCACCTACGCCACCTTCTTGTGCAGCTCCACGCTCTGTTCCCAACCCGGCGGAAGCGGCAGGCTCCCGGAGATCACATCCTCAAATTCCCACTCTGTGAGCTCGATGAGAACCACAGGGAGCGGAACATCCCTGGACGGCCCGAAGTAGATCGGCGCGATCCCAGCCGGGACCGTCGCCCTACTCACCTCGAGGAGCTTGATCGGTTCCTCCGGCGGGTCCCCTCCGGCGCGTGTGTACAGGAACGCACAGATGATGCCGTCTTCGACCAGCACATGGTAATCAACGAGTTCTCTGGCCAATGCCTCTCGCGTCTTCATCCACACCTCCCTCAACGAGCCTGGCACATCCGCTGCACAGGCGGCGGGCCGGGGGCCGACGTGCGCGGGCAGAGCCATTACCCTTTGTCGATACTGGAGGCCCAGATGCGAGCAGCAACCCTGCTTCTTCCCCTGTTGCTGGCAGGTCCGGTCCAAGCCGCCGAGCCCTGGCCGGAGCTGCCACCGCCGAAGAACGTCGGCGGCGGCAGCAAGGACGTCGCGCTGCTGATCGCGATCGAGGACTACGCCGAGGCGCAGGACATCCCGGGCGCGCTCAAGAACGCACAGGACTGGGACGCGTGGCTGCGGAAGGCGCGGGGTGTTCGCAGGGTCAAGCGGCTGATCAACAACGACGCGACGCGGGAGGAGATCCTGGCGGCTGCGGAGGGGCTGGCGCGTCAGGCCCAGCCGGGCGGTCGTGTTTGGGTGATCTTCATCGGTCACGGCGCGCCATCACAGGACGGCGACGACGGGATCCTGGTGGGGTGGGACGCCCAGCAGACCGCGCGGAGCCTCCAGGCCAACTCAGTCACGCGCTCGGAGCTGATCGCAGCGTTGGATGGTCCGCAAGCAGAGACGGTACTGGTGCTGGATGCGTGCTTCAGCGGAAAGACCTCGACGGGTGATCTGGCGCCGGGGCTGTCTCCGCTGAAGGCGGTGGGGACGAGTCTGGGCTCTCGGGTGACGGCGCTGACGGCGGCGACGGGCGGGCAGTACGCCGGTCCGCTGTCGGATGGTCGGCGTCCGGCATTCACCTACCTTCTGCTCGGCGCGCTCCGAGGCTGGGGAGACAGCAATGGAGACGGCGTGGTCTCGGCGCGGGAGGCGGTGGACTACGCCGACGGCGCGATCTACGAGACGGTGACGGGGCGGACGCAGACGCCGATGCTGGAGGGGCCGGATGTGGCGCTGGGACGGAGCGGCAAGGAGGCCGCACCTGATCTGGCCGCGTTCACGACCGGCTTCGAGGGCACGGGGGGCGCGGTCAGGATCGAGAGACCTGCGGACCCTGGGCAGGCGGAGATCGAGTTCGATGGCGAGGCGGTGGACTTCGGGGCGATGGCGGCGCAGGCCGAGGCGGCGCGGAAGGCGCGACAGGCAGCAGAGGCTTCGGCCCGGGCTGCGGCCGAGGAGGAGCGCCGGCTGTCTGCAGCGCTGAAGGCCGAGAAGGCGCGTCGTATCGAGGAGGCGATCTCAGCGGCGCAGAAGAAGGCGCGGAAGGACTACGAAGCAATTGAGGGGCTGGTGAAGTCTCCGACCGAAGAGGGAAGGCCGGTGCTGGCGGCGTGGCTGAAGCGGTACGAGAGCCCCACGGTGACGCTGGAGGGGGAGCGGGTGACGGTGCCGCCGATCCGGGAGGTGGCGCTGGTGAAGGCGGCGCTGGGTCGGGTGTCATCGACGCCGGGCAATGCGGGGCGGAGCACGGCGGGTTCGAGCGGGTATCGGATGGTGTCGATCCCTGGGGGTCGCTTCACCATGGGGAGTTCTATCAGTCAATCTGACTGATAACCGGCTCCCCGACGCCCTTCCTGCC
>CAYXGP010000426.1:0-4336 GCA_964464515.1 uncultured Enterobacterales bacterium
GTCGTGGAGATGTCGGAGTGGCCGAGCATGAGCTCGACCGAGCGCAGATCGGCGCCGTGATTCAGCAGGTGCGTGGCGAACGCATGCCGCAGCGTATGTGGCGAGACCTTCCCGCGTATCCCGGCTTCGAGCGCGTACTTCTTGACCCGTGCCCAGAAGTTCTGCCGCGTCATGGGCCGCCCGGCGCGGGCCGTGAACACCCAGGGCGAGTCCCCTCCCCGCTCCAGCAGATAGGCCTGAACCAACACGCCAGCGTGATCGCCGAACGGGACCAGCCGCTCCTTCCCGCCTTTGCCCCGGACGATCAGCCAGCCGTCTCGGAGGTTGGCCCTGCGGAGCCCGATCAGCTCGCTCACTCGAAGCCCCGTGGCGTACAGCAGCTCCAGCATGGCGGCGTCTCGAAGACCGAGCGGAGTCCCGCGGTCTGGTGCGGCGAGCAGCGCGTCGATGTCGGCCTCGCTCATCGTGCTCGGCAGCGCCCGCCGCACCGTGGGCCCCGAGAGCTGGAGTGCCGGGTTGCTCTCCAGCACGCCCTCTTCGACGAGGAACCGGAAGAACTGGCGCATGCTGACTCGATACCGTGCGATGCTGCTCGGCGCGAGCCCACGATCGGTGAGCGTGACCATCCACTCGCTGAGCGTCAGCGCCTCCACCTGGGCGGGCGCCTGCACCTGACGGGTCGCGAGGAACGCCAGCAGGTCCGCGAGATCCCGCTGATACGCCGAGAGCGTATGCGTGGCGAGGTTGCGATCGACGCGACACCACGCCAGGAACGCGTCCCTTGAGGTCTCGATCGCGGTCATCCCTGGCCCTCCAGCCACGTGATGACGGCCTCGGCCAGCGCCTCGGCGGTGAGCTGCTGGAACTGCGGCGTGCGCAGTCGGCGTTCTCCTTCGGTGTGGGTCAAGAACCCGGCTTCGTACAGCACCGCGGGCATCCGCGCGTGGCTGAGCACGGTGAACAGCGCGGTGCGCGATCCGAGATCCTTGATCTGATCCTCGCCGTAGATGTGCCGAAGCGTGCCGATGGCGCTCTGTTGGATCGTCGCGGCGAGCTGGTGCGACAGTCGGTTGGTCCCCGCCTCGGTCAGCTTGGCGCTGAGTCGGTCGGTCGGGCCGGTCGGGGCCCGCAGGAGGATGTTCTCCCGCACGGCCACTCGCGCCGCCCCCGCGTCGCTGGCGGTGTCCAGCGAGTACGTCTCGATGCCGTGCCCCCAGGGCTGCGGGAACGCGTTGGCGTGAATCGACAAGAAGAGATCGGCGTCCTGGCCGTTCGCCATCGTGGCGCGCTCGGTGAGCGACAGGAAGACGTCCGTCTCCCGCGTGAGCAAGACGTCGATCTGCATCTCCTTTGCGCCTCGCGGCGCTCGGAGCGTGTCTGCGAGACGGAGGGCGATCTCCAGCGCGATGTCCGCCTCGCGCGTGCCGGTGATGCCCACCGCGCCGTGGTCGAATCCGCCGTGGCCGGCGTCGATCACCACCAGACGCCGCTCTCCCATCGGTCCGCCCGCGGCGCGCACCAGCGAGACGCCCGACACCCAGTCGATGAGCTGGCCCCGCGTGGGCAGCGCGACGTCCTCTCCCCTCCCCTCAACCATCAGGTCGATCAGCACCGCGTGATCGCCGAGTCGCTCAGCTCGGATGGTCCGCGTCTCGGTCAGCTCGACGCTCACCCGGAGGTCCTCGCCGATGGGCGTGATCCGCACCCGCCGCACCCCGCCCTCCGAGACGCCGATCTCTGCGGGAAGCTCGGCGCCGCTGCGGACGCCCTCCAGCGTCACCGTCCCCCGCGCAGGGATGTGCCCGCGGGCTGGCGAGGCGCTCGTCTCGATGTTGCCCGGTTCGCCCTCGGTCACCAGAAGAACCCGGGCGTGGTCTTCACCGGTGAAGACGCTGACCCGCTCCAGGGTGGTCGCCCAACCTGTAGCTGTGAACAAAAAAATAAACGTCAGAGTGAGCAAAGTCGGTACACCAGATCCAGCGCCTGCCGCGGGGTGAGGTCGTCTGGCGAGATCTCCGCGATCGCCGCGCGCAGCGGATCCGGCTCGCTGGGTTGGCCGCTCTCTGGCGGGCCGGGTTCTCTCGGCGTCACGGCGGTCGCAGCCTGCTCCAGCCCCGAGAGCAGCGCCCGCGCTCGCGCGATCACCGGCGCGGGCATCCCCGCGAGCCGGGCGCACTGGATCCCGTAGCTGCGGCTGGCCCCTCCTTCTCGCAGCGCGCGCAGGAAGATGATCCGATCCTTCCACTCGCGGATCGCGACATGCACGTTGAACACCGCCTCCCGCTCGTCGGCGAGCCGCACCAGCTCGTGGTAGTGCGTCGCGAAGATGGCCCGCGCGCCCAGCCGGTCGTGCACCGCCTCCGCGACCGCCCATGCGATCGACAGGCCGTCGTAGGTGCTCGTCCCTCGCCCGATCTCATCCAACAGAATGAGCGAACGTGGCGTGGCGTGATTCAGGATGAATGCCGTCTCGGACATCTCCACCATGAAGGTGCTGCGCCCGTGTGCGAGGTCATCGCTGGCGCCCACCCGCACGAAGATGCGGTCGCAGACTCCTACCCGGGCAGTGCGCGCGGGCACGAAGCTGCCGATCTGCGCCATCAGCGCGATCAGCGCGACCTGTCGCATCACCGTGCTCTTTCCCGCCATGTTGGGTCCGGTGAGGATGGCGAGACGCTTCTCTCCGCTCAGCGTGACGTCGTTCGGGACGAAGCGCTCCTCCATCCCCATGGTCTCGACCACCGGGTGTCGACTCGCGACGAGCTCCAGGCAGTCCGAGTCGTCCACCACAGGTCGGCAGTACCGATTCGCCACCGCCAGCTCGGCGAGCCCTGCGATCACGTCGACATACGCGACCACCCGCGCCAGCCGCTGAAGCCGCGGGCTGTGCGCCGCGACGCGCTCGCGGAGCTGCACGAACAGCTCGTACTCCAGCGCCTTTCTGCGCTCGTCGGCGCCGAGCACGCTCTCTTCGAACTCCTTCAGCTCGGGCGTGATGTACCGCTCGCAGTTCGTGAGCGTCTGCTTTCGTATCCACGTCTCAGGCACGCGGCTGCGGTTGGCGTGCGTCACCTCCAGGAAGTACCCGAACACCCTGTTGTGTTTGATCTTCAGCGAATTGATGCCCGTGCTGGTGCGCTCCCGAGCCTCGATGCGGGCGATGGCTCCCCTGCCCTCGCGTGAGAGCCGCACCACCGCGTCGAGATCTGCGCGCACCCCGGAGCGGATCAGCCCGCCCTCGTTGAGCGACGGGGGGGGATCATCAACCATCCAGCGCTCGATCTCATCGGCGACGTCGGTGGCGAGGTCTTCGGGGAGCTGCCCGCGGAATGCCGGCAGCGTGCGCAGGTGCGACAGGGGCTCCGGGAGCGCCCGCAGAGAAGCGCCGAGTCGGACCAGATCTCGCGCGTTCGCGCTGCCTTGCGCGGTCCTGGACGACAGTCGCGCGAGATCCGACACCGTTCCCAGGCTCTCTCGAAGCTGCGCGCGAATTCGCCGACTCATCAGCGCCTCCACCGCGTCCTGTCTGCGCCGGATGGGATCGAGATCGACCAGGGGCCGGCGGACCCACTCGCGCAGCAGCCGCCCGCCCATGGGCGTGCACGTCTGGTCGAGCAGCGCCAGCAGCGTCCCCTTGCGGCCCGTCCCCACGAGGGGGCGAAGCAGCTCCAGGTTTCTGCACGTCGCGTCGTCGAGGACCATGCGTCCGCCGACGGAGTAGGGCCGCAGCGTGTGGACGTTGTCGAGACCGATGCGCGCGGTCTCGCGCACATACGTGATCAGCGCCCCCGCCGCGCGGACGGCGTTCGGCAGGTTCGCCGCGCCGAGCCCCATCAGGTCCGACACCCCCAGCAGATCCACCACCGAGCGCTGCGCGGCCTCTGCGTCGAACCAGGCTGGCTCGGGGCTCGTGGCGGGGGCGCTCAGCTCGCCGAGCTCCGAGCGGCTGGCGATGGCTGGGTGGAGCACCAGCTCGCGGGCCTCCATGCGGCTCAGCTCGCCCGCGGCTGCCGCGAGATCGGGGACCTCGGTGACGCGTAGATCTCCGGTGGAGATGTCCAGAAAGGCGATGCCAACCGGCCCCTTTCCACAGACCCCCGCCAGGAAGCAGGCCTGCCTCGCCGCCAGCTCGTCGGTGTCCCAGGGCACCCCCGGCGTGACGACGCGGACCAGCTCACGGGTGAGGATGCGTCGGCCGCCGTTGTCGGACGCCTGACGCTGCTCGGCGATGGCCACCTTTCGCCCGGAGTCCACCAGCCGCCGCATGTAGCCGTCGACGGCGTGGTACGGGATCCCCGCCATCGGGATGGGGTCCGGGTCCTTCTTGTTGCGGCTG
>CAYXGP010000427.1:0-4330 GCA_964464515.1 uncultured Enterobacterales bacterium
CTTCTCAGCTAGGCGAAGATGGGTTCCTCAAGCACTCATGAA
Organism: uncultured Enterobacterales bacterium; assembly: GCA_964464515.1. Lineage (GTDB taxonomy): Bacteria > Myxococcota_A > UBA796 > UBA796 > UBA2385 > CAYXGP01. The sequence continues at coordinate 43 of CAYXGP010000427.1, forward strand.
TAAGACGGGATAAGTGGAACTGTTGACCTCGCTGATACAGAGGGCGTACTGTCTGGAGTTGGCAACGGCTTGGGAATCTGTACAAGATTCGCTGACGTCAGCGGGGATGGAATAACAGACATCGTGACAGGAGCGTGGTGGACCTCGTCCTCCTATTCCTACAATGGAGCGGCGTTCGTTGTGTATGGGCCGACCACCGGAAACATGAGCGTGTCAGCATCGATTTATGGAGAGGGTAATGATGCGCATGCGGGATACAGCACCGCGACAGAAGATGTGGACGGTGACGGTGTGGTTGAGTTGATGGTTGGAGCACCTGGCTTCACCGTTGCGCATGGTCAGGAAGGCTCAGCGTTTTTGTTCTCTGGACCGGTCTCTGGTTCTATGCTTGTGTCAGATGCTGATGCAACCTTTCCTGGGACCTATGCATATGAAGAAGTGGGGACATCTGTTCACCTGAGTGACATGAACGGAGACGGACTTGCAGATCTATTGGTAGGCGGACCAGGATCTACCGGGTCGATGCCGGGCGGAGTCTACGTGATGTTCTCCCCAATTACAGGGTCAAAGAGCCTCTCTTCGTCCAGTGCAATATTGGAAGGGGAGCAGGCTGGTGACGAGTCAGGCATCGCCATCATGACGGATGATGTGAACGGTGACGGTGAACTTGATATATTGGTTGGTGGTTCTTCAGCCGGCGCCGGTAGGGAGGGGGCTTGGCATGTTGTGTCAGGTCCGGTTTCTGGGACGTTTTCTCTATCGACGGCTGATGCCATCATCGTAGGGGAGGCAGGTTCCGACGGGATTGGATACGGATATTCAGTAGCTGACACTGATGCCGATCTCAAGGCCGACCTGCTTCTCGGAGCCTACCAGAACGACTCTGGAGGGACATCGGCGGGTGCTGCGTACCTTGTCCTTGGTTCAGAGCTCGGCTTGTGATGATATTCACCAAGATGGTGGTGTTATGAATTCAATGGTCCTTTGGTATTCGTTGATGCAGATAGCTCAGGCATCCGACTGTCCTGCTCCCGCCACAACGATCGAAGTAGTAGTTCGGCTCGATGCCGCCGAACAAGCCTACGCCGACCTCGACGTCGAAGCCTTCGGCCGCTCCCTCGACGAAGCCGCCCTCCTCCTCCCCTGCCTCTCCGAGCCGGTCACCTCTACCTTCGCCGCCCGCCTCCACCGCGACATGGGCCTCCGTCTGTTCGTGACCCGCGAGCGCGAGATGGCCTCCCGTGCCTTCGCGGCCAGCCGGTTCGCAGACGAGAACAGCACCTTCTCCGAGGACTTGATCCCAGCCGGCCACGCCATCCACGCCCTGTGGGAGACCTGGGACGTCTCCTCCGGTCAATTCGAGCGCGTCCGCGAGCCGGTCTCAGGTCGGCTCCTGTTCGACGGCGTAGAGGGCTTGGAGCGCCCCAAGACCTGGCCCGCGCTCGTCCAACTGCTGGACGCCGAGGACACGGTGACCATCAGCGCCTACACCTTCCCCGAAGACCCGATGCCGGTCTACGAGGGCAAGCCGCTCCCCGTCGCAGAGGCCGGCGGAGGCAGGAGCCTGTCTCCGAAGGTCGTGCTGCTGACCAGCGCGGGTGTGTCTGCGATTGCGTCCGGCGTGCTCTACACCATGGCCGCGGGCTCGGCTGCGACCTTCGACGAGTACCACTCCGACTGGGAGCTGGCGGACGTCAAAGCTCAGCGCCGAAAGACCAACACCCTCGTAGGTGTGTCGGTCGGTGCAGGTCTGTTAGCGGTCGGAACCGGTGTCGGCGGCGCGTTCGTTGGGGATCGGTAGGAGCCAATCCATGAGCCTGTCTGCTGGAAGCCTGGTCGATGGCCGATACACGGTCGAGAGCCTGCTCGGAAAGGGCGGGATGGCGACGGTCTACCGCGTCCGACACAACCAGCTCCACAGCGCACATGCGCTGAAGATCCTCGATCTGCCAGCGGCCTCGATCCGCGAGCGCCTCCTGGCCGAGGGCCGGGTCCAGGCCACGCTTCAGCACCGTAACATCGTGGCCGTGACCGATGTAGTCACCGTGAGTGGCGCGCCCGGCCTGATCATGGAGCTGATCGAGGGACCGAGCCTCGACGAGCTGCTCCAAGAGCACCGGCTCACCTTCGATCAGGCGGACCAGCTCGCCCGGGGGATCATCGCTGGTGTGGGTGCGGCCCATCGCCACGGCCGTGTCCACCGCGACCTGAAGCCAGCCAACGTGATGCTTCAGGTCACGCGCGAGGGTCTGATCCCGAAGGTCGCGGACTTTGGGCTAGCCAAGGTGCTCACTGCCGACGGCGACGGAGCGGGACGGACGCGCTCGGGTCTGGCGATGGGCACCCCGCCCTACATGGCGCCAGAACAGATCCGAGACGCCAAGAACGTCGATCACCGGGCCGACATCTTCAGCCTGGGCGCGATCCTGTACGAGCTGGTCTGCAGGCGGCGGGCGTTCGTCGGCGGAGATATGCTCGCGATCTTCAACAATGTCTCGAACGGTGTGTTCGTCCCGGCGCGTGAGATCGTCCCCGAGTTGCCCGAGCGAATGGAGCGGGCCATCGACGGGGCGCTGCGGACCGAACTGGAGGCTCGGATCGGGAGCTGTGACGAGCTGCTCGCGATCTGGAAGGGCGAGGTCTGGGTGCCCGATGAGGCTGAAGCGCCGCCCGCCGGACCGTGGACGGGCACCATCATCGCCCATGCGTCGAGCTATGGCTCGGGAGAGCAGATCGCAGTCACCGCTTCAGAGCCAGCGCCGGTCTCGTCCAACTTTGACGAGACGTTTCACCTGCCTGAGCATGTAGACGGAGCACGTGATCGCGAGGAGCCTGAGGCGAGGCCGACGGCTGTCCCTGTGAGCTTTCAGATCGCCCCAAGCGTGAGTTCCGCCGCTGAGTCGATGGTCCAGTCGGCCCCGATCGCCTCGAAGAGGCCCCCGAGCGCGGCCTCTCTACCGCAAGACAGCCGCCCCAAGCACCCGGTCGATTCCCCTGCGTTGGGAGAGGCTGCCGACGGTGCGGCAGGCAGCCTCGCACCCCAGGCAGTCTCAGCGCCGGGCTCCGGTCGTTCCGGGCTGTGGTTGGGGGTGGTGCTTGGGATCGGCGGCGCGCTTGGCGCAGTGCTGATCGGCCTCCAAGTGCTGAAACAGCCCGACTCGGCGCCCGTTGAGGCGGTGGTAGAGACGGTGCAGCCCGCGAACATCGCCGAGCCCCCTGCCCCACCTCCCCTACCCGATCCGGTCCTGAAGGGAGAACCAATCCAGGTAGAACAAACGCTCACTCCTCCGACTCCGACGCAGAAGGCCAGAGCCGTTGAGACCGCTCCCGCGAGACCGGCGGCCCCTCAGGCTGCGCCTTCACCCAAGAAGGTGATCAGTCCGCCAAAGCCAGTCTCGGCTCCACCGATTGAAAAGGAGCCTTCCGAGCCTGAACCCAACCCCGCTGCGGCGCCGAGCGCGCCGATCGAAGCCGCCGATCCCACGACGGCCACGCTGGTGGTCAAGGGGGACGCCAAGAGCGTCTGGCTGGTTGGGGCCGCGGGACGCTTCCAATCCGGAGCGGTGCCGCCCGGAACGTACAAGGTGCAAGCGTTCTTCGAGGAGGGGAAGCCGGTGAACACTGGATCGATCAACCTCACGGCCGGGCAGACCAAGGTCTTGAAGTGCTCCAGCGCCCTGATGGTCTGCCGGTAGAGGAGAGGTGAGATGAACCATGCGCTGCTCGCTATCCTGATCAGTGGTTGTGCCTGGGTGACAGAGGCTGAGTACACTGAGCGCTTGGACTTCGATGGGGACGGCTACAATGCCGTGGAGCTCGGCGGCGAGGACTGCGACGATCGAAACATCGACGTGCGCCCGGACGAGATCGAACTCTGTGATGGAATTGACAACAACTGCGACGGCGTGGTTGATGAAGATACCTCTGCCGATGTCTCGACGTGGTATGCCGACTCCGACGGCGACGCTTGGGGGGGCACAGGAACGATGAATGCCTGTACCCTCCCCAAGGGATTCACCGCGAGTCCAGGAGACTGTGACGACAGCGATGCAGATATCAACCCCGGCGAGGATGACGCCTGGTACGATGGCGTCGATGCCGACTGCGGAGGCGAGAGCGACTACGACGCGGACAGTGACGGGCACGACTCCACCGAGCGGGTCTCGTGGGGCACAGACTGCGATGATGCAGATGCAGCCATCAGCCCCGACGCCACCGAGGTCTGGTACGACCGGGTTGACCAGGACTGCGATGGAGCCAGCGATGACGACGCGGACGGCGACGGCTT
>CAYXGP010000428.1:0-4312 GCA_964464515.1 uncultured Enterobacterales bacterium
CTTGTGGCGGCCATCACACCACGGCTTGTTCCGCGAGCGGCCGCAGCGGCAGAGCGTGGCCTTGTCGGCGGTCTGCCGCTCGTGCAGGTCGGCGTTGATCTCGAACGGCACCCGGACCCGGATCTCGCCGCCCTCCATGATGTCGATCGGCGGACCCTGGGCTGGCGCTGGCGGCTCTGTCCCCGTCTCGGTCTTCAGCTCGTACTACAGCGCTCCGGAAGGACAGGACGCGACCACCGTCATGATCTCGGCGGCTGCCGACGCATCGCCTGCCTCCTCCCGGGCCCGAAGCCCCTTCATCGGCTTGCAGTAGAAGACGTGCATGCATGCGTTCGGGTTGAAGAACGTCCGGAGGGTCTGCCCCTCCCAGACACGGACCGGCGCGCTGGGGGGCTCCTCGCTGGTCCCACAGAACCCCACGCGCTTGTGGGTCCCGTCGCAGAAGGGCGCCTTCGGACTCTCGCCGCAGCGACAAAGGAAGAGCGCGCCGTCGAACTCCAGGGCCTCGCCGCAGAAGCGGGCGCTCTGCGCGCCGGTCACCTTGATCGGGCCGTCGGGTTTCACGAGGATGGTCAGGGTGTCGGACATTCACTCTCCAGCAGGGCGCTCTTCAGAAGCGGGGCCACCATCCATATTACGCGCCCTCGCCGCGCCGCACCTTCTCTATCATCGGTGTCAGCGCTGAGATGATCTCCCGATCGTCGACTCTGCTGAATCGGGTGCCCATTCGCTGCGTGGCCTGGAAATACGCTTGAATCGCCTGCGCCTGCTGCTCCGGATTCCAGCGCGCCCAGGGAACCCCGGCCTCCAGCGGCTCCCGCCACCGATAGGCCCCGCTGCGCCCGCCGGTGCGCAGAGCAGCGAGACCCTGGGCCCAGACCGACCGGGGGATGTAGGCCAGCCCACCGTTCTGGTACTGCCAGATGTGGCCCAGCTCGTGGATGAGGGTGATCTGACCGATCGCGGTCAGCTCCAATCCGGTGCCGACGAAGTGCCCCCAGTCGCTGCGCAGGTGGATGGTGTTGCCCAGCACCTTGGGAGCCCAGAAGGCCAGCACGCTGTCGCGCGTCAGTCGGACGGGCCCGAAAGCGACGCTGTCGCCGAACACCGTGCGGGCGGTGGCGATCTCGGCGTCGGTCAGGGCGCGGCTGGGCATGACCTGTGCATTATCAACCAGCCGCCCCACTGGTGGACAGGGCGCGCCCGCGCGACTGAGCCGGTCGTGTTCCATTTGACCGAGAGACCCGAAAGGAAAGACCCACACGGCGGCGCCCCGAGACTCACGTCGGCAAGGACCGGGGGCGGGTCGAAGCGGTACCATGTAGAGTCCACAGCACCGCTCTGAACACAGATGAGGCGTCCATGACCACCTTCGTCGCTGGGCCCGGCCTCGACGATCCGACCGCCCTGCTGCGCTGGCTCGACGGTCTGCCCGGCGGAACGATGCTGCGGCTTCCGATCGCGATGGAGCGCAGCCCGGACGGATTGGCTGCGGTGGGTCGGGCGTGGGTCGGCGCGACGACCGCCGATCCTGGCGGGCGAACATTGGAGGTCCGGCTCGACGCCACGACCCTCGGGATGACACTGGCCGACCACCTCGCGCCGCACTGGCCGGCGGGGGCAGCGCGGGTGGTGCTCCTGGTCCGCGGCTTCTGGGGACCCCCGATCCCCTTGCCGTACGATCACGGGCCCACGCTCACGGTCCGCGCGATCGACGGCAGCGCTGCCGGTGTCACCCACGCCCAGCAGCGGCTGTAGAGCGGCGACTGTAGGGCTTCAATCGGTCGGGTCGGGCCCACGACTGAGGCCATCTCCCGGGCTGAGTTCGGGGAGATCGGCGTAGAGCTCATCGACATCCAACGAGATGCCGACTGCTGAGAGCGAGAACTGCTCTCCGGTTCGAGAGACCTCGACACGCCACGCTCCGTCTTCCTGGCGTGTCCACACCTCGACCTTGGGCTCACCCGAGCCGACCAGGACGTAGTGCCGAAAGGAAGCGAGGCGTCGGTAGTGCTCGAACTTGCCGCCGCGGTCCCACGACTCGGTCGAGCGGGAGACCACCTCGAACAGCACCGTAGGGTTGGTGGCGGCGTGGTGATCGATGGGAGATCTGGCGACCGGTCCGCAGAGGATGGACAGGTCCGGGTACGTCGACAGGTCGGTGGCGTCGATGCGTACCTTGGCGTCCGAGTCGTACGAGCGACAGGGCTTGTCCCGAAGCGCGATGAAGACGACGCCCGTGAGGTTGGTCTTGATGGCGGCGTGTCGCAGGGTGCCGCCCGCCATGGCCCAGGCGTCGCCGCGCAGGAACTCGTGGCGGGTGTCGGTATCTTGCTCCAGCGCGAGGTAGGCGCTGTAGTCCAGGGGATGATCGGTCGCGGGCTGGCCCATTGGTCCTCCTGGGAGCAGAATACCGCGGCAGCGGGGGGGGCGTTACCGAGCCTGCGTGATGCTCGAACGACTCGCCGTCATCGCCGCTGTCCTGGTCTACGTCGGCGTCGGGTTGTGGTGCCTGGTCGATCCGGTCGGTGCGATGGAGCCCGTTGGGGTGACCCTCGACGCGGCGGGCGAGATCGAGATCCGGGCGATGTACGGCGGGCTTCATCTGGGGATGGCGGGGTTCCTGGCGTGGACCGTCTGGCGTCCCGACCTCACGCGGACCGGCCTTCTGGCGGCGACGCTCACCCTGGGCGGGCTGGGCCTGGCCCGGACGGCGGCGCTGCTGGCGGACGGGGGCAGGCTGCCCCTCCATCCGACGCTATGCGCCGTGGAGCTGACCGGGCTGATCATCGGCGGGGTGCTGCTGATCCGCGGGAGACGGTGAACAGTCCCCGTGTGGCCGCGCAGCGTGCTATCCAGTGCGCTCGGGAGCGGCAGGCAGCCCGACTGCCTGGAGTGTGCAGCGGGAGGCTCCGTGCCGAGATGGATCATCACCGATGCGGAGGGCGCACCGCTGGGCCCCCGGCCGGTGACCGTCGCCGGTATCGGTCTGCTGTGCGCAGCCGGCATCGGCGCGGCCGGCGCGGGTGACGGCAGGCCGGGCTCTGTACCAGGGTTCCGAGCCCGCAAGATGATCGCCGAGCGGAAGTCGATCAAGCTGATGTCTCGGGCCGTGCAGCTCGGGGTGGCCGCCGCAGGCGTGGCGGTGGCCGGCACCCCCGATTGGGAGGCGGTGCCGCCGCTGCGTCGGGGCATGTACGTGGGCGCGTCGCCTCAGACGACCGACGCCGGAGCGCTGCAGCCGGCGCTGCGGGCGTCGCTCGCGGCGGATGGGCGGTTCGACATGGGCGCCTTCGCGCGGGACGGCATCTCCCTCATCCATCCCCTGTGGCTGGTGCGGGGGCTGTCGAACAACATCCTGGGCTTCACCAGCGCCAGCGCGAACATCCAGGGCGTGAACGCAAATTACTGCGACGGTCCGATGGGCGGCCTGACGGCGCTGCAGGAGGCTGCGCGGGCCGTGGCGTGGGGGCGCGCGGACGCGGTGCTGGCCGGCGGCGCGGACGCGCTGGTCGGCGCCGACGAGCTGTTCGGTACGCCAGATGTCGGGGAGGGTGCGGCGTTCGTCGTGTTCCGACCAGCGGAATCGGAGGATGGCCCCCGGGTGCCGCTCGACCCTGGCGACTGGCCGATCGCAGACCTCGGGCTTCTGGGGGCCGCGACGTGGCCCGTGGCGCTGGCGCGCTGGTTATATCGGCTGGGTCCGGCCAACTAGGGACGGGCGCAGCACACACCCCCAGGTCCAACGGAGAACTGATGGCCGAGCTCCTCACCGCAGACACACTCGACCAAGCCGACGACGCCATCTGGTCCAAGGTCCGCACGGCGTTCGCCGAGGCGCTGGGTCTGGACGAGGACGAGGTCGAACTGAACAGTCGGATCATCGAGGAACTCGACGCTGAGAGCCTGGATTTCCTCGACATCGCCTTCCGCCTGGAGCGGGCGTTCGACATCCGCGTGCCCCGGGGGGGCATCGAGAAGACCGCGCGCGAGGAGCTGGGAGAAGAGTCCTGGGAGGTCGACGGCGTGCTGACACCGCGCGCGATCGAGAGGCTGGCCGGGGCGATGCCCGAGATCCCTGCCGATGAGTTCAAGCCCGGACTGCGCTCGGCGGACGTGCCCATGCTGTTCCGTGTGGCGACCTTCTACAACCTCGTGGTCCATCTGCTGGCGCAGAAGGACGCCTGAGGCCGCTCCAGGAAAAGCAAGCCCCCCCTCGACGCAGATGCACATCGCCCACCATCGTGCGACGCTCCAGAAGTATCCAGATACGACAGCGAGCGACGCACGCCAGTGGACCCGGGGCCTCGCA
>CAYXGP010000429.1:0-4310 GCA_964464515.1 uncultured Enterobacterales bacterium
CCCGCCCAAGCGGTGGAGATTTACGGCTCATGGGCGGAACGATGACCGAGGCCGGATACTTCGAGAGCGTCGCACGCCGGTGGGCGAAGGGCATCCGCGTCGAGGGGGGACATGCTTTTCTTGGAGCGGCCTAAGCCTACTTCTCGAAGATCTCGTCGTAGGCGTCGGGCCGACGGTCGCGGTAGAACTGCCAGGTGTTGCGCACCTCGTCGATGACCGACAGATCGAGATCGGCCACCACCAGCTCATCCTCGGTCTCGGAGGCCTCAGCGACGAACTGCCCGCGGGGGTTCACGAAGTAGCTGGAGCCGTAGAAGCGCCCGATGTTCCAGGGAGCCTCGGTGCCCACCCGGTTGATCGCGCCGACGTAGTAGCCGTTGGCCACGGCGTGCGCGGGCTGCTCGAGCTTCCACAGGTACTGCGACAACCCGGCGACGGTGGCCGAGGGGTTGAAGACGATCTCGGCGCCGTTCAGCCCCAGGCAGCGCGCGCCCTCGGGGAAGTGGCGGTCGTAGCAGATGTACACGCCGATGGTCGCGTAGCGGGTCTCGAACACCGGGTAGCCGCCGTCGCCGGGCTTGAAGAAGAACTTCTCCCAGAATCCCGCCACCTGCGGGATGTGCTGCTTGCGGTACTTGCCCAGGTAGCAGCCGTCGGCGTCGATCACCGCGGCGGTGTTGTAGTAGACGCCGCGCATGGCCTTCTCGTAGATCGGCACCACGATGACCATCTCGTACTTGCGGGCGTAGGGGGCGAGGCGCTCCACGGTGGGGCCCGGCACGGCCTCGGCGGCGGCGTACCAGCGGGGGTCCTGGCTGGGGCAGAAGTACGGACCGTTGAAGATCTCCTGCAGGCATAGGATCTGCACGCCCTGCTCGCCAGCCTTCTCGATGAACGGGATGTGATGTTGGAACATCGCCTCCTGGATCTCTGCGACCGGGCGGCTCTCGTCGTTGATGGGGTTGGCGCACTGGATCAGTCCGCAGCGGACCCTGTCCTTGTTCTCGCTCATGGAAGCTCCATCCGTGGGGGTTTCGGGGGCCCTATCGCGCGGCAGGGCCCCCTTCGACCCGCCGGACCGATTCCGTCCGCGTCAGCCCGTGGACGGGCACGGCGCGCTACGTTCGGCGCGGGAGGATCGTCGTGACCGAGCCCTACGTCCGCATGCCGAGTCTGCGCGGCGACACCGTGGTGTTCGCCTCCGAAGATCACCTCTGGCGGCTCTCGCTGTCCGGCGGACCCGCTGCCCGACTCACCGCCGGGGCGGGCACGGCCCTCTACCCATGCCTCTCGAGCGACGGTCATCTTCTGGCGTACTCCAGCAACCCGGGGGCCCCCCCGCACAGCCCCGGCCCCCCCGCGGGGGGGGGCCCCCCCCGTCGCCTCACGCACCTGGGAGCCACCAGCTTCGCGCTGGGGTGGGCCCCCGACGGCCGGGTGGTGTTCTCCACCGCCGCGCGGAGGGCCTCCGTCAAGGCCCAGAGCCTGTGGGCGGTCTCCCCAGACGGCGGCGCACCCGAGCCGCTCCCCTGGGGACTCGGCCGCGGCGTGGCGTGGGGGCCGAACGGGCTGCTGGCGATCTGCCGGCACAGCGACGACCTCGCCCGATGGAAGCGCTATCGCGGCGGGCGCGTGGGCGTGCTCTGGGTCGGCCCCGACGACGACGGAGAGTTCCAGAGGCCGCTCGACCTCGACACCAACGTCGCCAGCCCCATGTGGATCGGCGGGCGCCTGTGGTTCGTCTCCGATCACACCGGCACCGGCAACCTGCACTCGTGCCACCCGGGCGGCGGCGAGCTCCAGCAGCACACCCACCACGAAGGCTTCTATGTGCGGTGGCCCGCAGCGGACTCCGGCAGGGTCGCGTACGTCCGCGGCGCCGGCCTGCGCCTGCTCGACGTCGCCACGGGAGACGATCGCGCGGTTCCGGTCACGCTATGCAGCCCCCGCAGCGGCCTCGGCCGCCGCCTGGTCAGCGCTGACGCCTACTTCGAGCACCACCACCCGCATCCCAGGGGCCACTCGCTGGCCCTCTCGATCCGCGGGCGCGCAGTGGTGATGGGCAACTGGGAGGGCGCTCCCCGCCGCCTGGGCGACGGACGGGTGGGGCACCGACAGCGGCTCCCCACCTTCCTGCCAGACGGCGAGCGGGTGTTGTTGATCTCGGACGTCACGGGTGAGGACACGCTGGAGCTGCATCCCCTGAAGGGAGGGGCCGCGGCCCGGGGCGCCGGGGTGCGCCTCGACGCCGGCGACATCGGCCGCCCCACCGAGCTGGCCATCTCGCCCGACGGCGCGTGGGTGGCCTTCGCCAACCATCGCCTCGAGCTGTTCCTCCTGTCGCTGGAGGACGGCGGACCCGCGACGGTGGTCGATCGCTGCGAGGCCAGCGGCATCCACGGGCTCGCGTGGGCTGCCGACAGCCGCACGCTGGCGTATGTGCGCCCGGAGATCGCCTTCGAGTCCACCAGCCGCATCTGCCTGCTCGACGTCGCGTCGTCGACCATCACCCCGGTGACCAGCGGCCGCTACCTCGACCTCTCGCCGTCCTTCGATCCGGAGGGGCGCTACCTGTACCTCATCTCGCGCCGTGAGTTCGATCCAATCTACGACGCGGTCTTCTTCGATCTGGGCTTTCCGTACGCCACGCGTCCCTACCTGATCACGCTCCGCGCAGACATCCCCTCGCCGTTTCAGCGCTCCCCCTCACCGCTGGAAGACGACGACGACGCGCCGGCCGGCGAGGGTCCGCAGCGGATCGACCTGGAGGGCATCGCGGACCGGCTGGTGCGCTTCCCGGTGCCGGAGTCGAGCTACGATCGGATCATCGGCCTGAAGGGCAAGGTCCTGCTCACCTCGCATCGCGTCGAGGGTGGCCGTCAGCGCGTGTGGGCCTCATCCGGCCCGCCGTCCAACAAGGAGACCCTGCAGGTCTTTGACCTGAAGACCGCCGAGCTGAAGGTGGTCCAGCGGAACATCACGTCGGTGAGCCTCAGCGCTGATCGCAAGACGACCATGATCCGCGTGGGCAACCGCCTGCGCGTGCGGGCCACAAAGGGCGTCGCGAAGGCCGAGAAGCCCGATCGCAGCAGCAAGCCCGGGCGCCGCAGCGGCTGGGTGGACCTCCTGCGGATCACCGTGCCGGTGGAGCCGCGCGCGGAGTGGGGCCAGATGTTCGCCGAGACCTGGCGGCTCATGCGCGATCACTACTGGTCGGCCGACATGTGCGGCCGCGACTGGCCGGCGATGCTCGAGCGGTACCGCCCCTTGCTGGATCGGGTGGGCTGCCGCGGTGAGTACTCCGATCTGGTGTGGACCATGGTGGGAGAGCTGGACACCTCGCACGCGTACGAGATGCTCGGGGACTACCCCTCGCGCCCCCTGTGGACCGTCGGGCACCTCGGCGCGGAGTTCATGTGGGACGCCGACCGCGGCGGGTACCGCGTGAGCCGGGTGGTCACCGGCGAGCCCGGAGATCCCGAGGCCAGCAGTCCCCTGGCCGCCCCCGGTCTGGGCCTGCAAGAACACGACGTGCTCGTCGCCATCGACGGAGTCCCGCTGGACGCCGCCACGCCCCCCGCGGCGCGGCTCGTCGGCCAGACGCGGCCCGTGTCGCTGGACTGGGTGCGGGACGACGGTGAGCGCCGGTCGATCACGGTGCAGCCCCTCAAGGACTCCGCGGGGCTGTACTACCGCCACCGCGTGCTCGAGAACCGCCGACGCGTCCTCGAGGCCTCGGGCGGCGCGGTCGATTACGTTCACATCCCCGACATGGGGCCGTCCGGGTACGCTGCGTTCCACCGCGACTTCCTCAGTGCCACCGCCGCGGGCAACCTGATCGTCGACGTCCGCGGAAACCGCGGCGGCCACGTCTCGCAGATCATCCTCGAGAAGCTCTCCCGCAAGCTGGTCGGGCGCCGCCACTCGCGCTGGCACGGAGAGGTCGTCAACCCGCAGCACACCGTCACGGGGCGGCTCGTTGCGATCACCGACGAGATGGCCGGCTCCGACGGTGACATCTTCAGCCACGTCTTCAAGCGGATGGGCCTCGGGCCGCTGGTGGGTACCCGCACGTGGGGGGGAGTGGTCGGTATCTGGCCCCGCTTCCGCCACGTCGACGGCTCGCTCACCACCCAACCGGAGTTCGCCAACTGGTTCGTCGACGTCGGCTACGGCGTGGAGAACTACGGAACCGCGCCAGATGTGCTGGTGGAGATCGCTCCACACGACTTCGCTGCGGGTCGCGATCCCCAGCTCGACCGAGCGATCGAGCTCGCGATGTCGAGCGCAGATGAGTCTACAGATGAGTC
>CAYXGP010000430.1:0-4288 GCA_964464515.1 uncultured Enterobacterales bacterium
GAAAGCGCGAGGTGCGTTCGAGCGGACATGACCCCTCCGGCGAGGGGTTACCCCCGGTCGTGGGGGGCGTCAAACCAGGTTCAACCACCCCGAACGAGCGGGCGCCGATGGGCGAGCTCCCTTGTGCTGGTCGCGTAGATGCTCCTCCCCATGCTAACGTGCATGATATCTGAACATCGAGAAACGGGTCTGTGCTCGGTCTCCTCAGTGTACAACGCCCTTTCGAAAAGACCGACACCATCATCAACTCTCTCGCTCCCCCCCCACGAAAAGGCAGGGTCTGCGAAAAGGCAGGGTCTGCGAAAAGGCAGGGTCGAATGCCCAACGCGAGCGTTCTGCTGGTTGAAGACGACTTCCTCTTGCGGCGCACACTCACGGCGGGGCTGCGCGACGCCGGGTACGAGGTGACGGCGGTGGCCTCCGCTGAAGAGGCCACCGAGGCGCTCAGCCGCTGCTGGCCCGCCGTGGTCTTGCTGGACTGGATGCTCCCTGCCCAGAGCGGCATCACGCTCCTGCGGACGTGGCGCGCCGAGGGCAACCGCCGACCGGTCATCCTGATGTCCGCTCGCGACGCCGTCGCCGATCGGGTGGTCGGGCTCGAAGCCGGAGCCAGCGACTTCGTCTGCAAGCCGTTCGCGATGCCCGAGCTGCTGGCCCGCATCAAGGTGCAGCTTCGCGATCAGGTGGGCGTGGAGCGTCAGCTCCAGCTCGAGTCCTGCGAGGTCGATCTCACCCACCAGCAGGTGATGCGTGGAGACGACATCTGCCGCCTGTCGGCGCGCGAAGCCACGCTGCTCCACTGCCTGGTGAGCCACGAGGGGCGCACCGTGGGGCGCGACGAGCTGGCCGAAGAGGTCTGGGGAGAGCGCGACTCACTGACCACCCGCACGATCGACAACGCGGTCCTCCGACTTCGGGCCAAGATCGAGGCCGATCCCCACATTCCCCGGCACATCATCACCGTGCACGGGGAGGGCTATCGCTTCGAGTCCTGAAACTGCGCCGGCTCTCGACGGGGCCCCGATCACCGCTGTGGGCTATGCTTGCGCGCCATGAAGGTCGGAATCCCCACAGAGCAATTCGCCGGTGAGCACCGCGTCGCGGCCACACCCGGCACTGTCAAGCGCCTGCGCAAGCTAGGCTTCGACGTCATCGTCGAGGCCGGAGCGGGCGCCGGGGCGAGCCTGCCCGATGCAGACTTCGCAGCCGCCGGCGCGACCATTCTCGCCTCCGGTGAGCAGATCTGGGCGTCAGCAGATGTCATCGCGAAGGTCCGGCCGCCCTGTCCGCTCGAGGGAGGACGCCACGAGGCGCAGCTGCTGCGCAAGGGGCAGGTCTTCATCAGCCTGCTGTGGCCAGCCCAGAACGAAGGGCTCATCCAGATGATGGCCGCCAGCGGCTGTACGGCCATCGCGCTCGACCAGATCCCGCGCATCACCCGCGCCCAGAAGATGGACGTCCTGTCCAGCATGGCGAACATCGCCGGCTACCGCGCGGTGATCGAGGCGGCGCATCGCTACGGCGGCTTCTTCGGAGGGCAGATCACCGCCGCTGGCAAGACCCGTCCCGCCCAGGTGCTGGTCATCGGCGCGGGCGTGGCTGGGCTCGCGGCCATCGCGGCGGCCCGGGGCCTCGGCGGGGAGGTCCGCGCGTTCGACGTTCGACCGGCCGTCAAGGAGCAGGTCGAGTCGCTTGGGGCGCGCTTCCTCGAGCTGGTGTTCAAGGAGGGGGGCGAGGAGGAGGGGGGCGAGACGGCCGGCGGCTACGCCAAGACGATGTCTCCTGCCTTCATCGCCGCCGAGATGGCGTTGTTCGCCGCGCAGGCCCGCGAGGTGGACATCATCATCACCACCGCCCTCATCCCTGGCAGGCCCGCGCCGCGGCTGATCACCGAGGAGATGGTCCAGGCCATGCGCCCGGGCTCGGTCGTGGTCGATCTGGCCGCCGAGCAGGGAGGCAACTGCGCCTGCACCTCTCCGAACGAGGTGGTGGTGCGGCACGGGGTGCACATCATCGGCTACACCGATCTCACCAGTCGCCTGCCCACCCACGCCAGCCAGTTTTTCGGCACCAACGTCTCCCATCTGCTCGACGACCTGGGCGGTGGTGAGGGGTTCGGGATCGATCTCGAAGACGAGGTCGTCCGCCGCTCGCTGGTCATCCACGACGGCGAGGTGGTCTGGCCGCCGCCGAAGGCCGCCCCTCCGCCCAAGCCGGCGCCCGTCGCCCCGGCAGCTCCCGCCGTGGTGGTGGCCCCGGCCTCCGCGCCCCGCAACTGGGCGCCGATCATCGCGCTGGCCTCCAGCGTCGCCCTGCTGCTGATCGGGCTGTTCGCGCCGCCCGACTTCGTGCAGCACTTCACGGTCTTCATCCTGGCGTGTTTCGTGGGCTGGCAGGTCATCTGGAACGTCACACCCGCCCTCCACACACCCCTGATGAGCGTCACCAACGCCATCAGCGGCATCATCGTCGTCGGCGGGCTGCTGCAGGCCGCGGCGGTCGGGAGCGTGGTGGGGGCTGGCGCGATCATCGGCGCGGTAGCGGTGCTGGTGGCGACCATCAACATCGCGGGGGGCTTCCTCGTCACCCGCCGGATGCTCGCGATGTTCCGGAAGGAGGGCTGAGCCATGATCAGCGCCTCCCTCATCGACGCACTGTCGAACATCCCCGCCGCGGCCTACATGGGCGCGATCGTGCTGTTCATCCTCTCGCTAGGGGGGCTCTCGCACCCCGAGACCGCTCGGCGGGGGAACCTCTACGGCATGATCGGCATGGCGATCGCCATCGCCGCCACGTTTCTCCTCGCGAACCCCTGGTCGGTCACCGGCAGCGGCTGGGCGCTGGTGCTGGTTCCTCTGCTGGCCGGCGGCGCCATCGGCGCGGTGATGGCCCAGCGCGTGGCGATGACCGGCATGCCGCAGCTCGTCGCCCTGCTGCACTCGTTCGTCGGCCTCGCGGCAGTGCTCGTGGGCGTGGCCTCGGCGATGGACTCCGGGGCCCCACACACCGGTCCCGAGGCGGTGGTTCACCAGCTCGAGATCTGGGTGGGTGTAGCGATCGGCGCGGTGACATTCACCGGCTCGGTGGTGGCCTGGGGCAAGCTGCGGGGGACCTTCTCCGGGAGGCCCCTCCTGCTACCCGGCAGGCATGCGCTCAACGCCGTCGCTGCCCTCGGGCTGGTGGTGGGCGCTGCGGCGTACGTCCACTTCAGCGCGGCGGGACACGGTGCTGCTGCGGTCGGCGGCCTCGATCCAGCTCTGGCGCTGCTCATCGCCAACGCGGTGTTGTCCGGACTGCTGGGGCTCCACCTCGTGGCGGCTATCGGCGGCGCGGACATGCCGGTCGTGGTGAGCCTGCTCAACAGTTACTCGGGCTGGGCCGCGGCGTCGGCGGGCTTCATGCTGTCGAACGACCTGCTCATCGTCACGGGAGCGCTGGTCGGCTCCTCGGGCGCAATCCTCTCGAAGATCATGTGCGACGCGATGAACCGCTCCATCTGGAGCGTGGTGTTCGGCGGCTTCGGCGCGCAGTCCGGCGCTGCTCCAGCGAAGACCGGCGACGGCAGGGGCCGCGACGACGTCATCGAGACCACCACCGCGCAGGTCGCCGAGCAGGCTCGCGCCGCCGGATCGATCGTGATCGTGCCCGGCTACGGCCTCGCGGTGGCGCGCGCGCAGCACCTCGTCCACGAGTTCACCAGCCGCCTGCGGGCGGATGGTGTGAACGTCCGCTACGCGATCCACCCGGTGGCCGGGCGACTGCCGGGGCACATGAACGTGCTGTTGGCCGAGGCGGGTGTGCCGTACGACATCGTGCTGGAGATGGACGAAATCAACGAAGATCTCCCCGAGACCGACCTCGTCCTGGTCATCGGCGCCAACGACATCGTGAACCCGGGGGCCGAGACCGACGCGTCCAGCCCGATCTATGGGATGCCGGTGCTGCAGGTCTGGAAGTCCGCGCAGGTGGTGGTGTTCAAGCGCGGCATGTCCGCGGGCTACGCCGGGGTGCAGAACCCCCTGTTCTTCGAGGGGAACACCTCGATGATGTTTGGTGACGCGAAGGACAGCCTGGCCGGGATCCTCGCGACCCTCCAAGGGTGATGGCCCGCGGCAGAGAAAATGCACGTGTGCATCCTCTCCACCGGCTGCGCTGTGCGCAGCGGGAGCACCCGGTGCTCCCCGGGTCCACAAGCCCCTTTGTTGGGGGGGGGGGGGGGCCCCCGCCCCCCCGCCCCACACCCCCCCCCCCCCCCCCCCCACACACACCCCCCCCCCCCACACCCCCC
>CAYXGP010000431.1:0-4286 GCA_964464515.1 uncultured Enterobacterales bacterium
AGGGGCGTACAGTCGCGCAGATTCAAGCTCAACTTGAACCCGCGCGACTGTAACGCGACGCGGCTTCAGAACCCGATGCCTGCCAGCGCCGAGACGCTGGCGTACCCGGGGTGCCAGGTCCACGTGAGCATGCTCCCGTCGGTCATCATCTCGCCCCCGGTCCACAGGTCCTGGCGGATGCTCAGCGACAGTCGTCCCTCCAGCACCAATGAGATGCGGGGACGCACGATGACGAGGCCCCCGCCGACGTGGCCGCCGACTCCGTGCTCGATGTGCTTCGGCCACCAGGACGGCAGTAGAAGCTGCCCGCGGTAGCCCAGCCCACCCCGCAGGTACGGCGCGGTGCTTCCCTGCGAGCGGAGCTGGTGCCGCGTGGTGATCTCCACTGGCAGCTCGATGATGTGTGCCCAGAACACCCGGTCATCCCAGGCCCACTGAGACGCCCAGTAGCGGCCGCCGATCGAGAGCCCGATCGGCATGTAGTCCCGCACGACCAGGGGGATCTCCACGACCATGCCGGCCTGCGTCAGCGAGTCGGAGGCGACAGGGTCCGGCCACCAGCCCGTGTCCTGGATCTCCACCTCGACCGCGCCGGTCCGCACGGGCGGCGTCTCCACCAGGATGGTCGAGAGGTCCGCGATGTCCCTGGCCGGGACGATGCACGCGATCAGCCACCACATCGGCGATCCCCGCGGCGCCGAAGGCCGGTCAGCAGCCCCAGGAACAGCACCCCGATAGCCTGCGCGCCGCCGCACTCTCCGGACGGGTAGGCGCAGCGCTCGTCCGTATCGACCCAATCCTCTCCGCAGGTCGGAAAGAGGCCGGACAGCTCCGGGAGGTGCCCGATGAATCGTATCTGCTCAGCCTGCCCGGAGACCCGATCGAAGTACAGGGACAGATCCTGCTCCACCTGAGCGGGCGCGTACCGCATCCGGAGTCGGGTCAGGTGGGGCGTGACCTCGAACCAGCCGGTGTCCGTCCCCCCGTCCCAGCCGAGCTCCCGGAGCTGGGTCGTGTCGAAGGTCGACGAGCCGGTCGTGCAGGGATCGCACTTCTGCGTGACGATGTCCCAGCTGTACTCCTCCACCCAGCCGGCGGCGCTCTGAGCCGCGAAGGCCTCGTCGAGCGCGCGGGCGTAGTAGCTCCCGAACCCGTCCCCCGCGTCGATCCACATGCACTCGTCCTCGACGGTGACCTCGGGGTAGTTGGAGATCGCCGCGGCGCCCTCTGTGGCGTCGCCGATCACGTAGATGAGCACCTCCTGTTCACCCTCTGCGTTGATCGTGCCGATGCGCACGGGCAGCGAGAGGCTCTCGCTCAGGTAGGTGATCTGAAGGGGCGGGAGCGTCACGACATCGGAGCCCGCGCGATCCAGCGCCACCCGGGCGGCCAGGAAGTAGCTGCCCGCGTCGAGGTACTCCTGGAGGATGGCCTCGCCGCCGGGAGGGACGGCGTAGCCCTCGGCGTCCAGCCAGGCGAGCAGGTTGACCGACTCCTCTGCCGACAGGATGACGATCTCGTAGGCGCCCTCCACCCACATCGCCTCTACCTCCACCGTGTCTGCAGCGGGCGTGGCCGTGTCCAGCCAGGCACCCTTGTCCGCGCCCGCACAGCCCAGCAGCATCCCGCAGGAAGAGGGCCTCGGGGAACCCCAGAAGTTCGTGTGTTCGTGTGTGATCACGTCGTCGCAGGTGTACGCCACCGCGCGCGGGGTGGTCCACTGCGCGAGGTAGTCCACCGCCGCCGAGGAGGCCATGCGCACGTCCCCCTCAGAGAGCACCTCCGGCACCGGCATCAGCAGCGCGAACTCGTCCGGGGTCCCCGAGTAGTCGGCGACCAGCGTGAGGGTGGTCCGGATCCCGTCTCGCGCGATGACGACGCTGCTGGCTTCGTTCACCAGATCGGTTCCGCCGACGAACGTCCCACAGAACGCCCGGGCGCTGCTCGGGAGCAGACAGAGTAGCTGGAGCAGACAGAGTAGCTGGAGAAGACAGAGACCCGGACTCAACGCTCCCTGTCTGACTACCCTCATGTGTCCGCTCCCCGACCATCGCAGGAGTCTACCACCGGTGGGTCACTCCTTGAATCGAGCGGCGAGATGGCTTCGCGGGTGGTCATCCACGGCTGGCGGCATACGAACTCCAGCCGGACTGGAGGGCTGAGCGATGCGGAGCACGATCGGGATCTCAGACATCATCGCGGCCACACTCGGCGCCATCTGCGGGGTTGGAACGCTGACTGTGCTCTCCGGCCTCTCCGAGTCTCTGCATCGGCTGGCGACCGAGACCGATCTGCCCATCGTGTTCGTCGCTCCGGCGGCCGCGGCGGCGATCTGGCTCAAGCGGCGGGTGATCCCCGCGCGGGCGCGGACTCGGCGAAGTGTCCCGCTTATCGGCGTGTTCGTGATGCTCTGTTCGATCGCCGGGGCCGCGCTGATGGCCCTCGGGGTGTGGGGGGTGTCGAAGCGGATCTCGCAGGTGCTGTCGGGGGACTGGTCGGCGGTCCTGGAGCGATTCGGCGGGGTCTTCGCAGTCTCGGTGGTCCTCCTCGTGGTCGCCACCGGTCTGGACCGGGCCGTGCTGACCGTTCGGGACTCTGGCAGCGGTGAGTAGCGTCGCTGGCTTGGAGTGGTCACTCGACGAGCTGCGTGATGCGGTCCTCGCTGCGGCGGATCAGGCGCTCGATCTGCTGGATCTCCACGACCGGGCAGAGCGGGAGGACGCCGAGCAGCTTCGGCTCGCAGAGCGCGAGGCAGGCGCCTTCGCCTCCGACGGTGATCTGCTCCGGGGCGGGTACAGGATAGAGAGGGGGCGATCCGCACGGAGCCTCCATGACCCGCCTCGGTTTCCTGATCCCCCTGCTCGTCGCCTGCTCCGACAAGGCCGATGACGGCACCACCGGCACTGTGAGCACCACCGCCGCGGCGATCGACGGCGACGGTGACGGGTTCACGACCGCTGTGGACTGCAACGACTCCGACGCGGCCCTCAGCCCCGACGCCATCGAGCGCTGCGACGGCACGGACAACGACTGCGACGGCGAAGTGGACGAGGGCGTGACCGACGTGTTCTACGCCGACGCGGACGGTGACGGGTTCGGCGCGGTGGATGACACGGTCGAGGCCTGCGAGCAGCCCGAGGGCTACGTGGGCACCGGGACCGACTGCGACGACGCCGAGGCCGCCGTGTTTCCCGGCGGCACCGAGGTCTGCGACGGCCTGGACAACGACTGCGACGGCGACACCGACGAGGACGGTCGGGATGTGTTCTACCCGGACGAAGACGGCGACGGGTACGGAGACGCCGACGCTTCGGTGGTCGGCTGCGACTCGCCGAGCGGTCACGTAGAGATGGGCGGGGATTGCGATGACACGCGCGACGACATCCACCCCGGCGCCGATGAGAGCGACTGCACCGATCCCACCGACTACAACTGCGACGGTGAGGTGGGCTACACCGACGGCGACGGCGACGGCTGGGCGGCCTGCGAGGAGTGCGACGACGCAGCGTCGGCGATCCATCCAGCGGCCCTGGAGGTCTGTGACGGGACGGACAACAACTGCGACGGACTGATCGATGACGAAGACCCGAGCCTGGACATCAGCACCGCGACCACCTGGTACGAAGACGCGGACGGCGACGGGTACGGTGACTCGACGTCGCAGATCCTGGCCTGCGAGGCGCCGTCGGGTTTTCTGGCAGACAGCAGCGACTGTGACGACGCGAGCACCGACAACCACCCAGCGGCCACGGAGGTCTGCGAGCCCCTCGGGCCGGGAGTCGACAACGACTGCGCCGGCCTGGTGGATGACGACGACCCCGATCTCGACGCCTCGACCGGCAGCGTGTGGTACGCCGACGACGACGGAGACGGCTACGGCGCGGCCGACGACATGACCTGGGCGTGCGACCAGCCCTCCGGGCATGTGCTCGACTCAACAGACTGCGACGACGCCGACGACGACATCCACCCGGCGGCGACGGAGATCTGCACCTCCTCCGGAGCGGCGTATGATGACGACTGCGACGGCGACATCGACGACGACGACAGCGACGTGGACCTGTCGACCGCCACCAACTGGTAAGCAGACGCCGACGCCGAAGGGAACGCCGACGCTAAAGCGACCGCTGCCGCGTGCGACGCGCCCTCGGGGTACCTGGCGCTGACCGGCGACTGGGATTGCGATGACACGGACGACGCCATCAACCCGGGCGCCACCGAGATCTGCGAGTCCTACGAACCCGCAATGGACAACGACAGAGACAGCGACATCGACGACGACTACA
>CAYXGP010000432.1:0-4251 GCA_964464515.1 uncultured Enterobacterales bacterium
TCAGGAGAAGCAAGAATATCCCGTTTTAGCCATAACCGGAGTCACTGTTTTTTTTCAACCAGTCCAGCTCCATCTTGAGCCGACCGATCTCCTGGTAGAGGGACGCAGTGAGAGCCTCGTGCTGCTCCTGCTTTCGCTGGCCCGATGAGCCGAAGACCTCCGGCATCGACGCCTTCGCCTGCCGCTTCCAGGTGGTGATCTGGTTGGGGTGGAGCTCGTACTTGCTGGCGAGCTCGGAGAGGGTCATGCGCTCGGAGAGGGCTTCGATGGCAACCTTCGACTTGAAGGTGCGGGTGAATCGGCGGCGTGTGCGCTTCGGCATGCTGAACTCCTGTTCGGGGTCGGGGCCGCTCCGATGAACTTAAGTCGTTGTCCAGAATTCGGGGACCACCTCAGTCCAGGAGAACCCCGAAGCCCATTGCGTTATGACCGCGTGTTCGGCGGAGCACAGGCGGGGCCCGTTCGAAAAGTCCTCAAATTATGACCTGATTATAGTGCTATAGCATAGACTATAGGAGGTACCATGAAAGCGCTCAAGCTATCCGAAGACCTGAAGCCGCTGTCGGAAGTGAAGGCCAAGACCGGTGAAGTCATACGGCAAGTTGAGGAGACTGGCCGCCCTGTAGTGGTGACGCGCCACGGCCGGGGCGTTGCCGTTCTGATGTCCGTGGCCAACTACGAGCGGCTACAGCGCTACGAGGCGAAGGCTGAACTCATGGCGTCGATCCGAGATGCGGAGCGGGACATCGAGGAGGGGCGGTTTTACACCACCGAAGAGGTCATGGCCCACCTACAGACCCGTCTGGATGAGCTCGGGGCAGAATGAGGCTCATCTGGTCCCCGCGGGCGCTTCGCGACATCGACGACATCATCGAGTTCCACAGCCCCGACCACACGCGTGCAGGCATCGTCTTGTGCCAGCTGGCCATGGAATCAGCGACGCAACTCGTTGATTTTCCCGAACTTGGAGCAGTCCTTCACGACGAAGGTGGTGAGTCTCGATTCCGCCACCTCGTCGTTCGGCACCTTCGCCTGATCTACACCGTGCGCGAGGACCGGGACCAGGTACGCATCCTCCGCGTATGGGATGCGAGGAGGAATCCCGACAGACTCGAGATTGTCGACGATATCCTTTAAATGCAGTCGTGTTTCGCCGAACGCCTCAGTTGATGCAATTCTACGTAATCCTCCCAACGACCAGACGCCCAGTCTACCTCCTGCGGCTCGCCCGAAAATCTAACGCCCCGGCGCTTCACCCGCGGACCACCAACTTCTCGACTACCACCAGCATTACCCGCCCCTCCACGGCGATGAGGCCGTCGGGTGGTAGCGCGCGTTAAAAGCCTGCCACCGGCGTTGGCCTCTCCTCCTCCTTCTACGCGGCACACACGTTTGGACATTCCGTGCGAGTCCGGCTGTTGAGCGTTGGCGGCATTCTCACCGACACTACGAGAGAATGTGGCTTGAAAGTGAAGCATACACCACCGCCCAGCCCGGCTCTCAGCGCAGCCGGTAAGACGCGCAGCGTCTGCTGGCTTCGCGGTGATGGCGGAAACCATCACGATCTCGTCGGGGACAACCACTCAGCCCGTCGCTTCCGATGAGACCAGCCTCAGTCGTTGAGCCACCGATGACATCGATGGCGGCGATGGGCCGCGGGAGTTCGCTGCCGGCCGATGCCTGTTGTTCGTGCCGCAAGGGTACACACTCAACTGGTCGCTCCAGGACGTGTTGCCGAGCTCTGGATTGGGCCCGCCGGCAACGCAATGGGAGCGTCCTCCCCAGACACAGCATTCCCCACCGCTGGAAACGGCTCTCAGCGCAGCCGGCAAGTCGTGGAGCAGCTTGCTGCGGAGCGTCTGCTGGCTTCGCGGTGTTCGGGGGAGCACAGCGAGGGTGCGCCAGCGTGGGCCCCATCGGCGCTACGGACTTCCCACGGCCCGGGGGTCGGCAAGGCCTCAGCGATCGCCGGTTCTGTTCTGTTGAGATGAACGACCATGGTCGAGCGGCGACACTCGTTGTGGTTCGTGGCGATGTAGTAGTCGGCATCGGGATTCTGGTCAGGGGAACTGCCGTGGTGGAGGCGAGGCGTCTTCGCTGATCGGGAGCCTGGGGGCGTCAACTCAAGAAGCGTGGCGCTGGAGCAGCGCCGTGAGCTCCGTCACGGCGTTGTTCGTGCCACCGCTAGACCATCGGTCGGCGGAGAGCGTGGGGCGGAGGGGCGCCGTGACGGAGCTCACGGCGCTGCTCCAGCGCCACGCGCCCACAGACAAGAGGGCACCAGGGACGCGTTGAGAATCTTCTGGCATGGGCGGCGAAGCACCGCCCGGGTTGCAAGGCTGGCTCACCTCCACCACGGACCGGAGAGATATCACCCCGCTGCACAGAGCGCCGCCCCGGCCTCCGGTGGCGCTGCCTCCTGCCTGCACGCGGCCGCGTTGGAGCGAGAGTCGCGGCCAAGCCGAGAACTTCGAGGTGACGAGAAGCGACGAGGGCGGAACTGGCTATGGATGGTTGCCGAGGCCCTGATGCAGAAGCCGCACGACCTACTGTTCCACCGCGTCTTCCAGGATTTGGAGAACGCACGTTCGCACCTTGCGACGGTGCTGCCTGAGCGTGTGGTGGCTGCGCTGGACCTGACAGGCTTGGCCGCGGCACCGAGCCGGTTGGTGGATGCCGTTCTCCAAGGGCGAGAGAACGACCTGTTGTTCACGGTGCCGCTGCGTGAGGGGGGCTCCGAGGCGATCATCTTCATCCTGCTGGAGCACCAGACCCGGGTGGACGGCCGGATGGCGTGGCGAGTGCTGCAGTACATGGTTCGCGCCTGGGACTTCTGGCAGCGGAACACCGAGTCGAAGGCCGCCCCCTTCCCGCCAATCATCCCGCTCGTGCTGTACCACGGGGAGCGCCGCTGGACAGCACCGCTCGACTTCACCGAACTGCTCGGAATCCCGGACGAGCTTCGTGACGAACCTCTGCTGACCCAGCCGTCGCTTCGATACGCCGTTCAAGACCTCTCCCAGCTCAGCGAAGGCGAGCTTCGGGGCGGGCCAATGGTGCAAATGGCGCTGTTGATGATGCGACAGGCACACACAGGAGACCTGCTCAGCCACCTACACCGATGGGCACATCTGCTCATTCAGATCGCAGCCAGCTCTGGGGATGACGGGCTGAAAACCGTGCTCACGTATATGATGGAGGTTGAGGCAGAGCCCCGCTCACCTGAGGTCTGGCGACAGACCATCGACATCGCCCTCGAACAGCACCCTCTCGCACAGGAGCAGATCATGGGACTGGCAAACTGGCTCCGACAGCAGGGACATGATGAAGGACGTGAGCAGGGGCGTGAGGAAGGAATCCAGATCGGTGAGGCGCGAGGTCAGCGTGCCCTCTTGATTCGTCTTCTCACCCGCCACTTCGGAGAACTCTCCGAGGCTCAGACTGCAACCATCACGCAGGCCGACCTCGCTCACATCCAATTGTGGGTCGATCGGCTGTTCACGGCCTCCTCCGTAGACGAGGTTCTGGCGGGCACCCCCAACTCAACTCCGCCGAGCTGACAGCTACCAGCCTTCGGGCGACAACTGTTGCCGCCCACATTTCACTGTTAGGCGGTACGCAGGCACGCTTCTCTGAACTCGCTCAGCCCGAGGGCGTGGTTCCGTTCTTGAAGCAGCCTCTCGACACCGCATCCATGCTGCCCGGTACCGAGAGTCCAAGACTGAAAGCGTCCGAATCGTCGGCTGAAGTCAACCGACCAATCCCAAACGCAGAGGGGTCTGCTGAGCCAATACTATGGAGGGCATTACCTGTGCGCTCGCCAGAGCTTTTAACGCCTGAAGCTCACCCGCGGCCACCAGCCTTTGCTCACCTCCAGCATCACCCGCCCCTGCTCCAGCCTCGATTCCGCCGGGTTGAAGCGAACGTTACTACGCCAGACTCTCTCGATGAGCACATTGAGAAACAAACCCGAGAAGACGAACGGGTGCCGCCGGTTCGGGGTGGCGCGCGATGGGAGAACCGCCAGGGACCGCCCAGCCTCACTTGGAGTACCTCCTGGGGCCGCCCACCCGGTTGGGAGTGCCACCTGGGGCCGCCGAGCCTCTCTGTGAGTACCGCCAAGAAGCGCCCAGCCTCGACCCGCCAGCAGGACTCGCCGTTAGTGCCACGCCAACGCCGGCATTCGCTCAGCAGATTCGACCCGCGCGCTGAAGTCGGCGAACCGGTCAGCTCAGGCCCGTTGCCGAGGTT
>CAYXGP010000433.1:0-4238 GCA_964464515.1 uncultured Enterobacterales bacterium
TAGGTAGCGCGCAGAGGAGACGCGAACGGCTGGGTGTCAGAGGGTGCTTACGTTGGACAAGGAGCGGGTCAAGGCGGCGGGTAAGTACACCGAGCCGGCATACTCAAGCGACCCCGATGCACCCACTGCGGCCGCCTTTGGTGCCCACACCGCCCTGGGATGGGCGAGCGCACCGCTGGAAGCCCTCGTGGACGCCACCCGGGGTGTCCCATACGGAATCGTCAAGACCGGAGACCCGGTCGTGGGCGGGGTCCCCACTGTTCGCTGTGGCGACATCAAGGGCTTCACCATCGTCCTGGAGCGGCTCAAGCGCGTCGACCCCCGGCTCCACGAGCAGTACAGCCGAACGGCCCTGCTGGGCGGAGAGGTGCTGGTCGCGGTGCGGGGCACGGTCGGCGCGACGGCGGTCGTGGGCCCGGAGATGATCGGGATGAACATCAGCCGCGAGGTGGCGATGATCCCGGTCTTGCCTGGGGTGCTGCCGGCGTACCTCTGCTACCTCCTCGCGAGCCCGGTCGGCCAGCGACTCATGGCCGGCCATGTAAAGGGCGTGGCCCAGTCGGGGATCAACCTGGGCGACCTTCGGAAGCTGCCGATGCCGCTGCCCCCGCTCGGAGAGCAGGCCGCGATTGTCACGGCCGTCGAGGATGCCCTCTCGGCAATCGCCACCACCCTGGAGCGGATGAGGCAGCAAGACCACCGCCTGGCGCGGCTCGAGCAGTCCATCCTCGCCAAAGCCCTCCGCGGCGAGCTGGTCGAGCAAGACCCCACCGACGAGCCCGCGAGCGCACTGCTGGCGCGCATCCG
This sequence comes from uncultured Enterobacterales bacterium, assembly GCA_964464515.1. Classification (GTDB taxonomy): domain Bacteria; phylum Myxococcota_A; class UBA796; order UBA796; family UBA2385; genus CAYXGP01. The sequence continues at coordinate 808 of CAYXGP010000433.1, forward strand.
CGCCGAGCGCATGGCGAGAGAGTCCGCGATAACGGCCGCAAAAAAGGCCGCAAAGAAGGCCGCCAAGGACGCGGCAAAGAAGACCCCCGCCCGGTGAGCGGCTCGGCGGGGATGGGAGATTCGGGCGGAAACGCGAACAACACGCCGATGCGCGGACGTTAGTGGGTGATGTAGCAGTTGGGCAGTGCGGCTTGAAGCTGGGCGACACCAGCATCACTCACTTGGGTCCCGCTGAGACCCAAGAAGGTCAGGTTGGTCAGTCCAGACAAATGAGACAACCCAGCATCGCTCATGGAGGTCCCTGTCAGGTCGAGGACGGTCAGGTTGGTCAGTCCAGACAGGTGAGACAACCCATCATCACTCACGGAGGAGTATCGAAGCTCGAGGGCGGTCAGGTTGCGCAATGCAGACAAGTGAGACACACCAGCATTGGTGGTCTGCGTTGGAAGTTCGAGGGCACAGAGGTTGTCATTGAGCACCGGAAGACACTGGGCGGTCACGGTCCCATCAAAGTCTTTGCTGTGCACACGCAGATCAAGGTTTCTCGCTGAACGAATCACCGCCTGAAGGTCGATGCTGCACACCTGCGTTTGGGACAGCTCCACCTTTCGATCTGCCCCCAGTGCGGAGAGCTGCTGCTGGGCCTCCGCCACAGAGAGCCCATGAAGCACCGTCCGCTCCAACTCAGGGTCGAACAGGGCACATGCCATGCGCCGCTCCGCTGCCAGACGTTCCGCCTCCTGCTGGGCAGCCCGTCGTCGCAGTGCCTGCTGTCGCGCCGCCTCCGCCCATTGTTCCCTGAGCGCATCGCTTGGGCAGCAGCCGTAGCTGTCTTTCTCCGCGGTCGGACAGTTCCCACCCCGGACATAGCCGTCCCTCTCACACTGCTGGGCGCGCGCATCACCAGACAGCAGCAACAGCATCACACAGCCCACCATGGCAAACCCACTCCAAAACCACAGAAACACCACTGTAGCAGAGCCGTGGATGGTGGCTGAATGTCATTGCCCCTACAATGGGGCGGACTGTCCTGGCCCTGGAGCCCCCCATGAGCACCCCTCCCCCCCTGGCTGACCTCCAAGAGCTCTACGCGCGGATCTCCCCGATTCGCTATGGCTCCAAGCTGCGCTACCCGGGGCTGATCTGGCAGGTCCTCGCCAACAAGCGTCGGGACATGCGGGTCCTCAAGAACGAGATCGGTGCCCTCATCGCCGAGCACGGCAAGCAGCTCCCCGAAGACGTCCTGGAGACCTACCTGGAGAGCATGGTGCTGCTGCACTACCTGCAGAAGTCCGGGGTGGTGGTGTACTCGATGATGAAGCCAGAGCTGATGGAGAGCCTGGCGGCAGAGTGCGCCCATGTGCTCCACAGCGGGGTGGCCGGAGACTTTGTCGATGTGGGGGTCTGGAAGGGCGGCAGCGGGATGATCATGAAGACGGTCAACGACCGGCTGGAGGGCGGCCGGGGGGTCCTGATGCTGGACATCTACGACACCATGGACTTCAAGGTCCTCGACGAGTCCGACCCGGTCGAAGACCGCATCATCATCACCGCCTTGGAGCACGCCCGGAAGTACTTCCAGACCGAAGGGGTGGCCACCTCGGTGGCAGAGATTCAGGCGAACTTTGCCACCCTGGGGGTGGACCTGGAGGGGGTGAAATTTCTCGAAGGAAACCTCATCGACCCGGCCTTTCCCTTTGACCAGGTCGACCAGATTGCCCTGCTGCGCATCGACTGCGACTTCTACACCGCCACCCTCGGTCTGGGCCGTGCTCGGTCACACCAAATTCCGTGGGATCGGCATCATGGCCAAGAGCCTCTTTCGAGGCGCCCAAGACGCGGGGATGCCGAAGCTTTGCCAGGATGTGCTCGAGATCGACGACTGACGAGTAGAGGCCCTTCGCCGATACCCCTCAACCCGGGTGCCCACCACCCAGGGGCGGCAACGCCCCCACGACCTCCTCGGTGGCTCCAACCCGCTCAACAGGGCACAATGCGGCCATGGCAGGGATGTACCACATCGGTCTGGGCCCGGAGCACCTGGCCGGAAACCAGGGGCGGGGCCGCTACGTGTTGCTCCCCGGGGATCGCTCCCGGGCTGAGCGCATCGCGGAGCGCTTTGAAGACCACCGCAGGCTGCCCAATCCCCGGGGCCACGACAGCCACCTGGGGCGCCTCCCCGACGCCCGTGGCCAAGGGGTGGATGTCCTAGCTATCTCCTCGGGAATGGGTCCCTCGTCGGTGGAGATCATCGTCACCGAGCTCCTCGACTGCGGTGCCCGGCGCCTGGTTCGGGTGGGCTCGTCGGGCAGCCTCCAGCCCCAGCTTCCCTCGGGAAGCGTCCTGGTGGTCACCGGCTCCGTTCGCGACGAGTCCACCAGCGACCGATGGACCCCCACCGCCTTTCCGGCCCTGTCCCATCCCGCAGCGGTAGCAGCCATGCAACAGGGCGCCCGACAGGCCGGGCTCGCTGAGCACACCTACGCGGGTCTGTGCCACTCCAAGGATGCCTTCTTCGGCCGAGAGTTCAACCGCGGACCCTTGGGCCCTACCAACCAGGCCTATGTCCAGGTGCTCCGCTCAGCGGGAGTCCTGGCCACGGAGATGGAGGCCTCCACCCTCTTTGTTCTGGCGTCCGTGGCCTCGGCTGGCCACGTCCAGCCCCTGAGCGCTGGAACCGGGGCCGTGCCGGTTCAAGCCGCCTGCGTCCTGGCCATCTACGGCGAGCCCGGCAGCACCATCACCAAACAAGCCGATGCCCGCGCCATCACCGTGGCCTGCCAGGGTGTGCTGGCCTGGGACCGCTGCGACCGGGACGCGTCTACAGGAATACGGGCCACCGTACCTGGCCTCGCCCAAGGGAAACGGATTTGATAAGAAGGCTCTCATTCAAAACGACACCACTCCCTGAGGACAGCAGTTCCATGAGGAACCTTTCGAGATCCATCCTGCTCCTGACCGGGCTGACCCTTCCCCACACGGCCCAGGCCAACGCCTGCGAAACCAATTGTCAGAGCTCGTTCGATTCCTGTGCCTCCACCGAGGCTGCAGGATGTTCACTGGTCGGAGGTGCCGTCAACAAGGGTGCTCAGCAAATCCTCTCCGGGGTGACCGGCGGTGCTTTCTTGGCCAATGCGCTCAGCCAGGGCTCTGAAGACATCTGCAAGGCCAAGCTCCTACCCTGCGAAGAGATGCTCGAGCTGTGCCTCACCAACGAGTGTGGCCAGGGGGCAACCTCTGCCATTCAGCAACAGCTCGCAGCCGCTCCCAAGAGCACCCTACGCGTGTTTTCGGATCAGCCCAGAACCCTGGTTTATATGAATGGACAGCGGATGGGGGCAACCCCCCAGGACCCCCGCAACCCCATCATAACCCCCGCGCTGACCGTCGGACCGGATTTGGTGCGGCTGATGAGTCAGGAAGGCACCCGT
>CAYXGP010000434.1:0-4220 GCA_964464515.1 uncultured Enterobacterales bacterium
CGGCGAGGAGGTGGACGAAACGGGCACCGATCCGCTGAATGAAGACACGGACAGCGACGGCCTGGACGACGGCGACGAGGTGAGCATCCACGGCACCGATCCGCTGGATGAAGACACTGACAACGACGGCCTCACCGACGGCGACGTGGTGAGCATCCACGGCACCGATCCGAGCGTGGTGGACTGCGACGGCGGCGGCGTCTCCGACGGAGACGAGGTCACGGCGGGCACCGATCCGCTCGACTCCACCGACGACATCCCGACTGTGGAGGAGGCCGCTGGTGAAGGCTTCTACGGCGGCGGCTGCGGCTGCGCGACCCCCACGGCGTCAGAGCCGAGCGGGCCGCTGGCATTCCTCGCGGGCCTGCTCGGTCTGACCTGGCTCCGCCGCCGCCGCGACTGATTCACCGATTCTACCGATCTACAGGAATCTGCAGGAACTGCAGGAGAGACCCCCATGATCATCAGCCTCCTCCTCGGCACCGCCCTGGCGCAGGACGCCACCGGCGGCGCGGTTCCCGAGCTGAACGTGCAGCTCTTCCGTCCCACCATCGACGGGAACCACACCCTCTGGCTCGACGACAGCGGGCTGGGCCCGGAGAAGAAGCTCTCCGGACGGTACCTGCTGCAGTGGGTCAACGATCCGCTGACCTACACGGACGCCGACGGCAACGTCACCGCGCTCGTCGATGACGTCTTCCAAGCCGACGTGATGGGCGCCTATGTGCTGGGCCCGGTGCGATTCGGCGTCGATCTGCCGCTGTACCTGCGCTCCACCGCCACTGACACCACGAACGGTCAGACCGGCCTGGGTGACATCGCGCTGGACGTCAAGGGACAGCTTATCGATCGCGAAGATGCCCCCCTGGGCGTCGCGGTAGGCACCCGGTTGGGCTTGCCCACGGCCACCGTCGACACCGCGCTCGGCGCAGGCGGCGTCTCGTGGGCGCTCAACGCGATCGTCGATCAGAAGTTCGGGCCGGTGTTGCTGGCTGCCAACCTGGGCACCAGGGGCAACCCCGAGGTCGAGCTGGAGAACGTCTCCATGAACGACCAGCTCTTCTACGGTCTGGGCGGCGGCTATGAGCTCTCCGAGACCAGCGGCGTGAGCCTGGAGCTTGTCGGACACGCCAGCTACGGCGAGATGAGCAACACCTCCGCCAACCCGCTGGAGGCGGTGATCGGCGGCTGGAACCGCTTCGCCAGCAGCGGACTGGTGCTGCGCGGCGGGCTCGGTCTGCCCATGAACTCCGGCATCGGCGCTCCACGCAGCCGCCTGCTGTTGGCGATCGCGCTGGAGCCGCAGGGCCCGAAGGACCGCGACGGGGACGGCCTCACCGACAAGGCCGACGCCTGCCCCGACAGCCCGGAGGATCTGGACAGCTACGAAGATCAGGACGGCTGCCCCGAGCCCACGCAGGTGATCGTGCACTTCGTCGATCCGACCGGCGCTCCCGTGCCGGGAGTCCAGGTGGTCCTGGGCGAAGACCCGGGCACCGGCGATCAGAAGGTCGCCCTGGAGCCGGGGATCTACCCGCTGACGGCCAAGGCCGAGGGCTTCGGCGACGTCTCCGAGCCGCTGCAGGTGCTCCCAGGCGCTCCCATGGAGAAGGCGATCATCCTGACTCCCGTGATCCTGGCCGGCAAGCTGCTGGTTCAGGTCGTCGACAAGGAGGGCGAGCCCGTCGCGGCCACGTTCAAGCTCGGCGAGACGGAGCAGAAGCTCGCAGACGGAACGACCACCTTGGAGCTGGACCCCGGCCAGGTGGCGTTCGGCGTCACAGCCCCGGGCTACCTGGGTCGTCGGATGAAGGCCCAGATCGCCTCCAAGGAGACCACGACCGTTCGGGTCGTGCTGGAGAAGGCCCTTGCGATGGTCACGGCCGAGAAGATCGACATCGCCGACTCGGTCTATTTCGAGACGGGCAAGGACATCATCAAGGCCAACAGCCACGCCCTGCTCAACCAGATCGCCTCGCTGCTGAAGGCCCACCCGGAGCTCACCAAGGTGCGCATCGAGGGGCACACCGACAGCCGGGGCTCCGCCGCCTACAACCTCTCGCTCAGCAAGAAGCGCGCGGCGTCGGTGCGGCAGTACCTGATCGATCAGGGCGTGCCTGCCGGGCAGCTGGTCAGCGAAGGCTACGGAGAATCCAAGCCGCTGGACAAGGCCAACAACAACGCTGCCTGGGAAAAGAACCGGCGTGTCGACTTCTTCATCGCGGAGCGCTCAGACGGATAGGCTCTGCGTCTCCGCGCCGTTCGTCTCTGCCCAAGCGCCCGGGTCGTCACCGCGGTTCCACGAGAGGCCTCCGCGATCTCGCGGAACCGCGATTTCCCGACTTCGCCGTCTCTCGACTTCGCGATCCCGCGAAACCACGGGTCACGGACCGCGAAGACGGCGAGGCGTTCAGCGCTGAAGGGAAACGAAGTGCTGAGTCCGCTCCGGGACCACCTGCGCTCAATCGTGGTCCTACAGACCAGGGCGTCTCTTGTGGAGACGAACTCGCCGATGTCCAGCCGAATTCGGTGTTGCTAACAACAAGAGCGCCCGATCGGGCGCTCAATGATTCTGCAAGAAGTGGAGGATCAGGGCCCGGTTCCGCCGCCGCCACCCGGACCGCCGCCGCCAGGACCACCCGTGCTACCGCCGGTGCTGCCGCCCGAGCCCCCACCAGTGCTGCCGCCGGTGCTGCCGCCCGTGCTCCCGCTGGTTCCGCCGCCGCCGGGACCGCCGCCGCCAGGACCACCCGTGCTACCACCGGTGCTTCCACCCGTCGTGCCGCCCGTGCTGCCGCCGGTGCTACCGCCCGTGCTCCCGCTGGTTCCGCCGCTCGTGCCGCCGCTGGTGCCACCACCGCCGGGACCGCCGCTGGTGCCCCCGGTGAGGTTCGCCAGCTCGGCAGAGCCATACCAACCGTAGTCGTAGCCGTTGGACCAGTTGATCCAGTAGCTCAGGTCGGCCCCGAGCAGCTCCGCGTAGAACGCCGCGTAGAAGGTCCCGTAGTACTCCTGGAGGACGAACTCTCCGTAGCCGTAGTAGTCGGACGTGTAGCCGAGCGAGGTGTCGAGCCAGTCCCCTTGATCACCGCACGCGCCAGCGACGTCGATGCCGTCGAAGGCGTTGACGTCGTAGACGAACTCGCATGCCGAGCAGGTCGTGCTGGACTCAGCGCCCTGCGTCGACCAGATGATGTCGCAGAGCACGCCGTGCCCGCCGGCCTCCAGCACGATCTCACGCTCGCCGAGCCAGGGGCAGGTGTCTACCGCGCCGGGGTCGTTGTTGTCGATGTCGCCGTTGCAGTCGTTGTCGACGCCGTCACAGACCTCGACGGCGCCCGGGTAGACGTCGGCGTCGCGATCGTCACAATCGACGTCAGCGGCGAAGCCGTCGCCGTCATCGTCGGTGGTGGCGGCGTCGAACAGCTCGGCGGTGCCGTACCACAGCTGGTAGTAGGTGTAGTAGTAGGTCCAGGAGTACTCGCTCCAATAGTCGAGCGTGCCGCCGTTCAGCTCGGCGTACCACATTGCGTAGAAGGTGCCGTAGTACTCCGACAGAACGAACTCACCGTAGCCGTAGTAGTCGGACGTGTAGCCAAACGTGCTGCCGAGCCAGTCGCCCTGATCGCCGCAATACCCGACGAGATCGGTGCCGTCGTAGGCGTCGACGTCGAAGACGAGATCGCACTGTGGACAGCTCGTCGATGACTCGGAGCCCGCGGTCTCCCAGATGATGTCGCAGAGCGCGCCGAAGCCCGCCGCCTCGATGATGACCTCGCGCTCGCCGGCCCACGCGGAGTACGCAGGACAATCAACGATGTTGTCGCAGTCGTTGTCGACCCCGTCCTCGCAGTCCTCTTCGGCGTCGGGGTTGATGGTCGGATCGGAGTCGTCGCAGTCCGTGGTCTCGGCGTAGAAGCCGTCACCGTCATCATCGGTCTGGGGCGTCGTGCCGCCGGTCGTGCCGCCGGTCGTGCCACCGGTGGTGCCAGACGTGCCAGACGTGCCGGAGGTGCCAGATGTGCCAGACGTGCCGCCCGTCGTGCCGGAGGTGCCCCCCGTCGTGCTGCCTGACGTGCCACCGCTGGTCGTCCCGGTGGTCATTGTGGTGTCGTCGTCGTCCTCATCGAGGTCGGGCTTTTGCTCACACCCGCGCAGCGCCAGGCCGCGCCGGGGGGCGCTGAGGCATGTCAGGGAGGGGGGCCGGGGAAAGGTCATGG
>CAYXGP010000435.1:0-4207 GCA_964464515.1 uncultured Enterobacterales bacterium
CGCGGAGGGGAGCCAGATACCATGGGAAGGTGGTTTATGGCGACTATCCTCAGATGCCGATCTGCTCCAGCGGCTCGATGGCCCGTTCGCCGAGGGTTGGCGTGAAGGCCAGGAGCAACGTGGCCCGGTCCACCGCGTCCAGCTCCAGCTCTCGGCACACGCGGACGAGACCGAGGTCGATCCCTGTCTCCTCCGTGGCCTCGATGCGGGCGTCGATCTCGACCCGGATGTCCGCCTCCTCCACGGCGAGCTTGGCGATTCGACGCCGCAACTCCTCGCGGGCGGTCACGTCCTCGCGTCCGACGACGGTGATGTTCCGCCTGGTCGGGACGCCGGCCTCGGCCAGCTCGTTCTGCGCGGCAAGGTGGCGGCAGCGGGCCGTCATCCAGCCTTCGATCTCGGCCTGGAGTAGCTCGATACTGTTCGCGTAGGGGCGGTGGTCTGCCTGGGTCATCGGTCGTCCTCCGTGTTGGGGGTTGCCTTGCAGGCCCCTACTACGCTCGGACGAGACGGCCTGAGCCCTCGCGAGCACGGCGGTCAGGCGGACGGCTGCTGCGAGCCCCCCACGATGTCCTCGACCGCCAGACGGAGGTCAACTCCCACTCGCCGAGCGCACGACAGCCCTGGCCCAGTGACGCGGAAGCTAGACGCCCGGCATGTCGGTGTCGATGTCGTCGGGGAGTTGCGTCTCGTCAACGCACTCGGCCTCATCGCCCCTCGGAACCGACATCGTCTCGTCGCCCACCAGGATGTCCACCCCCCCGGTCGAAAACGCGATGGTGAGCCCTCCCATGTCCGCATCGGCCTCTGCAAGCAGGGACGCGAGCGGCACCCGAACGTATGTCTCCAAAAAGGCAGACATGGTCGCCCCAGCCTGGTCCTCCAGGTGAGCCCATGCCGCGTCCCCTACGAACGCCTCACCACCAGCCGCCACGAACCGCTCCACAAGCTCGTCCAGCTTTGGGTTCCGAGTCGGGTCGAGTACGACGAGAACCGGAGTGTGGCCGCTGGCCCGGCAGTCATCGGGAAAGTCCAACTCCTCGCCCCAACGGCCTTGACCGGACGCGGCGATGGTCACGCGCAGCTTGAATTCGTAGGCCCGCCTGTCGAGGAGGCAGTCCACCTGACGGCCCTTGTTCGCGTTTGAGCGTCTCTTCACCGGACTACGCTTGGCCGGGACAGGAGCGCCGCCAATGGCGCTCGCAAGGATGGGCTCAAACAGGTAGCCGGTGTCCTGGGCTGCCCGGTTGTCAAGGTCGTACAACCACTTCCGCCAGAAGAGCAGCGCCATGAGCCCCTTCGGTGTCAGCGTACCGTATTGCAGGAGCCCTCGCGGCCCCACCTGGTCGAAGGTCGGGAAGGGCTGACGCCTGAGGATCTGCTCGTACTTCAGTCGGCTCTTGTGCAACTTGGCGAGGCAGGAGAAGAACGTGTCCGCGTCATCGACCTCTGCAAATAACTTCGCCAGCGAGGGCGTGACATCGAGGACTGTGGGGAAAGACCCACTCACCGGCTCCACGCTGAAGTACTGCGGCAACGAGTCGAAGGCGACACCGGGGAAGAGGTGCTCCGCCCCCAAGTCGCGGGCAATGGTGGCGATGAGAAACGAGCAGTCGCGGTCGTCCAGGGGAACGCCCATGTCGCTGCTGCCAGGGTGTCGGGCCTTCTGGATAAGCGTCCTTTGGGCCAAGCTCAGGCGGGGCGGCATGTAGGATCTCCAAACAGGTCAAGTTGGGACTGCGGGCTCTGTTTGCCCGCCAGCGGGATGGTGCTACTGACGAGTTCGACTGTCCGAGCCAGCGCAGGGCTCATGCCGTCCGAGAAGGTGGGCGTGAACTCGTACAAGCCTGGTGCTAGGTTCGATTCGCCGCGCTCGCGCATCGCGTTTGCAACGTGTCGGGCCACGGCTGTCGCCAGACGAGGTGGAACCGCGTTGCCGATCTGAAGCGCCCTCTGCGCCTTGCTTCCGGTGAAGACAAAGTCGTCGGGGAAGGTCTGGATTCTAGCGCACTCTCGGAGGGTCAACGTCCGTTGCTCCCAGGGATGCACGAACTCAGACGGAGCGCCACTGGTGATCGCCTTCGACGGCTGCTCTGGGTGAAGGCGTCGGAGGCCAGCGGGCGCACCCCCTCGCCGCTCTGTGGGTGTCCCGTCCTTCACTCGTCGGTAGGCCCGTCGCCGGTACGTGTCGTGCCAGAGTTCCTCGGGCAAGTCCTTCATCGTCTGGCCGGGCTTCAGCGCCTCGATTCTGAGCCGATCAGCTTCGTTGGGGACGCGGAAGACGTGATCCGCCAACGCGGGAGGTGTGCCGTTGCTAGTCGCATCGGGCAGCCGGCCCAATGCCTCAGCGACGGTGGGCGCGAGGGGACAATCGGCAGCCACGTTCTTCGCCCCCGGAGCGCCCACGGCTCGGTGGCTGGGTTCCGGCAAGCCGGGGTTCCATCCGAGTCCGCCGACCACGATGACGCGCTTCCGGTGCTGAGGAACCCCGTAGTTCGCCGCGTTCACCTTCCGAACGGACATGCAGTACCCAGCCCGCACTAGGGGCGTGAGAAGATCCACCACCCAGCGTCCTTTGTCGCCCGTCAAGAAGCCCTCGACGTTCTCGAAGATGAACGCCGGGGGCCGATGCAAGGTGAGCAAGTGGGCGAAGACCGCAACCAGGGTGTTCCGTGCATCGCCCGGAGCACGTCGGCCAGCCGACGAGAACCCCTGACACGGCGGGCCGCCAGCGTAGATGTCTGCATCCGGCAGTTCCGAGTTCCAATCAAGAGCTGCCACCTCCGCCCGGTGGTCGAAATTGGTGTTGTAGGTGCGGATGGCGGGCTCCCACTTGTCAACGGCTTTGACCACCTTGAAGCCTGCGGCTTCAAGGCCGATCCCGAGCCCGCCGGCCCCACAGAACAGGTCTACCGCGTTGAAGTCGGCCTCATCTCGCATCCCGTCGAACTCCCAGTCACTTAGCTTCAGCACCGTGGCAGGTGCATGTCCATTGGCGCAGCGACAAGCCTCTCACCTTGCTTGCGCGTCCTCCGCGTCCAGGCGGAAGTCAGTCTCGTCCCGACTCTTTGCCCACTCCAGCAAGGTTGGCCGGTGGATTCGCCACTGGCCGCCCATCTTCAGCCCAGGCAACTCGCCCCGGCGAACAAGCTTGTAGGTCGTCCGTTCGCCGATGCGTAGGAGGGCTGCCGCCTCAGGCACCGAAAGGAACTCGGGTTCCGCAAGCATCTTGACACCTCCATGGGCGGAGCCTGCCAGAAGTTGCCAGATTTGCCCAGGGGGCAGGGGCGGTTCCCGGCGGCAACCCCATTTCGGTCAGGCGGCCTCGACGGTGAGCAGCTCGTCCACGCTCGCGGTCGTGCCGGTGGGCACCCCGGCGAGGATGGCGTCGATGTCGATCTCCTCGTCGTCCACGACCAGGGAGTTCGACTGCGCCTCCCCTTCCAGCTTGGTGAGCGCCTCGACGAGTCGGTCGCGGGCCGCCTGCGCCAGCTTGACGCGGTGTTCAGCGAGGGCGGTGTCGATCCGGTAGGTGCGACCGACTGCGCCGTCGTTGCGCGTTCGCTTCCCGACGAGCTTGAGGCCGAACTTAGCGAGCACCTGGCTCAGCAGTCGCATCTCGTCGATGTCGCCCATACGGACAGTCTGCCCGTTGACCCTCTTGGTCTTGGGACAGTGGGTGACGCCGAGGAACCGCTTGATACGAGGCAGAAGGACGCGGATCTTCGCGGCGAACTTCGGGCCGGGCCTCACGGCGTCCATGTGCTGCTCGACGGGTGCAGTCACGCCGTACAGGGCCAGCACCTTCTTCAACAACAGGGCGGCGATGTACTGCCCCCTGATGCGCGCTGTGAGCCCCTGCTGGACGCGCTGCACGTCGCGGACTAGGGCCGACTGGGGATAAGACGAATGGCCCCCGATCTGCTCGCGCAACCCCTGAATAAAAGTTGACATATTGTTCATTATCGGACGTTGGTCGTGCCGAAATCACCCGTCCAGCTCCTCCTGAGCCCCACTCTACCCTGCCGGAGCCCGCTCGCCCAGGGGAAATGCTCGGCTGCACCAACCTTGGCGTGGCGCTTGCGCGAGGCGTTGGCGTCGCGAAAGACGAAACGAAGGCGGTCGCGCTCTACACGCGGGCGTGTGACGGAGGATCTGGACCACCGTCGAAATGTCCATCGCCAGAGAGCCCATCGGACCCCTGCGG
>CAYXGP010000436.1:0-4198 GCA_964464515.1 uncultured Enterobacterales bacterium
GTCTCGCGCGAAACCCCCCGCGGCGGTGCGAGGTCGGGGGCGGGGGCGGCGCCGGCGCCGACGCGCACCTGCCAGCCGAACTCCCCGAGCACGCACTGGACCCGCGCGCGGCCGTCGGTGAAGTGCTTGTACCGGTTGCCCCGGTACTTCATGGTCATGCCCGCGCCGTCTTCGGGCTGGTCGGGGCACCGGCGGACGAAGAGCCAGTGGCCGTTGTCGTCCTCGATGAGGAACGCGACCCCGCGGTAGGGATTGAACAGGAAGTACTCGACCCACGGGTAGTCGAGGCCCTCGAAGCGCACCGCCCGCCGCATCGCGCCGACGATCTGCCAGGGGATGCGGTCCAGCGTGCCGCGCAGGCCGGGCTCCAGGGTGGGCTTGAACCGACGCTTTCCCCGGGCGTGCAGCACCCGCGCCGTCGTTTCGTCACCGACCTCCTGCAGATCCAGCTCGGACTCGCAGTACTCGCAGGCCATCCGCACGCTCTGAGCCGGCACGCGCAGCGTGAGCGACGCCCCGCAATTGGGACAGTCCAGCTTTCGGGTCGCGTCGACCTCGGGGCCCTCGAAGGCGCGGATGACCGGATCGGACCAGCCGCCGAACGCGCGCACACCCTCCAGCTCCAGCGCCTCCAGACCGACGATGCGGCCCACCCAGAGCGTCACCGAGCCGTCGTCTTCGGCGGAGAGGGTGCCGACCTTCTTGCCGTCCACCGAGCGCAGATCGGCGTACCTGCGGGGCAGATCCTGGACCACGCGGAAGGGCAGCTCGCCCTCTGCAGCGCCCACTGCGGCCTCCGCGGCCTCCATCACGTGCCAGCGCTCATCACCGATGTTGATCCGCTTCCCCGGACGCAGGCGCCGCAGCCGCACGTCGACCGTCTGCGGGGGCTCGGAGAACATCTGGTAGAAGCCGTGGCCCTCGCCGAGCCAGCCCACCTCTGCCTGCCCCGCCTTGCCACCCTCCAGGCGCAGGTACCACTCGTTCCAGCGCACCTGGGGGCGCACCATCCGCAGGCCGCCGATGATCGTGAACCGCCGCCCCCCCCACTTGCCCGTCGTGCCCAGCTTCAGGGGGGACAGATCGCGGGAGAACGCCGAGAGCTTTCCAGCGATGACCAGCTCGTCGGTGCCGGTGTTCACCACCGTGCTGCGGCAGTTTCCGCATACGACCGACGCCGAGGCCGCGTGGGTGAACTCGATCGGCGCGCCGCAGGATGGGCAGGAGGCGGAGATCATGGGCCGCCCGAGTTTAACGCAGTTCGACGCAGGACGAACGCCTGGAACCCGTCTTCGTCTCCCGCAGGAGGGGCGCTGGCCCACTTCCCGGTCACCTCGAACCCCGGCAGGTCCGCGACCACTGCGGCCCCCTCCTCCGGTGCGACGGAGCAGACGGCGTACACGAGCGCGCCCTCCGGAGCCACGTGCGTCGCGGCGGCGGCGGTGATCGCCCGCTGGCGGATGGCCATCGCGGCCGGGTCGGAGGGCATGCGCCGCCACTTGATCTCGGGGTGCCTGCGGATCGTCCCCAACCCGGTGCAGGGGGCATCGACCAGCACGGCGTCGAAGGTCCCCAGCTCGTCGTTCGGGCCGGTGAGCCAGTCGTGGGCGAGCTGCCGCAGGGGCAGCCCCGTGCGCGCGGTGTTCTCCGTGATCCGCGCCAGCCGCTCCTCGGAGAGGTCCACCGCGACCACCTGCGCGCCGTGGCAGGCCAGGCGCAGGGCCTTGCCGCCCGGCGCCGCGCAGGCGTCGAGCACCCTCCCCCCGGGTGGGATCTCCTCAGCGCACAGATCCGCCACCTTCACGGCTGCGGGATCCATCACCCACCAGCGCCCCTCGGCGAATCCGGGCAGCTGGCGGATGTCCCCCGCGGCGTCCAGCGCGAAGGTGGACGGCAGCCCGAGCGGCGCCGGGCGGGTCGGCAGCTCGGGGACCGGTTCATCGCGCCACACACCGCAGATCGGCGCCGGCTCTCGCAGGCGCAGCAGCCAGTCCGCGTGCCCGCCCCATCGCGCGGCGAGCCACGGCGGCACATCGAGGAGGGGATCGTCCGGCACCGGGCTCTTCGCGACCCGCCGCAGCACCGCGTTCACCAGACCTGTCGCGCGGCGCGCCCCCGCCCTTCGGCAGGCCTCCACGGCCTGATGCACCGCCGCGTGGCGGGCCGTGCGGCAGAAGGCCAGCTCATAGGCGCCCATCCGCAGAGCGGCCCGGACCGGCGGGTCGAGCCCACGCAGCCCGCGGCGCAGGTGCGGCGCCAGCATCGCGTCGATCGTGCCGCGGCGACGGAGCACCCCCAGGGTGAGGTTCCAGGCGAGGCCACGATCGATACCGCCAGGGGCGTGCGTCGCGAGCACATCCTCGGCGTGGGCGCCGCGCTCGACCTCTACGAGCACATGCACGGTGGCTCTACGCGCGGGGTTCAGGCGGGCGGGTCGGGAGTCAGGTGCCATCAAGATCCGCGCTCCAGATCGATCAAACGCTGAATCGCCGCCGGGGACTGCAAGCCCCGCAGGCGATATCCGCCCACCACCCACGTCGGCGTCGCGCGAACACCGATCGCCGCAGCCCGCTCGGGGTGCGCGGCGATCTCGCGCTCGACCAGCGACCCCGCCGGGACCGAGAGCCCCGCCGCGCGCTCGCGAGCGTCCTCCGCGAACGGGCTCGCGGGATCGAGCCAGAGCTCCACCAGCACGCCGTCAGGGAGCGGCCCGACCCAGTGATCGGGGTACGACAGCGCCTCTCGGATCGCCGCCATCTCCGCGGGAGCCTGTGCGCTGGTCATGTCGATGGCGCGCTGCACCAGACCGGGGATGTTCTCGCAGCCGACCTGCGGAGACAGCGCGCAGGTCGAGAGCGGCAGCCCGTCACAGGGCACACACGGCGCGGGGACCACGTGGAGCACCGCGCGGATCTGCTCCTGCCGACCCGTCGGGAGCGCGGACAGTCCGGGCGCGACGGCCTGGAGGTCTTCCAGCGAAACCAGCGCATGCTGTGGCGGGCCATCGCGCGCGCCCTCGACCGTGGGCGCGGTCGGAGCGGCGGCGGGTGGCGGCTCGGCGTCGCAGGCCGCGAGTCCGGCCAGCAGGACAATCAGTCCCAGGCGTCACCGCCGGAGCGGTTGGCGCGGGCAGCAGAGACCGCCCGCTCCAGCTCGGCGATGCGCCCTGAGCGCAGGCGCATCCCGAGGCCGATGCCCACGAGAGCGCCGACACCGAGCGTGCTCCACAGGAGGACGGGCAGGCTCACCGGCTGCGCCAGGTGCAGGCGCACGAAGCCGATATCCAGAGAGAGATCGGGGACCATCGTCCCCGCGTTCTGCACCTGGAACAGCGCGATCGCGAGCCCTACGAGGAGGACCGCGACCAGCACCGTGATCTGGCGGGGGTTCACCGCGCGTCCCCGAGGCTCAGCTGCCCTTGATACGACGGCCGAGGTCGCCCATCAGGTCGCCGAGTCGCGCAGCGCTGTCGCCCTGACGTGCCATGTACTCGTTCACGCTCGTCGAGTGGTCGGAGCGCTCAGCGGCGCCCTTCTCGGAGAGGCTGATCTTGCGATCGTGCTGGTCGATGCGCCGGATCTCCACCTGCAGCTCGCGGCCGTCGGGGTAACCATCGGTCCAGTCCATGCTGCCGTCAGAGGAGACGTTCATCTCGGACAGGTGAACCAGACCCTCGATGCCCTCCTCGATCTCGACGAAGATGCCGAAGTCGGTGCGGCTGACCACCTTGCCGGGGATCACCTGGCCCAGGAAGTAGCGCGCCTGCACGGACAGCCACGGGTCCTCCTTGAGCTGCTTGATGCCCAGGCTGAACCGCTCGTGCTCGCGATCGATGTTGAGGACCCGCGCCTCGACCTCGTCTCCGCGCTGGAAGACCTCGCCGGGGTGACGCACGCGCTGGCTCCAGGACAGGTCGGAGATGTGCACCAGTCCGTCGATGCCCTCCTCAATGCCCACGAACAGGCCGAAGTCGGTGATGTTGCGCACGCTGCCGCGGACGATCGAGCCGACCGGGTACTTCTCCTCGACCAGATCCCAGGGGTTGGGCTCCAGCTCGCGCATGCTCAGCGAGATGCGCTTGTTCTCGACGTCCACGCCGACCACCTTGGCCTCGACGATGTCGCCGATGTCCACCAGCTTGCTGGGGTGCTTGACCCGCTTGTTCCAGGTCATCTCGGAGATGTGGACCAGGCCCTCG
>CAYXGP010000437.1:0-4172 GCA_964464515.1 uncultured Enterobacterales bacterium
ATCGCCAAAAGCGGGCGGCCTAAGCGGTGAATCACCTAACCGGTCACGCATGGATGCTCACCAGACGGAGTCCCCATGCCTGACCAATCCCTTCAGCAGAGCGCCCTGGGCGTGAGCCGTTCCGTGGTGGACGCCGTGGTGGGCCGTCGGGTACCCCTCACGCGGGTGAAGGCCCCTCCAGGGGCGGGCAAGACCCGGCTTACGCGGCAGGTGATGCTCTCCGCGCTCGACCGGAACGTCTCCTGCATGGTGACGGTGCAGACCAACGCCCAGGCCATCGATCTGGTCACGGGGATGGCGGACCTCCTCGCGAGCGGCGGGCACCGCCACGTGTTCGGCTACTGGCCGTCCGGCCCCGTCAAGGAGGACGAATACCCCGACGTCGTGCAGACGCTCCGCGAACACCCGAACGTGACCGTGTGCGAGTCAACGTCAGAAGCCGACGCCGGTCCCGACGTGCTGGTGGCGGTCGCGCGGAAGTGGGCGGTGCACTGCTCGTCCCACTTGCCCCGCCTGCGTCTGGAGCGGTCGTTCGATCTCGGCGTCATCGACGAGGCGTACCAGATGCGCACCGGTGAGCTCCTGCGGTTCGGCGATCGAATGGAGAGACTTCTCATGGTCGGTGATCCGGGGCAGTTGGACCCGTTCACGACCATGGAGACCGGCCGCTGGACCGGCCAGGACGCCTCGGCGCTAGCCCCGGCTCCGAGCGCGATCCGCAGTCTGCAGGGGACCGCCGCGCTAACGGCTTTCGATCTGCCAGCGTCGTTCCGCCTCGATGCCCGCGCGGTCCCGGTCGTACAGCGCTGCTTCTACCCGGATCTCGCCTTCCTCCCGGTGGCACAGGTGGGCGATAGGGAGCTGTCGCTCCATTCGTCTGGCCGGCGGGACCCGCTGGACCCCGTCCTCGATCACGCCGCAGCGCACGGCTGGGCCCTCGCAGAGCTGCCAGAGATGTTCGGCGTTCGTGACGACGCCGACATCGCGACCACGCTGGTCGGCCTCGCCGAGCGCCTCCTGTCTCGTGGTGCGGAGGTCACCGCGGAGTGGCCCGTCGCGCTCCAACACGGCGCCCCCCTCCCGCCGAGCCACATCGCCATCGCGGTGGCCCATCGGGATCAGCGCGCCAGCGTCCAGCGCCTCCTCGCCGAGCGACCGCAGCTCAGCGGAGTCGTGGCCGACACCGCCAACCGGCTTCAGGGTCGAGAGTTCGACGTGGTGCTGGTCTGGCACCCCCTGTCCGGACGACTCGACGCGTCGGAGTTCCACCTGGACACCGGGCGACTCTGCGTGATGACGTCACGTCACCGACAGGCCTGCGTGCTGGTCACGCGAGCCGGGCTCGGCCCCCTCCTCGACGACCACCTCCCCAGCGGTCAGCGGCCCCGAGAGGCGACCGAGGATCGCGAACACGACGGCTGGCTGGCGCACCGCAAGCTGCTGGAGTTCCTCGAGCCCCACACGGTGAAGCTCCCGCAACCCTGAGCGCGACCACTCCTCGCCAATTTCGCTGCTTCCCTCAGGCGTCCAGGGACCCATTGGAGACCCGAATGACCGATCCCAACACCCCAGCTTCTTCGTTCTCTCTGCTTTGCTGGAACGTGCTCGCAGACAGCCACATCACACCCGCCTGGTACCCCCTTGTCCCTGCGGAGGACCTACGCGGCCCGACCCGTCGGCAGCGTCTTCTCGCAGATCTTCGCCGGCGCACCTGCGACGTGATGGCGCTCCAGGAGGTCTCCCCGGCTCTGGCCAGCGACCTCCGGCGGCTCTTTCCCGATCACGGGCTGGCCTATGTCCCCCACTGCGGCGAGGGGCTGGCGGTGCTCGTCCGAGGTCAGCGGCCGTGGCCGCGGGAGATCCCCCTGCCCGGCGGCCGAAAGCGCGCGCTGCTGGTCAACCTGGCGGGAGATGTCACTCTGGCCAACGTCCACCTGAGCTGGACCGGTGATCCGGACGGCAAACAGAGGCGAGGGATGGCCCAGCTGGAAGCCATCCTCGCCTACCAGCCCGATCTGGTGGTGGGTGACTTCAACGCCTTCCCCGACTGGCCGGAGCGGCGTCTCATCGAGCAGGCCGGCTACCGATCCCTCGGCCCCGCCGGCCCGACCTGCAACGTCGGCCGGAGGCTTCAGCCTCTCGACGCCATCTATGCTCGCCCCGAGTGGCTCGGCGCTCCGACGCCGCTGCCAGTCATCACAGAGACAACGCCGCTGCCCTCCCCGACGCTGCCTTCGGACCACCTGCCGCTTGAGGTGATGATCCGTCGAAGCCAGTTCGACTGCGGATGGTCCGCTGTCCCCTGAGGGGACGACAGCGACGCTCCACCTTCGGCATCGCCGGTTGGCATGGGCCTCTGGGAGGCGCACTGGCGCATCACGCCATCTCTGCGGCCCTGACAGCGACGACTCAGACGGATCTTGCAGATATTGTCTTGGATTGTCCGCATCCCAGGTCCGCCCGCGTCTTCAACAGCGCCCCCCGAAGTCACGGAGCAGACAATGGCCCCGACCTACTTGCGCGTCGTCATCACCAGCGCCTGCACCCTGGCTTGTGACTACTGCCACCTGGAGGGAGATCCAGCCACCGAGAACGCCCGAGGCCTGAGCGCCGCCGATCTCCTCGTGCTCCTGCATGCCGCACTGGACAACGGGATTCGCAAGCTGAAATTCCTCGGCGGAGAGCCGCTCCTTCGGAAGGAGCTTCCCGAGATCATCGCCGACCTCCGTGCCCGCGACCCTCATCTCGACATCTCCCTGATCACCGGGGGTGCTGTGTCCCCGAAGCGACTCGACGCGTGCTTCGAGGCCGGTCTGTCCCGCGCCAACCTGAGCATCCACGGCTGGTCCCAGGCGGCGTTCGTGCAGCGTACGAAGCGTGGAGCCGCGGCGTTTCGGCAGCGACAGGCTATCCTGCAGCGCCTCCTCGACCGCGGACGTAAGCTCAAGCTCAACTACGTCTGGACCGGCCCACAGGACGACGCGGATCTGGCGGGGCTGCTTGAGTGGGCCGCCGACAAGGCGGTGGTGGTGAGCGCCCTGGATGACCTCGGCAATCCGACCATCGGTCCGAAGGACGTAGAAGCGGCGCTGATCCGCCTCCGCGGCCCGGCTCTGGTGCGAAACGCTGACGACGACCCGCACAGCCTGCCGACGCTGCACCTTCAGTGGGCGGACGGACTTGTCGCGGAGATCAAGGACCACCACCTCGGCGAGCTGGCGCCGTGGCGCCCCTGCGCGACCTGCCCGAAGCGCGCACAGTGCGGCGAGGGGATCCATGCGCTGCGCCTGACCCACGACGGCCGGCTGCGCCCCTGCATGGATCGACCCGACGTCGGCCTGGACCTGTCCAGCTTCCTGACAGATCGCGCACCCCAAGACATCTCGCGAATCTGGCAGTCGACTGTCCGCTGCTGGGTCTCCCCCGCGTCTTCTCCCATGAACACGGAGATAGCAGCATGATGATCATCTTGATCGGTCCCCACGGAGTGGGAAAGACTTCTCTTGGGCGCGCCCTGTCGGCGCGACTCGAGATCCCGTTTCACCATGAGCTGGGACGGGAGCTCGCGGAAGACACCGAGTGGCGGGTGCGTCCTTGAAAAGGGTGCAGTTTGACGTGGCCGATCATGCCGTCCTGTCCTGAGTTTTCCCTGCACTTGTGGGGGTCAGGGTGTCGGGAGTTATCCAGAATCGGCCGTGGAGTTGAGCGTTGAAGAAGTCGTCCCAGCGTCCGGACTTCCACAGGGCGCGCAACCCCAGCAGCGGCTCCAGGTGATCCTCCCTCCAGAACTGGCTGGCGGACTTGAAGCGCTGGTTGATCACCCGACGGATGGCACTCTCCACGACGCCGCTACCAATCGGCAGACTCCGAGCCCGCAGGTCGGCGTAGTTCATGTGCGGCCGGTGTTTCTCCAGATACGACACCTTGTCCTTGATCGCGCGCGAGCGGCGACCGACGGCGAGGTTCTGCAGGCGCTGGACGACGGTCTGGGCTCCGCTGTCATCGTCTCTCATCTGTTGACGCATGGACTTGTAGACCGCTGCTCGCTCGTCCTCGGAGAGGTTCTTGCACAGCTTGAGGGCGTCGTGGACATACTCGCAGGCGTGCCAGAAATCCAATGTGCTTTCAACACGGTCCAGCTTCAGGCCGGCCGCCGTGATGATGTCCGGCAG
>CAYXGP010000438.1:0-4133 GCA_964464515.1 uncultured Enterobacterales bacterium
AACGCCGTCGCAGACGTCGGCGGCGCCGGGGAAGGCCGCGGCGTCAGAGTCGTAGCAGTCCCAGCCGTCGTCGTCTGGCGCAGCCATGGCGTCGGACGGCGCTGTGCAGGCAGACACCGCAGAGTCGGGGTCCGGGTACCCGTCGCCGTCGCCGTCCGTGTACCAGTCTTCGACCAGGTCTTCGTCGATATCGCCGTCACAGTCGTTGTCGGCTGCGTCGCAGACCTCTGAGCCGCCGGGCCAGGCCGTGGGGTCGGAGTCGTCGCAGTCGTTTCCGGTCGCGGCGTACCCCGAGGGCACCGTGCAGGCCTCGACGGTGACGTCAGGATCGCCGTAGCCGTCGGCGTCGGCGTCGGCGTACCACGTGGTCGTGGCGCCGTCGTCGATCTCGCCGTCGCAGTCATTGTCGATCCCGTCGCAGATCTCGGGCGCACCCGGGTTCGTGGACGAGTCGGCGTCGTTGCAGTCCTGGTTCTCTGTGTAGCCGTCGCTGTCGGCGTCCACAGCGGCGCTGACCGACGAGACGGCGCCGGTGTCAAGATCGGACTTTCCGCTGTCGCAGGCGATGAGTGCGGCGAACAGTGGGAACGCGTGGATCATCGACCGACGCAAGGGTCTCGCTATCATGTCTGCCTCCTGGGATGGCTCCCCTCGTGAGCCCTCTGGTTGGCGTAAGGGCAGGGCCCTCGCCCGTCGAGGCGCGAGCCAGAATGTGGGTCAGCAGGGAAGCGGTGGGTCAGCAGGGAAGCGGTGGGTCACCGGGAGAGCGGTGGGTCACCGGGAGTGCGGTGGATCACACTGCCCCACATCCCACTGCCAATCCTCCCCACATCCCCAACACTCCACGCTCCCATCATCCAACACCGAACACGAATGCCCTGTACCTCCGCCTGTCTCCAGCGCACCGGTCAGCTTCTCCGGTGGGTCACACTGCCCCTGATCCTCCTTCTCCATCGCGCAGCCCCAGCAATCGACGCGACCATCCAGCGCGCGAACCCCGCACGAGTGCATGTGCCCGCCGCCGATGAAGCTGTATTGCTCATCCGGCGCGTCGGTCTCGCCAAAGTTGGAACGACCCCAACACACCGGTTCCCCCTCGGAGGTGACGCCGCAGTTGTGCATTCCGCCGGCCTGGACCTGGACCAGCAGCTCCTTCGGCGCGTCGCATTGCCCCAGGTCTTCACCTTCCTGACAGCCCCAGCACGTGACGGCGCCGCTTGCGTCGAGCGCACAGGTGTGCCGCGGGCCGGCGGCGAGGGCCGAGAACGTGCCCTCCGGCGCGTCGCACTGGCCGAAGTCCCGGTCGTCTCCCTGGCAGCCCCAGCACACCGTGGGACCGCTCTGTTCGATCGCGCAGGTGTGGTACTGGCCCGCGGAGACATGCGTAAAGACTCCCTTGGGGGCGCTACATTGCCCCAGATCGTTGCCGGTGCAGCCCCAGCAGGTCACGGCGCCGTCGGTCTGCAGGCCGCAGGTGTGCCACAGCCCCGCCGTGATCTCGACGAACGCGACGCCCGCCGGAGGGGTGGCCTGGCCCTGGGTTTCGTAGCCCCAGCAGGTCACGGCGCCCTCTGCGTGGAGCGCGCAGGTGTGGGTGTCGCCCACCGCGAGGCCGACCGCCGGACCGACAGTGGTGGTGCTGCCGCTCGTCGTGGTGCTCGTGGAGCTGGTGGAGCTGGTGGAGCTGGTGTCGGTCGGTGTGTCGGAGGTCCCGCCCGAGCTGGTCGTGGTGGAGCTGGCGGGATCGCAGTCGGGTGAGCCAGCGCAGCCAGGGTCGTTGCAGTCGAACAGGCCGTTCTCGTCGTTGTCAGCGCGATCCGAGCACTCGCCAGCGAGCTGCCCTTCCCCCGGTCCGCAGGCGATGAGGATCAGGAAACCATGCATGGGAGAACAAAACGACATGTGGGAGAGTATAGCGGTCCGCGCTCCGGATGCGAGCGGAGCTGGCGCCTGATCAGAAGCGGTAGAGCGCCGCGAA
Organism: uncultured Enterobacterales bacterium; assembly: GCA_964464515.1. GTDB lineage: Bacteria > Myxococcota_A > UBA796 > UBA796 > UBA2385 > CAYXGP01. The sequence goes on from CAYXGP010000438.1 coordinate 1,979, forward strand.
GCTCGGCATGGGAAACACCGTGAACTCGCAGTCGATGGCGGTCACGCCGACGCCCATGCCGTATCGCAGGCTGAAGTGGCCGCGGCGACCGATGTCGTGATCGAACGCCAGATCGCCGGCGACCAGGGCGGGCTGCCAGCGGGGATGGCTGGGGCGGCCGGGCGGCTTCTCCGGGGCCGCGTTGGGGACCTGCTCGGGGTTCATGGCGCAGTCCGAGCCGGTGCTGCCCAGATCGTCCCAGAACTCCCCGACCGACGCGCCCAGGCCGAGTCGCAGCTTCTTACCGGGTGACCAGACGTGGGCGCCCGCGGTCACCAGCGCGCCCGGGCTGACGTGCGCGGACACCCCCAGGCCGGATCGCAGCCGCAGATCGGCCTCCAGGATCGGGCCGATGAAGCCGTGCTGCACGCCGAGCCCGGTGCCCACGCTCAGCCCGATGGGGCGCAGACGCTTCTCCTCCTCATCATGGGCCAGCGCGGGCGTGGACAGGGCGAAGGTCATCAGGATGACGGGGATCTTGTTCATGTCTCCTCCAGGGGACGTGCGGCGGGTGTGGCAGGCGAGAGAGGTGGAGCAAGAGTCGATCCATCCACGAGAGTGCCGATGGATTCAGGGGATTGTGGCTCTCGGTAGAGCCTGCGGGGGCGAGGTCGCGACATCTGTGTCGCAGCCGCGGCTGCCCGTCGGAGCGGCTACGCTGCCCACCGAAACCCGGAGGAGACATGCGCACCCTGAGAGGCACCCTGGCGATCGCGATCGGCTTCACCCTGGCCTGCGGGGCGATGACCCCGGGGGAGGCCGAGATCGACGTCGAAGACTGCGCAGGAGACGCCGACGTCGACGACACCACGTTCATCACGTGGGAGTTCGAGGAGAGCGTGCACGAGATGATCACCTGCGGCAGCCTCACGTTCCAGCTCCTGTTCGCGTTGTTGGACACCGCGCAGGACCTGTTTTCGAACCCCGGATCCGCGCCGGACGCGCTCGATTTCTCTGGCGGTGTCTACACGGCCACCGGAACGGGGGTGGTGATGAACATCATGTTCCTGTACGGCTCTGGCACGCCGGGCGGCTCGGAGGGCGATCTCATCACCGCCGACCTGTTCGATCCGGAGAGCTACCTGGAGGGCGCCGAGGTGACCGAGGACGGCGACACGGTGACCGTCTCGTTCGATGAGCCCGGACCGCTCGCGGCGCTGCTCGGCCGCGGTGACGATCCCGACAGTCCGCAGACGTTCACCGACGACGACGTCGAGACGATCGCGGAGAACCTGGGCTCACTTCAGATCGACTCGGTGATCTACGTCGATCACGAGCAGGACTTCTCGACGATCATCTACCAGATCGAGTCTCCTGAAGAGACGGTCGCCGACATGCTGCTCTCTTCAGAGATGGACATGAAGATGATCTCCGCGACGGGCGTGCGACCCGACCTCACCCAGGAGCTGGAGCCCACGGTGTGGAGCATCGACTACGGTGAGCTGCACGGAACATTGGACGGCGTGATCGAGGCGGACGTCACCGGCGGGCCGTTCGACTTCCACCTGGAGTTCGAGTATCTGCCGACAGTGGTAGAGCCGTTCGTGACGATCACCTGCCTGGGCGGCGAGACCGGGGAGACGACCACCACGGAGTGAACGCCCGGGTCGGTCACTTGTCGTGGGCGCGTTTCAACGAGAGAGACGGAACCTACTCAGAGACGAGCGCGAAGAAGATGCACATCTCCTCGTCGGTGCGCTCGCCGTAGGTTGTGTCGATGGGCGGGTGGTGGATCAGGTTCGGGTTGGACTCGGAGTTGTTCCAGCGACACTCGTAGTGCAGGTACGACCCTCCCTCGATCACAACCGGCTCCTTGAACATGTACTGGACCTGATTCTCGAACGAGTAGCCCTCCGACTCGACCAGGCACGTCTGATCACCCTTCTCGTTCTCGGCGTACATCGAGTATGCGCGACCGAGAACGTGCATGTGCGGGAGAACACTGTAGAGCGTGCGCGGCTGCCGCACGGAGAGCCGCGTGCTGCCCGAGGCGGCGTAGTCCTCATCTCCCGCGGGGATGCGGAAGTCGTAGACCCCGAACGCCTCCAGCCAGGCCTCCGTCTTGACCTCGTCGGTCAGGCGGAAGGCGTACCCGGAGCGATCCGAGGTGTCCTCG
>CAYXGP010000439.1:0-4096 GCA_964464515.1 uncultured Enterobacterales bacterium
CCACCCCTATTCACACACAATCCGCTGTTGTCAACCTGAACGCTCACCGCTGTCACACGTCGATGGCCCTGCAGGCTCAACCACCGATGATGACTGTGCCGGCGCCGGTGATGATCACCCCGGGGCCGCCGCAGTGCACCGTGGCGTCGCCGAGCCGCACCACGGGGATGTCGTTCACCGTGACCGTGCTGCTGCCCGCCTGCGTGACCCAGGTGTTCGGCCCGCAGCAGGACGAGTGCACCCCGGAGTCGGCGGCCTGGGCGCGCAGGACCGGCTGGCCCTCGACGATGGTGTCGCTCGAACCGGTGATCGCGGGGCCCACGACCGGGTGGGCGCAGCTCGTACAGCCGTGGGAATCTGCCGGGTTCTGGGACTGATCGGTCATGCGAGCAGCACTGGGCACGGCGCCTCCGGGAGGGCATCCACGGTAGCACGCGTCACGAGTTTGTGAGGAGGCCGCGCGCCCCCCCCGGATCCTCCGGCGGGACGGTACGACGTCGCTGACGGAGCGCACGTGATCGACGCATTCTTTCAGCGCGCGGTGGTCGCCGGCATCACAGGCGCCGCGGAGGCGCTGTACCCCAGCAATGACTTCGGAGCGCCGGACTGGCGCGACGTGGATATGGTCGAGCGCACCCTGATCTGGATCGCCGCGCTGCCCCCACGACCGCGGGGCCAGATCCGGCTGTTGTTCGGGGCGATCGAGCTGGCGGCCCCGCTGCTTGCGCCCGGACTGCGGCGGTTCTCCCGGATGTCCACCGCGCGACGTGTGGCGTTGATCCGACGGTGGCGACGGTCGCGCCTGCTCCCGCTCAAGCTCCTCGGAGACAGCCTCAAGGCATCCACCAGCATGATCTACCTGTCCCATCCAGCGGCCCTCGCGTACATCGGGCTGCACAAGACCACCGACAACCCCCACGACCCACTGCGGGTCGAGGTGCGCCCGGATGCTCTGAACACGGGCGCACCTGTTGTGACGACGTGAGCGCTGGCCACATCCATCACCTCGACGACCTGAGGGCGGGCTTCGACGACCGATGTGACGTCGTGGTCGTCGGCTCCGGCGCCGGGGGTGCGGTGGCCGCAGCCAACCTCGCGGCGGCGGGGATGGACGTGGTGCTTCTTGAAGCCGGCCCGCAGCTCCGCTCCCGCGACATGAGCAGGGACGGCCCGCGGTTCATGGCGCATGCCTACTGGGAGGGTGGGCTGCGGATGATCCTCGGAAACAACCAGGTCCCCGCGATGGCCGGGCGGTGCCTGGGGGGCAGCACCGTGGTGAACTCCGCGATCATGCTGAAGCTGCCGGACTGGGTGCGCGAGATCTGGCGCACCGAGGACGGCATCGACTGGCTGGGGGAGCCCGCGCTCGACCGCGCCTTCGAGCGGGTGCTGGAGCGCCTGCAGGTGGCGCCCACGCCGATGGTCGCGATGGGGCGGAAGAACCTGCTCACGCGCGACATCCTCACGGCCGCGGGGATCGCCAGCGGCCCCCTCCCCCGGGCGGTCTCGGACTGCCAGGCCGCAGGTGACTGCATCGTCGGCTGCGGAAACGGACGCAAGCAGTCGGTCGATCTCACCTATGTGCCGTCCGCGGTGCGCGACGGCGCGCGTGTCTACACCTGCGCGGCCGCAGATCGCGTGCTCACGGAGGGCAGCCGGGCCGTCGGGGTGACAGGGATGGTGGTGGATCCCCACGGCCGACGCCCGCTCACGCGGTTCACGGTGCGCGCGGATCGGGTGGTCCTCTCGGCCGGGGTGATGGCGAGTCCGGTGCTCCTGTTACGCAGCGGCATCCGCGGGAGGGTGGGCAAGACCTTCGCTATGCACCTGTCCTGCGGAGCCGTCGCGGTGATGCCCGAGCGGGTCGATCCCTGGCTCGGCGCCACGCAGGGTTGGGGGGCCATCAGCCCCGACATCCGCGGCCTCAAGTACGAAGCGCTGTGGGCGCCTCCAAGCCTCATCATGGTCAAGTGGGGCGGGCTCGGCGAGGAGTGGCTGCACCAGATTCGGGACGCCGCGCACGTCTGCGTCGTGGCCTGTGTCTACCGGGGAGACTGCCGCGGGCGGGTGCGCGCGCGCCGCGATGGCTCTCCTGCAGCGACCTTGTGGATACCGAAACACGAGGTCCACACCATGCTCCGTGGTCTGCGGCGTGCGGTCGACGGGATGCTCGATGTGGGCGCTCGTTACGTGACGACAGGAATCACCGGCTGCCCCGAGCAGATCACCACCCGCGCCGAGTCCGAGTCGCTGCTCAGTCCCCGCATCCGCGCCGGAGACGTCGACATGACCGGGAACCACATCTTCAGCTCGTGTCGAATGAGCGCAGACCCGCGGCGAGGGCCGGTCGATCTGGACGGTCGGGTGCGCGGCGTGGACGGGCTCTATGTGATGGACGGGAGCATCTGTCCCAGCCCCAGCGCGGTGAATCCCCAGGCGACGATCATGGCGCTCGCCGACGTGCTCTCCCGGCGCCTGGGGGAGCTGCCCACCTGAGCCCACACGCGATACGGAAGATCGTCCCACCTGCTCCGACGGGGCTGAACGTGAGCGCAGAAATCTACCACTATCAGGGCCCCGACGGGCGTCACGAGCGGACCCGCGCAGAGGTGATCGCGGCGATCTCCGCCGCACCCGACGCCGCCCACCACGTGTGGAAGCCCGGCTGGCCAGCGTGGCGCGCCTGGCGCGACGTTCCGGAGCTGGCCGCCGCCGGGCAGCCGCCCCCGCCCCCCACCATCGCGCCGCCGCCGCTGGCCGGACCGCCCCCGCCGCCTGCGGAGGAGCGCTATCACCACCACGGCCCCGACGGACAGGTCGAGCGCGGCCTCTCCGCGCTCTGCGAGGCCATCGCGGCTGCGCCGGGCGCCTCGCACCAGCTGTGGCGTCCGGGCTGGCCGGCGTGGAAGGACTGGCGGCAGGTGCCCGAGGTCGCCGAGCAGCTCGATCTGCCGCCGGTGGTGGCCGTGGAGCGCTTCCACTACAGCGGCCCCAGCGGCCAGCAAGACGCCACGCTGTCCGACGTGGTCGCGGCGATCCGCGCGCGCCCCCACGCGCGTCACCTGCTGTGGCGCGCTGAGTGGGGTGAGTGGCGAAGCTGGCGCGACGTGCCGTCGGTCTTCGTGGCAGCAGAGGCGTCCTCCGCTGCCCCCGTCGCAGGTGCCTCCTCTACAGAAGCCTCCTCCGCAGTCTCCGCTCCCGCGGGCGCGGCGCGCTCTGGCAGACGCAGCGAAGAAGCCGAGCGGGCGCCCAGCAAGAAGGCGTCGGGCAGCAAGAAGCGCAGGGGTCGCCAGACCGCGCGGACGCGGCGCAGCACCTACGATCTGGAGGCCGGCCTCGCCGACTGGCCGCGCATCGCCGAGTACCAGTGCTCGACGGTCGCCCGGAAGGTCGGCGATCGCACCGATCTGCCCTACGCCGCCGCGCGGGTCATGGTGCGCAGCTTCTGGGAGTGCATCGGCGCCTCCCTCGCCCGCGGACAGGCCGTGCGGATCGCCGCGTTCGGCGGCTTCTACACCAGCCAGATCGGAGCCTATGTCGGCCACAACCCCAAGAACGGCGCCGAGATGCATGTGCCGGAGCAGCGGCTGGTCCGCTTCCGCCCCTACGCACAGCTCCGCGCGATCGCTGCGCGCGAGCGTTCCTGGGACCGCGGCCGCAGCCAGCTCCGTGGAGAGGTCGATCCACTCCGCAACGCCGCGTACTGGGCGCCGGTCGCCGCGCGCTCCGGCGGGCGCTGCAGCCTGTCGGGCCGCCGCGCGCTCGCGTGGCAGATCCATCAGGACACCCGGCTACCCCTGGGCTGGACGATCCGCATGGTCCAGGCGCTGCTGGACACCATCGCCGACGGTATGGAGCGCGGCGGTCGGAACGACCTGGGGTACTTCCAGGGCTACATCCGGATCTTCTCGGTGAAGTGCCCCGCCATGTGGACGACCAACCCGTCTACCCTCGAAGACATGAAGATTCCGGCGAAGCGGCGCATCCGCTACCGGGTGGGCTCCCGTCTGAAGGCCGCAGTCGCCCTGTAGCAGTCGCCCTGTAAGGCCGCTCCAGGGAAAGAAGTCTCCCATGATCGGCGTGAGGGCGGCCCCGC
>CAYXGP010000440.1:0-4087 GCA_964464515.1 uncultured Enterobacterales bacterium
GCCCATGTCACACGGCTACGGGATCGCAGCGGCTGGGTATCAGACGGTGCTTACGATCCCACCCTACGTTGAGCACACGCCCCCCCAAGGAGCATTGGCCGATCTGCTCCTGACCCGAGAGGCTCCAAATTTCCCCTGCGGCTTCACAGTACTGCGCCTCAGAGAAACACCCCTCACCCCTCACCCATACCCCGAGGCCGCCGGCTGGAGAATCAGAGAGAGTTGGACAGGCACATCTGGCTAATTCCCCACCTCGTAGCACTTTCCAGACGCCCGCCTCAGCGAGGCATTTCTTCTTGTCCTCCCGACGTATGCTTCGTTCGTCGGGATCAAGTTCCGCGCAGCCTGAGAACTTCCGTCCAGGGCTACCGATGATGCCCGCCCCACCCCCTTTTGAAGCAGACGGCGTCGACCCCATAGGGGACTCCCACTCCGGGAAGCAGTCTACGCGGATGTTGCACGACTCCGGGCCGAGCGTGTTGCAGTCCGGCAAGGACACGCTGACTGGTGAGGTGGCCATAGAGGCGCTGACAAGGAGAAGCGGAAGGACCATGATTCGTTAGACTGAAGTTCCGCGGCATTCTACACATAAGGATGCGGTTGCAGACGATGTTCTCGCCTCAACCGCATTGCACGAGGATGTCTACAAGGAGATCGAGGAGAGCAGTCGGAGGGCTTGTGCCTGTGTCTGGTTCGGCGTAGTATCGACCCCGAAGGAGTCCTCGTCAGGTGGGGCTCCTGGTCGTCGACAGGAGTTCCGCACGATGGAACTCAGCGCCTGTAGCAGGGTACGAAAGCTGTGGACGAGCGAGCCATCGGCGTGACGACGAGTCTGTACCTTGTCGAGTGCCGAGTCTGAACGAGTCGCAGCGACGACCGGGTCACGGTTGTTCCGTGCCTCGGTTTCCTCATCGCTGAACAGTAGCGGTCTCCAAGCCTCCAGCATGTGCCACTGCACGTAGTAGGCGAGCATGCACAGGAAGATGTGCGCACGAACCCGCCCCTCCAGCCGGTGGTGAATCGGGCGGACGAGCAGGTCCACAGTCTTCATCGAACGGAAGGCACGCTCGACTCTGGCAAGCTGCTTGTAGGTCCGAACGGCCTGCTCCTGTAGGTTCGGGCATCCGCCTCTGGTCCAGATCGATTTCATCCAGTAGTCGTTGACCATGGATCAGTCTTTGTCGATGTGTACGCCCTCGGGGCCTTCAACCGGGCTGTGCTTGCTCGGTGGCCTGCTTAAAGGCCATCGGCAGCACCCGACCGAGTTGGCCGGCGCGCCGGTTCACGGGCAGGTCACTGAGCTGGGGAAGCGCCCAGCTCAGGTACGCGTACGGATCGATACCCATCCGTTGGCAGCTACGAACCACCGTGTACACGATCGCCAGGCGGTCTCCGCCCACGTCGCTGCCTGCGAACAACCAGTTCTTCCGACCCCGCCCAACGACCCCAAGCTCCCGCTCGGCGAGGTTGTTCGTCAGCGGAATCTGACCGTCCATCAAAAAACGCGTCAGAACTTCCCACTGACGTTCACAGTACCCGATACCATCCTGGACTGCCTGAGCGCGGCGCGCTCCCGGGGACCGCCAGCCCTGTTGCGATGAGCGGCAGCGGCGGGGGCATAGGTGCCCTTCGTGAGCACCCGTGCGCGTGAGACCGAAAGCACCACCGCTGACGACGGATTTCACGCCGGTTCGGGCGGTGAGGGCGCCGCCGCCAAGGACAAAACGCGGCCTGCTACGCCGGACTCGACTCGCGGAGGGGAGCCAGATACCATGGGAAGGTGGTTTATGGCGACTATCCTCCCGCAGGGAGTGGATGATGCTGACGGTCTGGATGGGTCTGGCTCTCTCGACGGCCTTCGCTGCGGCGCCCAACCTCGATGCCTTGCGCCAGGGCTGCTTCGAGCAGCGCGACATGGCGGCGTGCAAGCAGGCCACCAAAGAGCTCGAAGGGGCTGGCGATGCGGCGGGCGCGGTCCGAGCCGCTTCATTCACCTGCCAGTCCGGGCACGCACTGGGCTGCTTTCTCACCTCGATGATCCCGCTCCGCACCAAGGGATACGAGGTCCGCCATCCCGACGTGATGAAGGGCTTTCACCGGGCGTGTGAGCTCGGCTATCGCGACGGCTGTCACAACGCGGGTGTGATCCCCTTCGAGGGCCTCTACGGCGCCACCCGTGCGCGCGACGCCGCAACCCGCGCGTGGTTGAAGAAGGGCTGTGTCCTCGAGCACGCCGACAGTTGTCAGATCTACGCGTTCATGGTGCTGCGTGGGTGGGGTGGGGTCACCGCCGTACCCAACCCCCTACCGCTGTTCGAGCGCGCGTGTGCACTCGGCAACACCTACGGCTGCGCCCAGGTCGAGACGCTGACCAGCCAGATGCCCGAGCCGGGCCCGATGGCCGTCTCGGAGCCGGCCAAGTACTTCAGCGGCGGTCTTGGCGCGACCGGCCTCTCCTGTCAGCTGAAAGACGCAGCGCTGCTGCCGGTGCCGGCCATCATCGGGTCACTGGCCGTCGAGAAAGACGCGCTGATGGCGTGCGATCCGGATGGCGGCGACTACCGGGTCGGGTGGTCGATGGAGCGAGGCGCGGTGAGTCAGCCGGTGGTCGAGGGGGGCGGCGCAGATCAGAATCGCTGCTTGGCGGCCGCGATCGCCCGCGCCACCGTGTCCGACTTCAGCGGCAGCTGCACCGCCACCGTGCATGTTCCGGCCGGATAGGGGACTGGATCGGGTGCGAGGCGTCGGTCCTCGGTGCGGTGCGCATGGTTGGAGTAGGGTGGGGCATGGAACCGACCAAGCCTGCCCTCGTCGGCGAAGCGGAACGGGTGAACGCTGCCTACCTCAAGAAGGTCGTGGCCCCCTTCGTCGCCTGGGCGCTGATCGGCTCGTTCGCGATGGCGCCCATCATGCCGGCCGCGGTCGACATGCTCGGCGAGGGGGGCGGCGTCTTCGCCGTGCTGTCGGTATACATGTTGGGCCTGGCCGCGCTCATGGTGCCGCTGATCAAGAAGGGGATGGAGATCCAGTGGACCAAGGCCGTGCTTCAGCAGTGGAGCCTGACGAAGGCGAAGAGGGCGCTGGGCCATGACGACGTGGAGTCGGCCGAGGCCGTCGATCCCCGGGTCGGCTCGGCTCGGCAGATGGCCACGCGGGTTCAGGAGCTGCTCCAGTCCGACCAGAGCGCGGGCGATGCGGCCGTGGCCGCGGCCAGCCGCGCCGAGGCCCTGCTCGCCGAGCGCGACAGCGTGCTCGCTACGGCCGAGGGGCTGGGCGAGGGGGAGGGGGCCGCAGCGCTGCGCGACGCCGCAGGAGCGCTGGAGGCCGAGGCGGTGCGGGCGATCGACGCGCTGGCGAACCTGTACGCCGCCGTCGCCGCCCAGCGAGCGGCTGTTCCGGCGGCGGCCGAGCAGGGGATCGCTGAGGCGCTGGCCCGCCTCGAGGCCGAGGCCGAGGTGGCCGGACAGCTCCTCTCGGCCAAGACCGAGCGTGAGCAGAAGCGGCGTGCCCGCGCTTCAGCGGCGGTCGAACAGTCCTGAGTGGTGTTCCGGCGACGCCGGCTATCGCCTGGTCCGCGCCACGCCGGCGAGCAGCCCATCGCGCAGCGCCGCAGTCGGAGGGTGCTGGCCCACGAACAGTCCGAGCATCACCCGCATCAGCGCGTCGCCCTCGTGGTGGGTGCGCTCGCCTCCCGACAGCCGCGTGCTCGTGCCGCGCCCCGGGATGTACTCGAAGAGGAGCCGGTCGCCACGCTCCACGTCGCGCAGCGACGCGTAGAGCTCCTCCAGGTCGTCCTGGGCCGCCTGGGCGCCCGGTACGTGGGCGAGGCTCTCGCGGAATTGGGCCACCATCTGCCGGGCGGTGATCCTGCGGTACACGAAGTGCATCACCAAGCGCTTCGGGCCGTCCATCGCGAGCGCCGCCTCTCCGGTGGTGCATCGCTCCCGGAGGTAGAGCGCGGCGACGTACACATCGATGGTGAACTTCTCGCGTATGCCCACGCCATTGAGCACCAGCCGCTCTCCGCCGAGGTACTCGTGTGGAGCGTTGGCTCGCCAAGAAGGGGTTCGGTCTGGAGGGGGCGCAC
>CAYXGP010000441.1:0-4081 GCA_964464515.1 uncultured Enterobacterales bacterium
TCCTACGATCACTACCGTTCTCTGAAGCGAATGCTCACCGACACGCCGCGAACGGACGCGCAGAATGCATACTACTCCGCCGAAAACAAGCTGATTCCACGGATCGCGGCGATGGTGGAGGAGCTGCTCTTGTTGGCGGTGCTTCCGGGACACTCGGGGACGCTCGCCCAGGTGCGCCGTCGGAGCCCCCAGCGTGCAGAGCGCATCCTGACAGCGACCGGCTTCGAAGATCACCGACAGATCGCCGGTCGGATCGCCCGCGGCTCGATCCGCCTCACGGTGAGCATCCCCAACGCGTTCGGCAACTTCGAGGAGCTCATCATCCGCCGCGCATCGGAGCAGGGGGCATCCCGCGTCGCCGCGCGCTGTGCGGGGCTGATCTCCGAAGAGGAGCGAGGAGACGGCGCCGTGCAGGTGAACCTGATGCGGGAGGCGGAGGCCGTGGTGTGGTGGACGCAGAGCCTCGCCCCCCCGCCAGACAGCGAGGAGAATTGGATGGTCTTCGACGTCGGCGGAGGCTCCACCGACAGCGCCATCGTGACCGTTCGAACGCGCGCCGGCCGCACGAACGTGCGCCTGCAGATGCACAGTGGTGCTCCCTTCGCCGGGGGGGATCTGGACGTGCTCTGCCTGCGCCTGGCCGCTGAATCGGCGGGCGACACCACCGAGGCCGCCATCACCCAACGCATCCTCGCCGAGAGAGGTTCCCGGGTTCACCTCATGGGCGTCTTCAGCAAGATCAAGATCGGCTGGTCGAAACAGCTCGTAGCATGGCTGGAGGAGCTGAACGCGGAAGAACGCAACGCATTCTTCGTCTGGGTCACAGACGCCTACGCCGGCCCAGAGGCGCTGGATCCGCTGTGGAACGCGGAGGGGTTTCCGGATCTGCGCGTGGTGGGAACACCGTGGCTGTCCAACCGGGTCGCTCCCCGCGAGTTTGCAGCGGCGTGGGCCCGGTTTCTACGGGGCCTGGTCGTAGGTCTGGTCGCGGCATTGCGAGAACAGACAGAGGCTGCGGGCGGGCGGATGCAGCTCGACCGGGTGATCATCTCGGGGCGGGGCAGCCAGATCGCGGGCGTGCGATCGCTGCTGGTTCGGGAGCTGCTGAGACATGGGTGGATCAACGATCCGTCCCGTGTCGACTTCGTCCCCGGTGGGAACACTTCGGATCGCGAGCACCTCAAGCTCGCATGTGTACGCGGGATCGCGATCGGCGCCGTCCGCGCCCCAATGGAGGGGACCGTCAGCCAACACCTGAGCGACGAGGTCACTTTCAGCGTCGGCGCGCGGCCCACGCCGCTGTGGCCGCGTCGCCTCCCCCTGGTGGGAAGCACTGCACGCGGGGCGCTCTTACTCCGCTACGATCACGATGCCTGGGAGAATACGACCATCATCCACTTCTACCAGGCGCGTTGTCCGCCCCAGGTCGTCGCGGCCATCGGCGACGCGAGCAGCGGCTGGGCCCACCGCCACCTGGGCTACATCGCGCTGGAGATGCGCCGAGATGTGGAACTCGTCGTGCTGTTCCACACCGAGACGTGGGTGCTCCGTATCTGGGACCGCGCGACGATCTCCGACGCAGAAGGGGTAGAACTCCAGGCGCGCTCACAGGGGAGCGCCAGGGTAACCAATCCGCTGACCGGACTGTGCTTCGGATGGGAGAACCAGGCAAACACGTGACGCCCCCACCCGAGCTCAAGACACCGCGATCTGGAAACAAACCGCAGCGCTCCCAGCATTGACGCCGTCCGCAGCCGTGATACCTTGCGCCGGTCGATGGGGCCGAGGAACGAGGAGATCCGGTGAAGAAGGTTCTGACGGTCGGCCGCGACCCCTCTTGTGACATCCCCATCGCCCATGACAGCGTCTCGCGAAAGCACGCAGAGATACACCTGACGGTCTCGGCGCGCCTGTTCGTGGTGGACTGCCACTCCCGGAATGGAACCTACGTGCTGGAGGGCAGCATCGCCCGACGCATCAACCAGGAGGCGGTCGACCCCCAGTGTACCCTGAGATTCGGTGAGTTTGATCTGCCAGCTCGCGACATCGCCCAGCGCCTCGGCGCCCCCGCGCGATTCGTGCGCTGCCGCTGTGGCGGCGTGGTCGCGGCCGGCGGCACCTGTCGAGTCTGCGGTGAGGTCGTGCAGGGATGAAGGGGGCCCTCCGTCCTGGCTGCATCCTCGCCGGAGTGGGATCCGCGCTGGTCGGAATACTCATCGCGACGCTGATTCTGGAGCCCGGCGATCCCATCGGCAGCCTCTTGCTGGACTACCAGTCGCCCGAGCGACAGTTCTTTCCCTACCCGCTGACCATCCAGAACCTCATGCACGTGCTGTGGCTGGCAGGAATGGGCGACCTGCTCTTCCGCGTGTTCGATCAGCGCAGAGAGGTACGCGCCCGCGGCCGCTCAAACCTCCCGACGGACGATCGCACGGTGCTCATCCCCAGCGATCTGGAGCAGCTCCGTAAGGCGATGATACCGGAGCGAGACTCCAGCTTCCTCGGCAGAGCGGTGGATCAGTGCTGCCTGCATTTTCAAGCCAACCTCTCTGCGGCTGACGCCCATCAGATCCTGAGCTCGCTGCTGAGTCTGGAGCTGAACCGGATGGAGATCCGCTACACCCTCATCCGGTACGTCGCCTGGCTGCTGCCGACCGTCGGCTTCATCGGCACCGTGGCAGGCATCTCGCTGGCGCTCCACACGGCCGGTGCCAGCTTCGAGAGCATCGACATGAACGTGGTCTCCGGTCAGCTCAGCGTCGCCTTCTTCACCACGTTGGTCGCGCTGCTGCAGTCAGCTGTGTTGGTCTTCGGATATGAGATGGTCCGGGCGCGCGAGGTCGAGGGGCTGAATGACAACGCCCAACATTGTCTGGAGAATTTGATCAATCGCCTCTATGTTCCGGAGTCGGGATAGCCATTGCGGATACCTCGGCGCGAGCTCTCGGTCTTCAACATGTCCATGTTGGATGTGCTCGCTTCGGCTCTAGGGGCGTTCCTGATTCTGTTCCTGCTCATGGCCCAGCGAGCGCAGCAAGCTCAAGAAGACGCCCGCGCAAAGGACGAGCACATCGCACACCTGCAAGAACGCCTCCAGGCCGCGCAGAGCGCATACGCCGCCGCGATCGACGCGCTCGACAAGACGCAGGCGGCGCTTGACGGCGCACAGCGGGATCTCTCCCAGGCCAGGGTCCTGGCCGATCAGGCCAAAGCGCTCGCGAAGCAGCTCGACGCCCTCGGAAAGGGGATGGCCATCGGCATGTGCGAGGTGGACGCCCGCTCGGTCTCGGTCTCCGTGGTCGATGACATCCAACCGGACGGCGACGTGATCGAGCTGAAGCTCGATGAGCGAGTCCTGGCTGCATCCCTGGAGCTCGTCGGGACTCCGGACACCAGAGACGTGCCGCTGGACAGAGGGACCAGCTACCTGATCGTCACCGCGCTCTCCACCGGGACATCCGGCCCCAACACAGCCGCCGTGACACTATCTCCGTGTCGAGACGGCCAGCCGCAGACCTTCAAGTGGCACATGAAGCGGGGTGAGAAGCGCCACCTCTCGATCGTGCGCCGATAATTCACTGTGAGATCAGGAACCCACTGTGAGATCAGGATGAACCTGAGTCTGCGCCCTCCCTCAGACGGCGAGGAGTGTTGATGTCCGACTACTGTCTGTACTGCGCACAGAGACGCCGGCGGCCTGAGGGATGCGCGATCTGCGGACCCAGCGCGCCGGGTCAAGCGGTCCCGCCCGAAGCCTTCGTCCTCCCACCAGGCACCATCCTCAGGGAGAACTACATCATCGCGCGGCCGCTGGGCCGGGGTGGCTTCGGCATCACCTACCTGGGCGTCGACCGATCCCTGGATATGCGGGTCGCGATCAAGGAACACCTGCCACGCGAGGTGGCCGGCCGCCTCGGCGAGAAGACCGTGGCGCCGTTGTCTCAACAAGAAGCCCCCGCGTATCGGGAGACGTTGAATCGCTTCGCGCAGGAAGGCCGCGCGCTGGCCCGCCTGTCCGACCACCCGAACATCGTCCAGGTGCTGTCGTTCTTCGAAGCGCACGGCACGGCTTATCTTGTCA
>CAYXGP010000442.1:0-4077 GCA_964464515.1 uncultured Enterobacterales bacterium
AGAACGGCGTCTACCCAGTGCGCCGCCTTCTCCGCCATCCGCCGACCGCAGCAAGCCACCAGCCTGCTCTGGCTGGTCTACACGACGACCCGCCCAGATATCGCCGTGCTTGGACGGCTGCCGAACACCCACAGCTACCGAGATCAGACTCACTTTAAGAACACTGAGAAATTCCCACGCATCCTGATCGTCCGCATGGATGCGCAGTTCTTTTTTGGCAACATCAGCTACCTCAAAGAGAGGATACTCCAGCTCCTGGACCTCATGGAGGACCCCGCTGCGCTCGTATTGGACTCTTCCGCGATGAATGGTCTGGACTCTACAGCTGCAGATACGCTCTTCGAGCTGATCTCCGATATGCGACGCCAGGGGATCGAGGTGTTCATTTCACATGTGAAGGGCGCGGTCCTCCTGACCATGAACCAGACGGGTATTGTCGAGCTGCTGGGTGAGGGGCACCTCTACTACGAAGTCGAGGATGCCGTCCAAGCTGCAATTCGGCACCGAATCGCCGTCGAACAGGGGGTCCCGCCAGCCCAGGAGGACTTCGGCAGGTCAGACGCCATCGACTAAACATCGAGGGCGAGGAGCCGGCGACGAGCGGACATCCGATCCGTTTGGCGCTGGAGCCAGGGACGCGGGTGTAGAGCGCCGTGCCGCTGATGGAGATCGACTGGAAACGGCGCGGTGAACCCCAACCAGCTCGTCATTCTCATTGAATCAGGAAGAGCGCCTCGATAAACCTCTTGGTGCCGTCAGAGGGGTGCGAAAGATGGGTCTACGCCCAGCAGCAGGTACTTCCAGTCGTAGATCAGCTGGACTTTCTGAACCAAAGGCACACCCACCAGCCCCCAACGCCTACGGACCTGAGCCCGACGCCCCAAGCGCATCTCATCGAAGAAGATGATCTCGTCGGTGTGTTCGAGCCCAGCAGCGTTCATGCTGTCGGCGAGCCCCCCTTTTGGAAGGCGCCGATGGCCCCCTCCTGCTGCTTCTCATGACAGGGTCGAGGTACCTTGAGAGAGATGCCGTGATTCCTGAAGATCGTGTAGAGACTGCCGACTACATAGTCGATGTCGAAGGTCTTGAGGATCCAGTCACGAGCGTCTGAAGCGGTCGCGAAGTCACCTTGTGCGGCCTTGTGTCGCAGCTGTTCGATCTGCTGAGGCGTCATCCAGGAATCGGCGCCTCCGATGGCGTGCCCCGGCGTCCTCTCCAGCAGCAGGTCGAGGCCACCCTCGTTGTACCAGCGACGCCACTGCATCACGGTCTTGTAGTCCATGCTGTAGATGTCGCAGACCGCTCGCCCGGTGTACCCTCGACGAAGAAGCCAGAACACGTGCAAGCGCCGACGACGACGATGATCCCCCTCACGCTCCCACAGGTCCCGAAGCTCCTCCTCGCTCTCACGCCACGCGATGCGCATCCGACCGGCCATCACCACCTCCCGCGATGATCTATCCCGCCATTGACCATCAAGTGGTATTGGGATAGGCTCGACAACGAATATTCAAGGTGGGCAGGTTCCCCCTTGAATTCCGGCCGGTCCTGCCCAGTCGAATAGGACCACCTCAATTTGCCATGGTGCAAGTGGTTGGCGCCATTCCCGCTCACTCGTCTATGCGTTGAACGGATCTCAGACAAGGCCCAAAAACATGAGCTATGGCCTCTACCTATTTATAGCAATCTGCGGCCTCTTTGGTCTGCTCTGGTTCCTGCTGTCCACGGCCTGGACGCGACGGACCATGGGTTGGGCGGCAGGCCACCCTCGTCGCATGGCGTTGTTGGCCATTGGTTTCGCCGTGGCCTTGGGAAGCCTCGACGCCATTGGGTTGGTGTTCTTCGAACCTGACTTTTCCCATACAACTGGTTCTCGGGGGGGCGGCCCGGGCGGTATATTGGGCCTGAGTTGGCTCATGTTCTGGTTGGCGATGTGGGTCTTGTTGACCGGCTCCCCCCTGGGACCCAATCGGAGGTCTCCCTCGCCCCAATGGCCGGCGGGCATCCGGTTCCTGTTGTTACTCTTCTACATTGGGAGCACAGCCGGACTCACCCTCTTCAGCACCATCTCCACGCTTGACTTGGTGCGTGGGCTGGGGAAAGAGCCGGAGCCGGTGGCGCCCCTCAACGCTTCCAGTGCCATGGATAAGGCCATGGCAGCCGCTCTCGCCAGGATGGACATGGGGTATTGCTATGAGGCTGCGGGCTGCGAAGATGAGGCGATGGACATGAAGACCACCTCTCCGACCTGTGCAAAAATCGGTGGTCAGGCCTGGCAGCCCGATGAAGGTGACTGTGTGGAACTGGACTCTGTGGAGACGGAGCCCGCCGAGACCGATCTCCACTCGCCCGTGGTGGGCGCCCCGCTTTGACATCCCACGCCGAATTGTGACTTTCAAGCAGGCTCGGTACACGCCACAATCGAATGCGACCTGTTCCGCGGACGCACACGCGGCGCTGGAGAGGTGCTTTTTACATGACGGAAGAGCGAGCAACTCGCCCCGGCGGGGTAGGTGCTCGCCATGGGGTGTTCCCGATGATGTCCAAACAGTCTCCATCACTGGAAGGTCGCGTTCGCGGAACGCTCTATGGACTGCTGATCGGAGACGCGTTGGGGTGCCCGGTCGAGGGGTGCTCCCCCGAGCAGATCGTCGCGCAATTCGGTCGCATCACCCAGATGGAAGCCCCAAAAGAGCGGCAGTACCGCCCCGGCGGTCTGCATTCTGATGATGGGCAGCAGGCGATCGCGCTCTGTGACGCGCTCCTAAGCGCCCCCCAGGCCACCCCCGAGGCGTTCGCGCGGATTCTGCTAGAGCTCTACCGGGCACCGCTGCCCGTGTCGCGCAAGCTCAGCTTCTTCTTCGGGTTGCACCGGGGGCACGGGAAGAACTTCCGCGCTACCGTGAAAGCGCTGGACGAGGGAGCGTCCTGTCGAGAGAGTGGCCAGCCTTCGAGCGGCAACGGCAGCGCCATGCTGATCGCCCCGCTCGCCGTCTATTTTCGCGACGCGGACGAGAGTGCACTGCAAGAAGCGCTGATCGCTACCGCGCGGGTGAAGACCTACGACGTGCGAGGCATCGCCGCGGCGTCTTCTGTCGTCTTCTTCGTGCGGCACTATCTCAACAACGGGGATGTCTGGGACGACGAAACAGCGCGGCGATTGCTGGAGTTTGTGCGCCAAACCGAGGAGCGGGTGGCCGAAGCGAGCGACTCGAATCGGCGCACCTTCTCGGACGCCCTGGCGAGGATGTTGGCCGACCTGGACGGAGAGCGTGAAGCGGTCGTCGCCGCGATCGGGCGCAGGGCGAGCGAAACCGCCGACGCACCGGTGTTCGCCACGCTGGGCTATGCGCCAGCCTCGGTGGTCACCTCGATCTACATCACCCTCTCCTCGTTCACGTTTCGCTCCGCAGTGGAGGACGTCATCGCTCTCGGCGGCGACACCGACACAACCGCCGCCATGGTTGGCGCCATGGCGGGGGCGCGGTTTGGCTTCGCCGCTATCCCTGCCCAGTGGTATGCGGAGCTACACGCTCGCGACGCGTTCGATGATCGGGTGGAGGGGCTCCTTGCGCGGCAGCCTGGTTGGCGGCCCCGAACACCGCTGGTGGACTTGGAGACGGACTGGTGCCGACTCTACGAAGCTCCAGAGGCGCTGGCCCGATTCAAAGAGAAGCAGCGCCGGCGGCGGAAACGCCGCGCGCAGACTCGCCCGGTCGTCCAGCCGCCGCCGGTGCGAGTCGAGGAGCTGGTGATAGACGCGCGGTGGTTGATGAGCGAAACGGGCCGTCCGGGTGGACCCTGGCTCGGGCGTTGTCTGCGTGCACTGCGTGATCGCTACGATGCGGACACGCTGGCGACGGTGGACGAGGTCCGCGAGCTCGTCGCCGCCGTCGTGAGCTTGGAAGACTGAGCCCTGCCCAGCTCCGAAGAGCTCCTACAGGCCAGACCGAGCATCGCGAGCAGCATCACAACAGACGCTTTCCAAACAGCGACGCGAGCAACTCGACACAAAGCTCCGCCGAGAGGATAGTCGCCATAAACCACCTTCCCATGGTATCTGGCTCCCCTCCGCGA
>CAYXGP010000443.1:0-4067 GCA_964464515.1 uncultured Enterobacterales bacterium
CGAGGCGCCCTCGGGCACCGTGGAAGACGACACCGACTGTGACGACTCTGACGCCGCCGTCAACCCCGACGCCGCTGAGAGCTGCAACGAGACCGACGACGACTGCGATGGTCTCACAGATGACGACGACACCGATCTGACCGACGCCGCCGTCTGGTACATCGATTACGACGGAGACGGCTACGGCGGCACGGACTACACCGTCTCAGCATGCGACCAGCCTTCAGGGTACCTGTCCGACGCCACCGACTGTGACGACACAGACCCATCCGTCAACCCCATCGCCGTAGAGGTCTGTAACGAAACGGACGACGACTGCGACGGCCTCACAGATGACGACGACACCGTCTCCGATCCGACGGACTGGTACGCCGATGGCGACGAGGACGGCTTCGGCGACCCCGACATCAGCGTCTCTGCGTGTGACGCTCCCGCAGGGACGGTGGAAGACGACACCGACTGCGACGATACAGACGCCGCAGTCAACCCAGACGCCGTCGAGGTCTGCAACGAGACCGACGACGACTGTGACGGACTCACAGATGACGACGACACCGTCTCCGACCCGACTGACTGGTACGCAGACAGCGACGAAGACGGCTTCGGCGATCCCGACGCCAGCGTCTCGGCGTGCGAAGCGCCCTCGGGCACCGTGGAAGACGACACCGACTGTGACGACACAGACGCCGCCGTCAACCCCGACGCCGAGGAGGTCTGCGACGAGAGCGACAACGACTGCGATGGCCTGACGGACGACGATGATCCCGACGGGCCGGAGGGCGGGACGTTCACCATCGACGCCGACGGCGACGGCGAGGGGGCCGTGAACGGCGCCACCGTGGAGGCCTGCGAGGCGCCGTCCGGCTACGCCGAGTCCGACGAAGACTGCGCCGACGACGACGCCTCCCGCACGGTCTGCGCCTCGTGCCTGGAGATCCTGGACGCCGGGCTCTCCGGGGGCGACGGTCTCTACGACGTCTCGCCGGACGGCGCGGAGATCGAAGTCTATTGCGACATGACCACGGACTCCGGCGGCTGGACCCTGCTGGCGACCAACGACTGGAGCGGCGGCGACTGGAGCTCCACCACGATCACCGACGACAGTGTGTTCGCCAGCGCCGCGCTGGACACCGACCACAAGTCGGAGGCCTGGAACGCGGTGCCGTTCACGGACGTGCTGTTCGACAACGACAGCATGTACGCCGAGTACGATGACGTCTCGGATGGGACGGTGCCCTGGTACGATTTCCAGGCGTCCGTGCCGCAGAATAACTGCGGAATCGGCACCGCGTACGAGTGGACGATGACCGCCGGGGACCTCTCGGCGAGTTCGCTGTGCAGCACCAACCTCTACATCAACGTCGCCGACGACGACGGCTCGCAGGGGGCCTGTACGACCGACGAGGAGGCCTATGGGCCAACCTGGAGCGCCGACCAGAACCAGGGCTGCCCGCTCGACGAACCCTACGGTTCCAGTTTCATCAACAACTCATGGGGCCACAACCCCTGGGGCAGCAGCGAGGCCCTGCGGATGTGGGTGAGGTGAGACTCAACCGGACTCGTCCCACCCCTCGAAGAAGTCGATCCGCCGCCGATCGAGACTCGCCGGCCGCGCCCGGGGCCGCGCCCACTCCCGCAGCTCCTTGAGCGCGTCATCCATCGTGACCGCCAGCGGCACCATCTCCCGCGCCACCTCCAGCATGTCCTCGGTGTCGACCTCCCGATCCTCGGCGAACGCCCGGAACATCGCCCCCACCACGATCTGCTCCAGCTCAGCGCCGCTCATCCGGTCGGTCTCTTCGGCGATCTGCGTGGTGCCGAATCGGTGCGGGTCACGGCTGCGACGGCGCAGGTGGATATCGAGGATCGACAGTCGCTCGTGAACATCGGGCAGGTCGACGAAGAAGATCTCGTCGAAGCGACCCTTCCGCAGCAGCTCGGGCGGCAGCACCCGCACCTCGTTCGCTGTCGCGACCACGAACACAGGCTTCTGCTTCTCCTGCATCCAAGTGAGGAACGCGCCGAACGCCTCGCCGCCAGCGTCTCCGCGCCCGGCGAAGCCCTTCTCGATCTCGTCGATCCAGAGCACGGCCGGCGCCAGGCTCTCGGCCACGCGCACCGTCTCGCGCAGGCTATCCTCCTCCCTTCCGGACCGCGATCCGAACACAGCGGCGACGTCGAGACGCAGCAGCGGAAGCCGCCACAGATCGGCCACCGCCTTGGCCATCAGCGACTTGCCGCAGCCCTGCACCCCCAACATGAACAGACCACGCGGCTCCGCCAGCCCGTACGCGCGGGCCTCCGGCGAGAACCCGGCGGCGCGGCGCCGCAGCCAACCCTTGAGGTTGTCCATGCCGCCCACGTTCTCCATACGCTCGGGGTGGCTCCAGAATTCGAGGAAGCGGCTGCGACGGATGACCTTTCGCTTCTCCTCCACCAGCTCGCTCAGATCCGCCTCGGAGAAGCCCCCTCCGGCCAGGAGGATGCGCGCGAACAGGCGCTTGATCTCCTCCTCCGTGAGCCCCAGCGACCCGCCGATGAAGCGCTCGAACAGCTCGGGCGGGGTGTCGATGTTCTGACTGCGCAGCAGCACCGCCAGCAGCCGTGAGATCTCCTCCCGGCCCGGCAGGGGAACGTCGAGGACCAACATCTCCTTCGCAAGCTCGTCGGGGATGCGCAGCACCGGTGAGATCAGGGTGATGGCCTGCCGGCGCCGGCCCACCGTTCGGGTCAGGCTGCGCAGGCGGCGGACCACCTCGGGATCATCGAGGAAGGGATGCACATCACGGAGGACGAACAGCGCGGGCCCGGGGATGACCCCGATGGCGTCCAGGGCGGCGACCGGCCGCTGCGTGCCCGGCTCGGGCTCACCGTCTGGGGAGACGAGCCCCTCGGCGCAGCTCCACAGATACATCGGCTGCCTGGCCCCCTCGGCCAGCTTGCCCAGCATCCGCTCAGCGCGGATCTCCTCATGGGTGAGCAGCATCAGCAGCGGGTACCGGGCGCGTATCAGGACGGCCAGACGTTCGCGGAGTGCCTTCATGCGGCGGGCTCCTCAGACGAGATCAGCAAAACGATCACGATGATGATGAAACACAGAGTACCCCACCAGAAGAGAGAACAGCGCCATCACCGCCACGACCAGGATCTGATGCGGGTGTGGGATCGTCTGATTCAGCGCCAGCTCGCGGTACACCCCGACGAGGTGCGCCAGCGGATTCAGGTTGAGCAGCAGCGCGAATTGGTCGGGGTACGTGGACGCCGGGTAGAACAGCGGCGTGATGAACATCCACAGCGTGAGCCACGCCTTCAGCCAGTGGATGGTGTCGCGGAAGTACACCGCCATCGTACACAGCAGCAGCCCAGCACCCAATACAAAGGCAGTCTGAATGACCATGAGCGGCGCGACCAACAGAAAGTGCCACGAGATGCCGTCGCCGAGGGCCAGCGCCGCCGCGGCGAGCACCCCCAGGCGGATCGACTGGTCGAGCACGCTGCTGGCGATGACGTGCCCGGGCAGGGTGATGGCGGGAAAGTGCACCTTCTTGATCAGGTGTCCGTGATCGATGATCGAGCTGGTGGCGCGCATCAGCCCGTCGGCGACCGTCAGCCACACCACCATCCCGCAGAACAGGAACAGCGCATAGTTGGTCCACCCCTCCTCGACCCGGAAGTGGATGTTCAGGATGAAGTGGAAGACGAACGTGTAGGTGGCAAGCTCCAGCAGCGGCGTGATCACCGACCAGAAGAAGCCGATGCTGCTGCCGGCGTAGCGGCGCTTGAGGTCGTTGATCATCAGCGACCACAGCAACCTCCGGTGTCGCCACAGCTCTCGCACGCCGCCCGTGGCGTGGCCGGGGTCGATCCCCGGACCGATGATCTTGATCGGCCGGTCGGCCAGATCGGACAGACCGGGTCGATCGTCGGGGCGATCGCCTTCGGAGTCGGAGCGCTGGCTGGGCTCGGGCACCATCGAATTGGACGCACCACCGGGATTGTTCTAGGGGTCTGTCTAGTACCTCGTCACAGGGATTCTGACTTGTTCTCGCTTGCCCCCGCTCCGCTGA
>CAYXGP010000444.1:0-4041 GCA_964464515.1 uncultured Enterobacterales bacterium
ACAATTCACCCCGCGGCAGAGTAGCTCCGGGGGTGAGGTGTGTCAGGGACGTGATGAAGTGTCGTGGTAGTGGTTCAGCCGACCGACACGCGGCCGAGAGGGAGGGACCACGACCAATGCGGGGCGAGGCTCCGTAGCGGCCAGCTTTCCCGCCTCCAACTCAAGCAGCTCAAAGAATTTGAGCATCAGGGTCCGGTAGTCTGAGATTGCACGCATGACGGCCCGCAGGATGAACCGTCCCGCAAGCAACTCAAACCGATGCGCGCTCTCTCTCTGCCATGGAGACCCCAACCGGAGCATCGGGAACTCTATCAGAAACGACATCCCCTCTACGGGTAGTGCTGATGTGGGGGTGGCATGTCTGCAGATGGCGCGCACCATCACCCTATCGGTCCAGCCCGTGAGCGTCGGAAGCAGGGCCGAGTGTATCCCTTGAAGAACTCGCTCGTGGATTACCCGCTCGATCTCCACTGCGGCGGGAAAGAGCTGGCGGTCCTCGATGAGGTGGTCGAGCAGATCGAACATACGCTCCGCCGTGGCGATGAGCATGGGCTTGACGTCGCCCCCGTCTGGCCTCCTCATGACCCGCACACCATCCGGCTGAAAGCACATCTCGTAGCGTCCCGGTATCAGCTGGAGGCGCCGCTGGCGCACGACTCGGTTGATCTCCACCAGCGCCTTCCGAGACCCTCGAGATCCAATGTCCGGACGGGTTCCCAGGTCCAGGACGCGATCGTGCGCCGCTACCAGGGAGACCACCATCATAATGGGGTCTGCGGTGTCGCCGACGAGACGGAGGGTGGGCATGGAGAGACTCCTCACAAATCGACCGTTACCGGTCGGTCACCACCTGTGGGCGAGATTGACGATCGTGATGTCGTTGTCCTGGATCCCACGATTCGCGGGGCGGTGTCGGACCACCGCGATCTCCAGATCATGTGCGACCTCTGCCAGACGGCAGGAGCCGGAGCTGTCTGCAATCGCGTCTGTCAGGGCTTGCACAAGCAAGCTATGTTGAGTCGCGACATCGGTTGGTTCAATGTATGCCTCGGAGATTCCCTCCGGGCCTCGTGGATGGAGGACCGTTGTTCGAGACGGCAGGTGCCGAAGGTGCCGTGACGTGACGAACGAGTCTGCATCCCTACAGTCGAGCACCAGCGCCTTACGCCCCCTGAAACAGAAGCTCTCGTAGAGTTCTCGCGCGAAGAGCACGCCTCCATCGCGCAGGTCGAGCGCGCCAGCCAGTGAGGGGCCGGTGTAGGCGAAGATCGTCCGAGAGGCAGAGGTCGTGCGCATCGCGAGCTGCTGCAGGGTCGCGATCAACTCCGACCGTGTCGGATCGCGGAGGACTGTCGTGTCGCTCCCAAAGCCGCCGCCCCGGAGCATCTCGGACAGCCTCATGATGGCCTCACAGTCCGTCCCGGAGCCGGAGACCAGGACTGCGTGATGCTGCTCCGTGTTGGGTAGGATCTCTGCGACATGCAGTGGGACACGGCCCGAGAGATGGATGACGTCGCCCTCATCGAGCTGGGTCGGCGTGTCCGGTCGGATGGAAGTACCGTTCAGCGTGGTGCCGTTCAAGCTGTTCAGATCCGTCAAGTAGAAGTCCCCACAGTGGTTCTGGGTGATCGCTGCATGGTTCCTGGAGACACGAGACGGGCTCTCCTCGGTGCGGACCGCGATGACCAGTTCAAGCGTGTCATGCACCCCAGGGGTCTGACGCTCCGGCACTGCCCAGTGTAGATTGGTGGCGCGGCCGATCTGGGTCCGCCCGACCACGGAGACGTCGCTCTCGCTACGAGGATCGTGGAGAATCAGGCGGTTGCTCATGGAGTCACCCGACCGGCCTCGCCCTCGATATCGCGACTCCACACTACTCCTGTTCTCCGTCTTCCCACTCCTCCAGCGCATCCGACTGCCACTCCTGGAATACGTCAGAGCGTTGAAGCAGCTGCGTGAAGCTCAAGCGGAGAACGTCGAACCCCGCCCCACCGAGGCGCTCGGCTACCATCGGGCCCCGGGAAACGTTGGTGGAGTGTACCAGGATGGGGATGTTCCGGGGTAGATAGCTACTTATGGCGTCGGCCACGTCAGTGCCGCTTCCGCTGGACATCTCCGTGCAAGACCTCTCCGTCAGGTCATGATCGAGCAAGACACCCGCGCATCCGTCTCCTCGATCCCTCCGGATCACTCCGATCGCTCTCCCCGCGTCCGGTGTCCAAAGGAGTCGCAGCCGTGAGTTCAGATGACGTCGAAACCAGACGACCCGGGTCTCGTTGTCTTCGACCAGGAGCAGGTAGGGGCGGACCATCGAATCTCCGTGGGGTGGTTGGCTATGGAATCAGCTGGGAGGGTGGTTTCACTCATCGAGAACGTCTTCCTCGTCTCGCGGTTCTCCAGTACCGGTGAGGTCGATGGGACCGTTCCGATGCCGTTGTCTGACCCCGCGGGCGGCAGGCAACGGTTCTGATGATGAGCGCAGCCTTGTCTGAAGCGTGGGAGGAGATGACGAAGTGTAGATGGGTGGTGTCGTGCTACCGGACTGGGACAGCGAGAGCAGCGGTGCGGTTCCATACCAGGGCCGAGGATCGCTCGCCGCCGCCCCTATGGACGCACTGTCCCCCGGAGGGGTGCCGAGTCGGGCCGACCGGGTACCGGGCTGACCCGGCCCCGTCTCCACCTTCTGGCGAGCAGACACCTGCGGAACCGGCAGTCGGGTGACATGCGCCGCGATCTCCTCCGCCAGCGGATCCGTGCGGGCCCCATGCGCTTCGGCGGCGGGGTTGACCGCCATGGACACCCCTCTCGACGTACGGTTCCCGCGACCTGTGCGATGACAGCGGATGTCACCGCTGCAGCGGCTCTTCGTCGGTTGAGAGGTCCGCGAACTGAAGCAACTCCCCCGAGAAGCGGACCGTGACTCGCTCCTGGGTTCCGCAGCAGTGCTTGGCGATGATGATGTCTGCCTGACCGGGACGGGTGCTCCGGTCCTTGTGGTAGTAGTCCTCCCGATGAATCAAGAGGACGACATCCGCCATCTCCTCCAGGGCTCCGTAGCCCTTCAGGTCGTGCAGAAAAGGAACCTTGTTCAAGCGGTACTCGACGTCACGACTGAGCTGGGAGACGCAGAGCACGCAGATGCCCAGTTCGACGGCGAGCTCCCGAAGGGCGCAGCTGATCTGCTGGTCTTGCTCCCGGGGTGGGAGGCGTGAGTCACCTCGAATCAACCCAACGTCATCGATGATCAACAATCCCAGTTCGTCCATGCGGCGTCGCAGTCTTCGGGCCTGAGCGAGAACCGTCCCCAATGCCGAGCTCGCGTGGCCGATGACATGGATGGGGAGCGAATACAGGGACTCAGCGGCGCGAACCAGACGCGGCCACTCGGTCTCCCTGTCGAGGGCCCCGAGTCGGAGCCGGGCGAGCTCGAGCTGCGACTCTGTACACAGCAGGCGCTTCGCGAGCCACGAGACGCTCTGCTGCTGGGCGAGCACTCCAACGCCGACGCCACTCCGGGCGGCTGCGACCGCGATGTTGAGCGCCAGCGCCGTCTTTCCCATCGCTGGTCGGGCCGCGACGACGACGAGGCTGGATGGCTGGAGTCCCCCGAGACGGGCGTCGAGATCGGTCAGACCAGTCGGGATCCCGCCGAGCATCTCTCCGCACTGCGCCTGGCTTTGAATCTCCGTGAAAGCCTCATCGATGGTCTCACTCACCGCCTGCCAGCATTGGCCGCCCGTGGCAGGCAGTAGATCGTAGAGGAGCGACTCAGCCACCCGTCGGATGTCCTGATCCGACCGTTGGCCATCGTTGATCTCTGCTTCCAAAGCCTGGGCCGAGTCTGCGATCCTCCTCAGGGCGGCGCGGTAGGCGAGGCGTTCGACAACATCCCGCCCGCCTTCTTGTGACAAGGGACTCGTGGAGAGCCACTGCAGGTAGTCCCCTCCGCCTATTTCCACCTCCCGCCGCTCTGCCGCCGCGACGATTTCCGCTGCTTGGAGAGCTCCACCTTCGCGATCAATGTCACACAGGAGCTGGTAA
>CAYXGP010000445.1:0-4023 GCA_964464515.1 uncultured Enterobacterales bacterium
CACCCTGCTGGGGATCCGTCCGATCCTGTTTCAATGGGCTCCGTAACGCCCAGCGTCCCGAACGCTCCCCCTCATTGGGCCGCTGGCCTCAGCCGCAGCCATCATGTTTCAATGGGCTCCGTAACGCCCAGGGTCCCGAAGGTCTGCCCCTTGAGATGATGCTCCAGCAGCAGACTTTCGAGGCCCGATCTGATCACCCCCCCCTTGGGAGGTGCCCACGCTCTTGACGATCCCAATTCAGCCCTCGGGACCCTGCGCGAAAAGGGCCCTTGAAAGGGGGTTTTGACAGATTGTCAAGGATCTGATCGCCTCCACGGTTGAACCTGGGTTTTCGGCGATCGGCCTAGGCGATCACCTTGAGGGGTGACCGCCACCCCCAGAGTATCCCGTGGGCCGACCTTCGCAAGCCGTCACAGGATGATCGGCCCGGCGCCGACCGGGATGAGGCTCTTTCGCTCAGGAGGGCCCCAGATCCGATGCCGGAGGGGCTGGTTGACGGTGGTCCAGAGATTGACCCGATCCGTCTCCAGATCGAGCTCCCGCTCCACCAGCCGGTTGATTTCGGCGTAGAGCGTGTGAGGGAGCGTGCCGTGAAAGACGCTCTTCTGGACGGGGAGCAGATACCTAAGGAGCCGCTTGTGAAAGCGGCGCCGGCGCTTGTCCGAGACGATGTCATAGGCGACGACGACGCGGGCGAACTCGGGGCGTGGGGCGCTCATGTCAGCTCCAGTGGTTGATAGGCCGCTGTGCCCATCCCTTCGAAGATGTGGCGGAGTTGGCGGCCCTGCTCAAGGATCAGACCCGATAGAGGCCACTCACCGCGGCGGGGATCTGGGTGTGCGGAGCGATGAGCGAGCGCCGCGTCCCACTCGGTGAGCAGGAGCGTCCACCCGGGCCGGGTGAGGAAGACGCCGGGCACGCCATCGACGACGCGCTCCTCGAACAGCTCGGGCTCGAGGCGCTGGGTGTTGGTCAGGTTGAGGACGAGACGGTCGATCCAGGGCCGGAGCTCCTCCATGAGATCGAGCGCGAGTGACGGAGCCCGACGTGACAGGCCGTGGAGGCAGCCGAGGTAGGGGTCGAGGCCAGCGAGCTCGATCGCACCCTCGCAGCGCACTCGCAGGAGGCTGTACCCCGCCGAGAGCATCGCGTTGAAGGGGTCTTCAGGCGGGCGGCGGGTCCGGCGCTCGAAGGTGATCAGTGGACTTCGAATCGCCGCCCCGAGCGCTGTAAACGACAGACGGGCGGCCATGCCCTCGATGCCACGGAGCGTGTCCACATCGCGGGCCCGTGGGGCGCGATCAGCCAGGGCGGCCAGCCTGCGAATGGATGACTCGACGGCAGCGACGCCGCGCGACCGTCGACGTGCGATGAGCAGCCGACGATGATTGGCGATCTTGCCAGCGATCATCGACTTCGCGAGCATGAGTCGACACCGACGGGTCTCAACGAAGCGGTACTGCCAGAGCCTGTCGAACCCGTGTGGGGTCCGGGCAGCGGCGAGCCGACCACGGAACCGACCTCGACCGTCCAGGAAGGCCACGTCGAGTCCAGCGTCCAGGAGCATGGTACGCGCCGGTCCCGTCAGCGAACATCCCGACCACAGGACGATCTGCTGGAGCTGGTGGAGGGGAAGCGCGCGTCGGCTGCCGTCGGGGAGTTCGGCCCAGAGGGCGCGTCCTTGCGTGCGGAGCCTGGTCCCGGGTTCGAGCAGGGCGAGTGTGCGCATCGTACTCTCCGAGGTTCCATCACTTGAGACGCAAGCCGAACCTCGTCACGGACAGCCGAGTCGCCGCGACACTGAACGAGCTGAGTCACCAGGTCACTCCGGCCCCTCCGGCATCATGGTGACTCGCGACGAACCGGTAACCGCGGTGGGCGTCCTGCGACCCGCGTTGACTGTCTCTCTACGAGGAGACACCGCCTGACGGACCACGGCCTCTCCTACTCGGCCCGTGTCCGCAAGCCCCTACACCATGCGTCCTCATCGTGAATCCTCAAGTGGAGCCCCCATGACCGCGCTCACCCATCGACTCCCTGCTGCCGCGAGCCCTGGCCTCGCCGTCGGTCTCGGTGCCCTGCTCGCCCCGGTGACAGGCATCTTGGAGACCGTCACACGGATCCACGAGATCCGTGCGGACATCGAGCGCATCCGAGCGCAGCGCCGGATCATCTCGCAGCACATCGAGTCGGAGCGACGCATCGCCGTCGCACAGCTCGAACATCACCGCGCCGCGCTCTCGCTTCACTTCGACAACATCGCTGCGATCATGGCCAGGGAGGAGCTCGACGCCGAGTCGGTGCGCGCCACGCTCGAGACGTTCCGCAGCCGGCTCGCACTCACTGATCTCCCCTGGGAGGAGCGCTCTCGGCTGTACGATCTGTGCGTACAGCTGCACTCGCTGCAGAACACCCGCCGGGAGCAGACGCACCGAGCGATTCAGGGTGCGCTCACCACGCTCCCCCCGGTGCCGACCATCAGTCTCACCAGCCTCCCGTTCCCCTCGCTGCGCTGAGCGCAGACCCGGAGTCTACAATGTTCTGGATGATCATTCCTATTCTCGCTATCGGCGCTGCCACCGGCGGCATCATCGCCATGGAGGCGGAGGAGGAGGAGCGCCGTCGGCGTGATCGCGAAGCCCGTGAAGCCCGACGCCGCCTACGCGAGCAGGAGCAGGCGCGCCAGGAAGAGCTCCGCCGGCAAGCGCTGCGCAACTATCAGGCTCAGCTCGACGTGCAGGAGACCATCGTGGTTGAGGCGGACCGTAGGGGGCGTGAGTACATCTCGCGTAACAGAGAGGAGATCGTCCAGCTTCAGCAGCGACGGCTGCTGGTCCGAAGCCAGCGCTGGTGGGCCATCGGGTCCAGGCGGTCGGCGTTCACCTCGGAGCTCGGCAAACTCGATGCACTTGAGGCAACCCTCAATCGCTGCGTGAGCGCGTCCCAGGCTCGAATCGACGAGCTGCAGACCGAGCGCCGCCGCATCCGTTGCGAGCGCGAGCAGCTTCAGCTTCTTCAGCCTTCGCAGATGCTGCTGACCGACAGTGATCCCCACGGTGCGATGGGTGGGTTTCACCTGCGGTCCATCTGAGCAGGACAGGGAAGGTCGAGTTGCTCTACTTCGACGACGCCGAGGCCGCTCTGGAGGCAGACGGGAGCCTGCGCGTGCGCCTCCCCCTGGATGGCGGAGAGGAGCTCCGGATCACGTCCTGGAAGGATGGTCTCCGGTGCTTCGTCCTCGAGGACGGGCAGTGGGTCGAAACGGACGAGATGGACTTCGCCCCCGCCCCGACCTTCCGCGAGGACCGCTCTGCACATGCGCGATTCTTCGGGGCGATACCGCGAGACATCGCCGACGTGGTTGCGCGGTTTCGGTATCGGCACTTCGCCCTGCTCTCACGGGCCGCGCGCGACGGACGCGTTCGTGATCTGACTCTATCGACACCGGTGCTTGCTTGGATTCTCGAGGACTGGGTCCAGCGTGATCCGACCGGACGCATCGGGGGCCTGGACGCGCTGCTCGACTGCAAGCGCAGAACCATCATGGAGGCTTTGCTCGGCTGGTCGTCTGGCTCCGCCGTGAAGGCGATGTGTCGGCTCGATATCGTCGATGGAACGAGGGCCGAGTTGCGCGCCGCCCGAGTGCTTCTGGCCAGCCCTGAGCTGGTCGCGCTGGTCCGCCACGTCAACCCCGTCCCCATCCATGTTCCCCAGATCTGGGCGAACCTTCGGCGGCTGCAGCGCTTCGGGGTCGGCGACTCGGTCTTGTCCCGCGCGTGCCTGCGCCCGACGACGGAGGTGCTGTCGTGGAGTACTCGCGTTCTGAGAACGGTACGTGACATCCACCGAATGTCCGCCCAGCTTGGACGAGAAGAGGCCGCGTCTCTCCAGATCTCCGGAGCGCGTAGCGACGCTGCGCTGACGAGGCTCCACGATCAGCTCGCAGACGAACTCAATCAGCATCGCCGGAGGAGACTCCTGTGACTTCGCTGGTGGGACCGGTGTGGCGCCCCTTCCACCTGA
>CAYXGP010000446.1:0-4013 GCA_964464515.1 uncultured Enterobacterales bacterium
CCCTCGGCGGCCGGGACGCGGCGCACCCGGTAGAGCGCGGTCATCGCCTCCCCCGCCTTGAGGACCCCCTCCCCTCCCGCCTCGATGGCACCCTCCCGCGCGCTCTCCGGGGCCCCCCACCCCACGAGCTGCCAGGAGTTCACCGTCGCGGGATCGAAGTCCACGGCCACCGAGACCTCTCGGGCGACCGGCTCCAGCTCATCGAGGAGGTCGCGGCTCAGCCGCTCGCGGGCCTCCAGCGCAGCGTCGAGGAGCGTATGGGAACCCCCGCCGATCTCCGCGAGGGCCTGCATCTGGTCCGCCGGGAACGCGTCGATGCCCACCGCGACGGTGCTCAGGTGGATCCCCCCGCGGGCCTGCCGCGCGATGAGCTGCCGCCACGGACTGCCCTCGGCCAGCGCGACGTCGCTGTCGCCGTCGGAGCACCACACCACCTGGTGCTCACCGGGAAGCGCCGCGCCATCGCGCGCCGTCTGGTACGCCAGCTCCAGCCCGTCGGTGACGGAGGTGGCGCCGTCGGACTCCAAGCCCGCGACCGCCGCGGCGATCCGGTCGCGCTCGCTGGCGGGGGTGTGCGGGAGCACCCGCCGCGCTTCGTCGGCGTACCCCACCACCGCGACGGTGTCGCGAGGGCCGAGCTGCCCGGCCAGACCGGTCAGCGCCACCTCGATCAGCTCGTCGCGCTGGTCGAGCGCCATCGACCCGGAGGTGTCCACAAGGAACGTGAGGTGCACCGGGGTGCGCTCGACCAGCTGGACGGACCGCGCGCGGAGCCCCACCGAGAGGACGTGGGTGTCCCGCGCGAGGGGATCCGGGGCGGCCTCGATCGTGACGCCCACCAGATCGTCGCCCATCGGGGCCGGGTGATCGTAGGTGAGCGCGTTGACGAAGGCCTCCGGCCGCACGCTCGCGGGGGTCGGCAGGCGACCGCTGTTCAGTCGCTGACGCAGAAGCCCGTGGCTCCCGGTTCGGACGCGCGTAGGCATCAGAGACGTGGCGGTGTGCCCGGCGTACACGAAGCCGTCGCTCCCCCTCGCGATGATCGGCGGGTGATCCTCGAGCCACGCGCGGTCCGCCGATGCGTCGGTGAGGCCGCTGCTGGTGGTGGTGGTCCCCGGCGTGCGCAGCACCACGCGGCCCGCGCCGCCGGTGCTGCTCCAGAAGATCGGCTGCGCCGCGGGCGCGGGCACCATCCGCGGCGGCGTCTGCCCGGAGGGCGTACGCACCCGCACCACCAGCTCCCCCTCCACGCCGGGGTCGCTCGACGGCAGCGAGGGGACGGTCTCGGCGATCAGCAGTACGGGATCGTCTCCCGCAGGCGGCAGAGGCGCCTCGGGGGAGTCCCAGAGCTGGATGAGGAAGCTCCCCACGGCCCCCGCGAGGGCGAACAGCGCGGCGCCCGCGGTGAGCTCCGCCACACCCGGGCGCGCCCGCCACTCACGGGAGGAGTCGCTGTCATGTCGCTGCTCGGGGGGTCTCAAACGATGCCTCGGTGGGCCTCTACTCGTTGACCATGTTGCGGGCTACGGGTTTGTCAGAAAACCGTCAGGAGCCTGCGGCGGAGAGCGAGGCCCGTTCCTCCTGGGGTTCCAGGCGAACGGTCCCGCGATCCACCCGCCGATCGGCCAGGATGAGCAGCTCGGAGAGGCCGTGTCCGGCCCGCAATTCTCGGATGTTCGCGCCCAGCGGTCCGCGCGCCCACGACAGGTCTCGCGGGTTGACCAGCACCACCACGTTGGCGCCCTCCGCGGCGTCGGCCAGCGCCGTCGCGAGGCGATCGCGGAACCGCCGGGCCTGGACGAGCCCCCGCAGATCGGGATGCACCGGCCCCTGCTCCACCCGGTACGGGACGTCCTGGCCGGGCTGGAGTCCGACGCGGATCACGGGGACCCCGGCCACCTCGAGGAGCTCGATCATCGCGCGCAGGCAGGTGACCGCCTCGGAGAGATCCATGGGACGCCAGCGCCCCTCTCGGGCCCAACGCGCGAGCTGGCTGCCCACGAAGGCGAGGGCCGGCAGCAGCCGCACGAACCCCACCGCCTCGATGGCGAGCAGCTCCCGGACATCCGCGAGCGCCGTCTCGGTGCTGGTCCCCGGGAGTCCCGGAGAGAGCACCGCCCCCACCTTGAACCCCTGATCCCGCAGACCCGGGAGCATCCTGCGCACCTGCGCCGCGCGGTATCCTCGACGGCACTCGCGCAGCGTGCGCATCTGGAACGTCAGCGCCTCCACCTCGATGGTGGCCACGCCGCGCGCGCGCAGCCAGGCGGAGGTCTCGGGGTCGAGATCTGCAGGAGAGCAGGCCAGGCGCACGGGGTACGGCCTGCACGCCTCCAGCAGCGCCGCGTCGGGCACTCCCCCGCGGAAGAACGCCACCTCGATGGGGACGCCGCCGCGCGCGCGGGGGCCGGTGGCGTAGTTCTCCACCAGCGCGCGCACCAGCTCGGGCGTCGGGCGCTCGCCCACCTGCGGGTGGATCGCGCAGGCGTGGGGGCTTCCCCCGAGATCAACCGGGACGATCAGTCGCTGCATCGCGCCCCTCTGCGCGTTGAATCCACCCTCCCCCGACGACCTCGTCGCCGGCGTACAGCACCAGCGCCTGGCCGGGGGTGCCCGCGCGAGCGGGCGTGGTGAGCGTCACGTTGATGTCGCCATCCAGCGAAGAGCCATCCACCGCAGAGCCATCCACCGCAGAGCCATCCGATGCGGAGATCGCGCAGGCGTGACGAGCGCCGCGGTGACGTATCCGCGCCTCCAGGGCCTCCCCCGGCGCGGGAGCCCGCAGCCAGTTCATCCCAGAGACGACGATGTGATGGTGCATCAAGCGCTCCGCGGGCCCCACCGTGACGCGTCGGGTGATCGGATCGATGGCCAGCACATAGACGGGGTGGCCCACCGCGACGCCCAGACCGCGACGCTGCCCGATCGTGAACCGCCAGTAGCCACCGTGGCGGCCCACCACGCTCCCGTCCTCCAGCGCGATGTCCCCGGCGCCCTCGACGTCCGGGTGGCGGCGCGAGATGAAGCCGGCGTGATCGTCGTCGGGGATGAAGCAGATCTCCTGGCTCTCGGGCTTGTCCGCGGTGACCAGCCCCTGCCGCCGCGCGATCTCCCGCACCTCGGTCTTCCGCAGCTCGCCCAGCGGGAACAGGGTGCGCCGAAGCGCCGCAGGCGTCATCGGAAAGAGGAAGTAGCTCTGGTCCTTGTCGGCGTCGATCGCGACGTGGAGCGCCCCGTGCGGAGTGGCGCGCGCGTAGTGGCCGGTTGCGAGGTGGGTGGCGCCGAGGGCCCGTGCCCGCGACAGCAGCACCTGGAACTTGAGGACGCCATTACAGAGGACGCAGGGGTTCGGCGTGCGGCCCTGCCGATAGGCACGGGTGAACGCGGAGACCACCGCCGCCTCGAAGGCCTCGCGGAGATCCATCACGTAGAACGGGATCCCCAGGGTGTCC
Organism: uncultured Enterobacterales bacterium; assembly: GCA_964464515.1. Lineage (GTDB taxonomy): Bacteria > Myxococcota_A > UBA796 > UBA796 > UBA2385 > CAYXGP01. Next base: position 3,453 of record CAYXGP010000446.1, read on the forward strand.
GCGACGCGACGGGCATCCCAGGCGTCGTCGTAGCCGCAGCAGCGGCCGGGGGCGCCGGACGGAGCGTCGTGCAGCTTCATGTGGACGCCGATCACGTCGTGGCCCTGCTCGACGAGGAGTCCGGCCACCACCGAGGAGTCGACCCCGCCGCTCATCGCCGCTACGACGCGCATCGCACCTCCGGCCGGGTGTTGGCACCCCGCATGGCATCTACGACGCGCATGGGCCCAGGCGAGCCATCACCCGCTCCAACGCCGCGATCGCATCCTCGACGCGAGACCCGGGACCCAGCGAGAAGCGCACGGGCACACCGGTCCGTCCCATCGCGGCGACCACGTGACTTGCGGTGCCCGCGCCCGAGCTGCATGCAGATCCTGTGGACACCGCGACCCCCTCCAGATCCAGGGCAATCACCAGCATATCGCCGGGGTGCGGCATCAGCACCGACAGCGTGTTGGGCAGCCGGGGCGCCCCGGCTCCCAGGACCTCTCCGCCCACACGAACCCAACCCGCCACCAGCACATACCCCCCCCCCCCCACCCAACACCCCCCCCCGGAAAA
>CAYXGP010000447.1:0-3937 GCA_964464515.1 uncultured Enterobacterales bacterium
ATACTTGCTCGTAACGGCTCTTGCCCTTCGACTTGAGCTGTTGCGCGTAATCGACTGCAACGACCTTAACGCCGTAATCCTCGACGTGCTGTCGCACGACCTTCTCGACGGATTCGACGTTGCGGCAATCGTACGCCATATAGACTTCGGACCTCTGCGAATAATGATCCTCGACTTCGTCGCGAACGAACTCGATATTCGATCGCCATTCGTTGACGGGCGTTGAGCTCGCGTACTGGATAACCCGCTTACCAATCGCCATCGATCCCATCTCTTCGGATATCATTAGGCATGGGTAACCGCTTATCGCGTTCTCGTCGAGAGCTTGCAAGCAGAATGCGGACTTGCCGTGCGACGGTCTCGCAGCGACGATCATCATTTCGCCGGGTTCAATTCCACCGCTCAGGGCGCGATCTACTGCGGGAATCCCGCACGTGTATGCGATATCGGTTTTTGAGCCTAGTTTTTCGATGTATTTCAGGGCTGCGGCGTGGGCGGTTGACGCTTGGGGTTTCGCTGGTTTCGGTTCCTCGCTAACAGCGTCCTCGGCGTCGACAACGAATTGCTTGAGGTCTAGGGTGTTACCCAGTGATGTTTCGTCGAGTAGATAGCCCGCCGCGTCTTTCGCTTTCTGGGCTTCCCTGAGCTTGTGTTCGATTTCCTTCGCCGACCACGGCGGCTCGCAATTGGCGTTCCACTCGCTGAATAGCGATCTCGCGTTGTATAGATCGAGATCAAATCCCTTAACGAGAGCGATGGCACACGAGAATGCGGCGTTATGTCCGCCAGATCCGCTAACGCTAGGGGGTATTTTGGAGATGTAGGCGCGAGCACGTTCCAGCGTATCGGGGCTGCTACTACTATTATGTTGGCAGTTTTGTGTCACACTGGGCAATTTAGTCGCCGGCCAATACTCCTCGCAGAATGCGTTGATCTCGTCTTGAGCGTACCGGATATCCCCCCCGCCGCTACCGGTGACAGCGAACCAGCGACCACGATCGTAGATCTCGACGCCAGGCGACTTACCGTCGATAGCGTCCCCGTCGAGCTTGCGATTCTTCCCGACGCCTAGCGGGTTTCGCCCCTCGCAAAACAGCTTAACGCCCGTATTACTGGGTGACACCTCAGCGTAAGAGCTGATAGAGCGAACTATCGAATCCGCCCATAAGAGCGTGTTCCCGTCCTCACGACACCCGTCTAAATCGATCCCAACGAACGGATCCGCTTCGGTGAAAACGAACCCTAGCCCGCTGTATTCGCCGCCGGCGAGGACATCGCGTAAAGCGTCGAAGTCGCCCCACGTCGTCGGATCGTTGACTTTCGCGGGTTTGCCGGATATCTGAAGCGGGATCTTGCGCCCGTCGACGTCGCGCCAAAGCACCCATTGAGATAGGCACGTTAGCTCGATCGGTACGTTGTCTAAGCTCATCACTCGTCCCCGTATATGTCGACGTCGTCTTCGCTTACGAGCGATTCGCTAACGGATCCGCAAACGGCGCAAACGTAGGTTATCCGCCAGATCGCCCCGCGTACTCGCTTTCGGCGAGTCTCGATCCAATCGCATATGGTTAGGCACGTCATATTAAAGACCTCGCTATCCGGTTTTCTGTGCGTCGATTTAACGAACGTTAACACGATGGCGGCGTCTGAGTCGAATTTCTCGCTAGAACGCCGTCAGCGGCCCGCTAGGGCCTTAATCGGGGGATCTGCCCCTGTTGGACGGTAGTAAGTGGTCAGCGCCCTTAACGCCGGGGAAATCAAAGTCGTCGCCGTGTTCCTCGATCCACGCGAGCTGCTTCGGATTGAGCCCGAATCTCGCGAGCTTCTCTTCAGGCGTTTTCGCCCAATCGCCGGGGTTTTCGGGTTCGCCGGGAGCGTCAGAGTAAACGACGCCCCATTCGCTGGGGTCGTCTTCCCAGTGCCGACCGTTCAGCCAAACGCTCGCGTGCTTAATATACTTTCGCTCTGAGGTGTTGCCCATAGGGGATTTCGCGAACTCGGCGGTCTGACGTTCGAGTGTTTCAGCGTCGACGATTTTGATCGCTTTTCTCCACGCCTCGCACGCTTTGAACTTGCCCGCTTTGCGAGGGTAGAGAGCGTACCAGCGTTCGAACGCTTCTGGGTAACTATGAGATTTCGTTTTGGGGGGAACCGTCTTCGTAGAAGACGCAAGAACAGCTTCCTTTCTATTCTCTTCCGTTCCCTTCCCTTCCCTTCCCTTCCCTTCCAGGGGCGCTTTCGCGCGGTCACCCGCCGAAAATCGGCGATACTCCGCAGGATCCCCGCAGGGTGTTATGCCCTCGTACTTTAGGAAATCGTCATCCGAGCATTCTAGCCACCCGATACCTAAAAGCCTATCTATCGCCTTGAGTATCGTATCGGTATCGATACCCGTTTTTCTGGACAACGATACCACACCTATAGGGGTTTGGTTCGATCTCACGAGGTATCCGCGAGGTTTGCATTTCGACGCCACTTGCAGGATTGCACACCATACGCCAAAGTGGGCCGCGCCGTCCTCGTGCTCGATCAACTCTCGATAACCTTCACCATCTTGCTTGTTGGGGACTGGCACCCAGTTCAACTTCTTCATCGGTCGAGTGCGATGGGTCTCGAAGTTCTCGTCCCAATCTGTGATCCTTAGCATCTCTGTGCTCCCACAAAAAAACGGTAACCCATGGCGAGTGGATAGCACCGAGAAAGATGCACCCGCGCACGGATTACCGCTGCATTTGTTCGTAGGGTTTCTCGGCGCTATCGAACAGGCGTATTATACGCGATTCCGAGAAACCGTCTAATCGGCCTCATTTGACAGCGTTACGGTCTCGCTGGGTTCTAGAACCCGAAACCGCGCCGACCTCAGCCCGTCACCGCACCATACCGTCTCGAACGCAGGCGAGTCGACTGATTCGCTGTAAACCGTAACCCATGAATTGTATGTCTTGACAAGAATCAGCCCCACATATTTCGGGTGCGATGCGGATAACACCTCAACTAACTCGCCGATCCTAACGTCATCAGGACCAACATCTAACACCCGCCTCGACCCTTCGTAAACCTGCTTAGGCATTATTCACCGCCTTCCCAATCGTATTCCTCGATAACCTCAACGAACTTCGCGACCTTAAACGTCGCCGTTTTCCGGTCGCTCCCTTCGCGACCGCCGTAACAGGCGTCCTCGCTCGCGTGATGCGTTGACGATAGACCTATCACGCTATCGCCGTAATCGCGGACAAATAGCTCTCGCGGTTTTCGTTTGCTCGCCATTAGATTCCTCCTAATTCAATTCGGCGCAATTCCAGAACTCGCCCCGGTTTCTCAATTCCGCTTCAAGCACCTGGACCTTCATTAGCTCGCCCAGCGTTACCGGACGTCGCCTAAAATGCTGTAGCGACATCGCGACGGCATCGGCCTCATATTCGCCGACGATCTTAATCATCTTAACCATCGCCGATAGATAATCTTGCTCGAATGTCACGCGAGCCACCAGATGATAATCGCCAGGGAACCTAGCGTTATTGCCGTCAGTCTCGCATTCGACGTTACCGACGAGCGAATTTCGGCGATCTCGCGTTTAAGCTCTCGGATCTCGCTCGCCCTGATCGCCTCGAGCTCTTTATTCGTTAACATCGCGGCCTCGCTTGTGCGGGTTGACGATCTCGGCGGCACCGCGTTTAGCCTCGATAGCGGCGTGATGACCTAACTTGAGGGCCGAATCTACCTGAATCAACTTAAACCCTATCCCCGTCACCAGCATTGCGAGCCCAGCGGCAAACACTTTCAAGTCAAAGATCGCTCTTTCAATCTTAGCAATTCGCACGTCTTGATAACCCATCACGCTACCTCCGTTAAAAACGCGGCGACTCGCTAACGACGAGCCAACGAGCCACCGCACGTCGACAAGATGCAGGACTAGTACCCCTCATCGGCGTTTTCG
>CAYXGP010000448.1:0-3918 GCA_964464515.1 uncultured Enterobacterales bacterium
TAAGCTGAAATCATCCCTCAAGAAGCAGCTGAAAGCTACTGCTGCGGGAGTGTTGAGCAATGCCTCAGACGCCCTGCCTTGGGGAGACGGTACGGGCCCATTTGCACAGTTGGTTGATCGCACAGCAAAGGCCCATGTGAGGTCCTATCGCCATGCGCTGGAAATGCAGCAGCGCAACATCCGCGAGCAGGTGACAGCCCTTGAGAAGCGGCTAGTGGCGTTAGGGCTCGCCACGGAAGAGGCCCAGAGAATCATCAAAAAAACAAGCGCCGAGACGACACGGTTGCGCCATGAGCTTGCACAGCACACACCACCAAGCAACCCGATTCGGCGCTTCGTGGTGGATGAGTGTGTGGTGGACAAGGTGGAGAAGTACGGGTTTGGGGCGGTTCTCTTCGGCGCGTCTGAGATGTGCAGGACGCTTGCGAGGGTCCGAGTTCACGGAGACTCCACGCAAAGCAAGCGTGTCGACGATGTTCTTCGCAGTCTTGAGATGATCCCGAGCCTTGAGATGCTGCTCGAAGGCGCTGGGGCTGATGAACTTTGGTGCGCAGAGACTGGTTTATCACCCAGGCTGTTCGAACTCAGTGACAGCGATGCTGAGATCTTCTTTCCGAGGGGGTACCGTGAGGGCGCACAAATCTCTTTGTTAGGAGTTCGTCACGCTGGCTTGCAGCCGTCCCAGCTGACTGACGAAAACCTGTTGACCCTTGTGGATTCAAACAGCTTGGCGGAAGTTGAAGCTCGCTCCAAACTATGGGCCCCGCTACTTTCACCTGAGTCCTCCAAGGCTCTTTTTGCCCGGTTGGAGGGAGCCCGACACCTTCGGAATGAAGTCGAAAAGGAAATTGAGCTCCGCCGCGCTCAAGTCCGTCACCGTAGGCTCGCATTGGCTGCCACGGTCGTCGGTGTGTTCATCTTCATTCTTGCTGTCGCCGGCTGTATTGGTGTTGGCCTAATGGTTGCTCAGGAGGTGCAGGCGGCCCTCGCTGAGTAATCTCAATACCCAAACTTCGTCGAGATAGGTGAAAGTGTTTTGCCCCGGCTGAAATCGGACGATTGGCCTCAACGGGACAATCGGCCCCAGAGGTCACTAGTTCCGCCCCAGCTCGCGCGGTATCTGGGCGACGTGGTGCCACATGCCCTGGTCGAGCAGTAGCGGGATCATCCTATCGACTTCAAGTAAGCCCTCCGCCAAGCCCGGAGGCTCTCGGGCTGTGATCGTGTGATCTTCAGGAAGCCCCTGGAGGGTGACCGATCAGCGAGAGTGGGAGGCCAACGGCGGCGTCCCAGGTGATGTTTCCGTGAGGAGGTGGCGATGCCTGGACGGAAGATCCGCGACGCCGATGATGCCCGGTCGTGCCTGCATGAAGTCGCTCAGAGTGGGGTAGACCGGGTGACCTGGGCACGCGACAACGGCATCGATGCCCGATCACTCAACGCATGGCGCATCAACCTTCGTCAACGAGAGCGCGCAGACGACCCTCAGCCTCTCCGGCTCGTGGAACTGGTGCCCACGTCCCCGCCGAAGCCCACCAGGCCGGGGGTGCGGATCTGCCGTGGTTCCTGGGCCATCGAGGTCGACTCCGACTTCGACTCTGCCGTGCTCATCCAGGTGCTCGACGCGGTCGCGCAGTGCTGACACCCACATCGAACACCCGTATCTTCGTCGGGCTCGACCCAGTGGACATGCGTGGTTCATTCGACGCCCTCGCCGGCCATGTCAGAAGACTCCACGGTGACCCTCTCGACGGAAACCTCTATCTGTTCGTCAACAGGCGTAGGAGGCTCCTCAAGGCCATCTGGTTCGATAGAACGGGCTGGGCGCTGTATTCAAAGCGTCTTGAACGCGGCACCTTCGAACTTCCTCGCCCCTCCGGAGACGAGAGAAAGGTCGCCATCGATCCTGCACAGCTCGCCATGATCCTGGAGGGCATCGACCTGCGCGCCCGACGTCGCCTGCGCTACCGGCGCCCCATCAAGACCTGAGCTCGCTCGCTCTCCCGGCTCGACAAGACCGGCGAGGCGGGTGATACGGGCGAATGCCCCCGCTGCCAAATGAGTGGAAGGTCGAGTTCGACCGCCTGCGTGCCGAGCGCGATGCCGCTCGTGCCGACAGCGCTGCCATGCGCAAGAGCATCGACCAGCTCACAGCCATGACGGCCAGGAACAACGAGCGACTCGACCAGATCTGGTCGATGTTGCGGCGACGGGAGGCGCAACTCAAGCGGGCGCAGGCAGAGGTCCGGAAACTGCGACGCAAACTCGGTATTGATGACCCAGACGATGATCCTGAGCCAGATCCGGTCGTTTCCGACCCTTCCGACTCCGGTTCATCCGGTGCCGACCCGGGATCGGGTTCCGAGCCGGAGGATGCCGCAGGAGAACGGCCCTCCAAGCGCCGAGGCCGCCGTCGGGGCGGTCGTCGTAGTCCGCCTGACCACCTGGACGCCGAATCGGATTTTCATCCTGTCTGTGCATGCGGTCACTGCGGTGGTCGAGTTCTGAAGAAGGACGTGAAGACCAGCGTTCACTACACCGTGGTTCCCAGCTACGTCCGCCGCCGGTTCATCCACCGGGAGCGGGTGGTCTGCGCTGAGTGCAATCACCCGACGACCGCCCCGATGCCGCCCATGCCGTGCAAGCGCGCCCTGTACACCTCGGCGTTCCTGGCCTGGCTGGTGGTGATGAAGTTCGTGCTGCTGGTCCCGCTCGATCGGGTCCGGCTGCTGCTGGCCAGCCAAGGCGTCCACCTCTCCATGGGCACCCTCGTTCACCTCATCGCACGCGCCGCTGACCTCGCCGGCGCCATCGACGGTGAGCACATGAAGCAGCTCAAGGCAGGACCGGTGATCTGCTTCGATGGTACGGGTCTGAAGGTCCTTGTGGAGGGGCAGACAGAGGCGTGGGACGGCTACCTCGAGGTCTTCACAAGAGACGAGATCAGCGTCTTCCAGTTCGACATGACCAAGCACGCTGATCGACTCCAAGATCGGCTGCAAGGGTTCACGGGGATTCTTGTTTGTGACGCGGAGAGTCGAAACGCAGCCGGCTCCCCTGGAGTCGTTCACGCCAACTGCAACGCCCACCCGATGCGTCGGTTCAAGGACGCTGTTTCTGTTCAACCGAAGCTGGCGGCCCAGGGTGCTCGGTTCCTGAACGCTCTGTACGAGCTGGAGGAGGAGGCCCGGTCTTTGGAGCTTGAGGGCTCGGCTCTCCTTCGATTCCGACAGCGTCGGAGCCGTCGGGTAGCGCATCGGTTCAAGCAGTGGATGAATGGAGTGAACCGACGACAGCTGCTGCCGAGCGACCCGCTTGGTCAGGTGGTTCGGTACTATCTTCGTCACTTCGATGCGCTCACCCGGTTCATCGATGATGCAGACTTGCCGATCGACAACAATGTAAGTGAGCGGGAGTTCCAGCGTCACGCGAAGCTTCGGTATGCGTCCGGGCCTGTCGGTGAAAAGGGGGCAGTTCAGCGGGGCGGCTCGGTGAGGCACTGACGTGAGGTAAAGCAGCCGCTAAGGCGGGCTTCCGAAGATACAAAGAACGGAGAGCCGCCTCATGACCGCTATCGAGATCTACCCCGGTCGCACGGGAATGCACCGCGCACTCGCAGAAATCGCAGCTCAACTCGCGGCACCGACAGCGCCGACACGGGCACCGGCTACGGCGACGGAGTTGATGGAGATGGAGCGAACCGGGCGACTCAGCGCGCTGGAGTGGGCCGATCTGCAGACGGTGTACGGGCTTGTTGAGGCTCACATAGATCGGACGTTCTGCGCATCTGCCGTGGGCACTGCGCGTGCGGCCTACGGGCGCTCGGGCCGGCCCGGCAGGCTTCGGCACCGAGGCTGGAAGCAGGTTCGCTTCCAGCTTCGCAACGGTCTGGTCGTCCACATGCACACCCCCTACCTG
>CAYXGP010000449.1:0-3905 GCA_964464515.1 uncultured Enterobacterales bacterium
CGCCCGGGGCGCCGGGGCTGTTGTCTGCGACCCCCCGGCCGCCTTGTGCGCATTCGGGGGGGCCTAACACGCCCCCGCCAGCGCCGGTCGCCACATTCGAGGAGACCTCACCGCCGGCCCAGATCCCATCGTCCCACAGGTACAGCCCCCCTCCGGACTCCGCGGTGTTGTCGTGGATGCGCGTGTCCGCGTCGGCGACGGTGTCCCAGTACCAGGCGGTGCCGCCGCCGCCGAACGGCGCGCTGTTACCGGTGACCTCCACGGCCTCCAACACGGCGTGAAACAAGAGAAAGCCCCCGCCGCCCATGTTCGCGGTGTTCGCCTCGAACACGCTGTCTCGCAAGACGTCCTGGCCGGGGTAGCGGGCCGTCCCGACCATCCCGCCGCCGATATCGGCGGTGTTGCCCGTGATCAGGCAGTCCTCGATGACGACGCCGTCGCTGGCGCTGTAGATGCCGCCGCCCCAGGTGCTGCCGTCGTTCTGCGTGCCGGTGCCGCCGGTGATGGTCAGGCCCGTGAGCGAGACCGCGCCGCCCAGGATCTTGATGGTGCTGGCGGACGGCACCGGGCCGCCGCCGTCGATGATCGTCTCGCCCTTCGTACCCACCAGGGCGACGTCGCCGCGGATGGTGAGGGTCTCGACGTAGGTGCCCGGACAGATGATGATCTCCGCCTTCGGGCCCGCGTCGATGGCGTCCTGGATGGTGGGGTAGCTCACCCCGTCGGCGGTGATCGGCGCGGTGTCGCAGCCGTCCGTCGGCGTGGTGCCGCCTGTGCTGCCGGTGCTGCCACCTGTGGTGCTGCCACCCGTGGTGCTGCCACCTGTGGTCGTGCCCCCTCCCGTGGTGCTGCCGGAAGTACCGCCCGTGCTGCCGGTGGTGCCGCCCGTGGTGGTGCCGCCCGTGATGCCGCCCGTGGTTCCTCCTGATGTGGTGCTGCCGGTGGAGGAGCCGCTGGTGCCGGTGGGCGTCGATCCGGTGTCGTCGCCCCCGCCGCAGCCCAGAAGAAGCCCCCCACCGCAGGCCAGAAGAAGAAGCTTGATGATCATCTCGTACCTCCCGGAGGACGACTCGGAACCCCCGGCGGCGTGCGCTGCGCCCAGGGTCGCGCGGCCTCGAGCTGGGCCGCCAGGCGGAACAGCGTGGCCTCGTCGCCGAAGCGCCCCGCGAACTGCACGCCGATGGGCAGTGGTTGTCTGGTCTGGGGTCCTCCAATCTGGGGGCCTCCAGTCTGGGCCTCTCTGGTCTGGAGCTGTCCGGTCTGGGGCTGTCCGGTCCGGCCCGCGTCGGTCCAGAACAGCGGGACAGACATCGCCGGCTGCCCGGTCTGGTTGAAGAGCTGAGTGTTGGGTGTGCGTTCGAGGAACGAGCCGGCAAGGCTGGTGAGCACCTTTCCCAACACGCGGCGGCTGCCGGCGCTCCGGAGCAACGCCAGGCCGGCCCGCTCGGCGCCCGACAGATCGAGCACGCCCAGCTTCACCGGCGGCTGCGCCAGCGTGGGCGTGAGCAGGAGGTCGTAGCGCTGGAAGAACGCCGCCACGCGACGGCTCTGCCGATGGATGATGTCGCGGGAACGCGCCAGGTCCAGCGCGCTGTAGGCGCGACCGATCTGCACCATGAACCACGTACCTGGCTCGACATCCGACGGACGCAGCGGCCGACCGATCACCTCTCCGGCGCTCTCTGCGCGCCGCGCCACGCCCGCGGCCACCGTGAGCAGGTACGAGGAGATCATCGCCTCGCGGTCGAACTCGGGGCAGGCCTCCTCGACGTGGTGTCCCAGCTCCCCGCACAGCGTCGCGGCGTCCTGGAGGGCTGCCAGGCAGTCGGGGTGGGTCTCCTGCCCGTACAGCGAGCGGCCGGTGAAGGCGATCCGCAGGGCGCCCGGATCGCGGCCGACCTCTTCGAGCCACGGGCGCTCGGGCGGCGGCGCACAGTAGGGATCGCCGAGCTCGGGGCGCCCCGTCACGTCGAGCAGCGCCGCGCTGTCGCGCACGCTCACGGTGAGCACGTGCTCCTGGGCGAAGCCCCCCCAGCCTTCGCCCAGGTCGGGCCCCCAGGGATTGCGGCCGCGCGTGGGCTTGAGACCGAACACGCCGCATGCCGACGCGGGGATGCGGATCGAGCCGCCGCCGTCTCCGCCGTGCGCCGCCGGCAGGATGCGCGCAGCGACCGCCGCCGCAGAGCCTCCAGACGAGCCGCCGGGGCTGTGCTCGGTGTCCCACGGGTTGCGGGTGGGCCCGCGAAACACCGGCTCGGTGGTGCCCATGATGCCGAATTCGGGGGTGTTGGTGCGCCCCACGACGATCAGGCCCGCGTCTTCGTAGCGGCGCGCAAGGGTGGTGTGGCGTGTCGCGGGGCTCCCCGCGAGGGCCGCGCCCGCGCCGGTGGTGGGGGTGCCGGCGAGGTCCGCGCAGAGGTCCTTGAGCAGGAACGGCACGCCGCGAAACGGCCCATCGGGCAGGGCTCCTCCGGCGGCAGCTCGAGCGCGGTCGTACAGGGGGTGGACCACCGCGTTCAGGGCGGGGTTGCGGGCCTCGATCCGCGCGATCGCGGCGTCGATCAGCTCTGCGGGGGACACCTCGCCGCGCCGGACCAGATCCGCCAGCCCGATGGCATCATGATCACCGAGCACGTCCATGTCTCATCCCCTACAAAGGCCCCCGTCGTAACCGATGGCGCCGGCGCGGGGGTTCGGCTACGAAATTCCCGTCTCAGACGCCGATCCAGCATGATCGGGAGCCCCCATGACCCCATTGATCCCGCGCACCTGCCTCCTCCTCGGCCTCAGCTCCCTGCTCGCCCGGCAGGCGCAGGCCGCTTGCGGAGACGGCACCATCGACGCAGGAGAGACCTGCGACGACGCCAACACCGCGGCGGGTGACGGCTGCGATTCGACCTGCACGGTCGAGGACGGCTGGGAGTGCGCCAGCGCCACCTTCGATCTCGACTTCGACGAGACGCTGTGGGACGACGCCGCGCTAGGAGACCCCACCTGGACACAGTCTACGGACGGGCTCACCGTCACGCAGAGCAAGAACGCAGATCCAGCGGTGTATGTCTCGACGCTGCCGGTCAGCAAGGTCTCGATCACCTTCGAGCTCACGGTGGACACCACGGCCGACAACGACATGATCGGCTGGGTGATCGGCTACGAGTCGGGCGAGAACACCGCGCGCGACGCCGACTGGCTGCTGTTCGACTGGACCCAGGACGACCAGGACTGCACCCTCGAGGGGCTGGCGATGAGCCGGGTGCAGGGTCCGCTCACCGACGAGCTCGACCTGTGGTGCCACGACGTCAACGTCGCCGAGACGGCGCGCGCGCTCACGCTGGGCTCCACCGGCTGGGTCGATCAGCAGACGTACACCATCCGGATCGAGCACACGACGACGCAGCTCGACGTCTGGGTGGACGGCGTCCATGAGTTCTCCGAGAGCGGCTCGTTCCCCCTGGGCAATTTCGGGTTCTACAACTACTCGCAGAAGGAGATCATCTACACGCTGGTCGATCCCACAGCGCGGACGGTCTGCGGCGCGCTCGACTCCGACGGCGACACCATCACCGATCCAACCGAGATCGAGAACGGGATGGATCCCGACTCTGCCGACTCCGACGGCGACGGGGTGAACGACGTTGATGAGCTGGGAGACCCCGACGACCCCACCGACACCGACGGCGACGGCACGATCGACGCCGCCGATCCCGACGACGACGGCGACGGGATCGACACCGCTGATGAGGGCGAGAGCGCCGACACAGACGGCGACGGGCTGCCCGATCGGCTCGATCCCGATGATGACGGCGACACCGTCCTCACGCTGATCGAGGGCGACACCACCGACACCGACAGCGACGGCACGCCGGACTGCTACGACACCGACGATGACGGCGACGGCGTCCCCA
>CAYXGP010000450.1:0-3884 GCA_964464515.1 uncultured Enterobacterales bacterium
CACCCCCTCGTCGATCAGCGTGTCGCAGTCGTTGTCGATCTCATCACAGATCTCCTCGCCGTCGGGGTTGACGGTCGCGTCGGTGTCGTCACAGTCATCGCTGTTGACGACCAGGCCCTTGTCCGGATCGCAGACCTCCGTGCTCGCGTCCGGATCGCCCCAGCCGTCCCCGTCGGCGTCGGCGTACCAGCTCCGGCCGAGGTTCTCGTCGACCTCGTCGTCGCAGTCGTTGTCCTTCCCGTCACACTCCTCGGTGGCACCGGGGAAGCGATCGGCGTCGGTGTCGTCACAGTCGGTGCCGGTGGGCACGTACCCGCTGGGCGGCTCGCACGAATCCATGGTCGAGTCGACGTCGCCGTAGCCGTCCGTATCAGCATCCGCGTACCACGTAGACGAGACGCCCTCATCGATCTGACCGTCGCAGTTGTTGTCGATGCCATCACAGCGCTCGGTGGCGCCAGGGCTGATGCTGCCGTCGCTGTCGTTGCAGTCGTCTGTCGAAGAGAACCCATCACCGTCAGCGTCGGTGGGTCCGTAGGTGGCGGTGTCCACCGCGATCTCGGTGTCCTTGTCGCGGCAGGCGAGGAGCGTGATCAGCAAGAACGCGGCGTAGGGGCGCATCGGGACTCCAGGGGGCGCGGGAGGGGATGATACCCCTCTGCGTACCGTTCGATGTCATCAGACCGTGAAGCGGCAGGCCACCCCCTAAAGATCTGCGCTCCGCGCGCCGATGGCCTGGAGAACGCGATCCCGGAACGCCGCGACGGGCATGGTCTCCTGCCGTCGGCTACCGTAGCGCCGTAGAGTGACGGTGCCATCGGCCACTTCACGCTCTCCGATCACCAGCAGGTTGGGGATCTTCTGCGTGACGCCGTTGCGGATCTTCTTGCCCATCGTCTCGCTGGAACGGTCCAGCTCCGCCCGGATCATGTCCTCTCGGAGGAGCGCCACGACGCGCTCGGCGGCCTCGGTGAAGCGGTCCGCGACCGTGATCACCCGCACCTGCACCGGCGCGAGCCAGGTTGGGAACGCCCCCCCGAACTTCTCGATCAGGAACGCGGCGAACCGCTCGTGCGTACCCAGCGGTGCGCGGTGTATGACGAGCGGGTGGTGCTCGGCGTTGTCGGCGCCGGTGAAGACGAGCCCCAGCCGCTCGGGGATCGCGAAGTCGAGCTGGTTGGTGCTCGCGGTCTCCTCGCGACCGGTGACCGTGCGGAACTGCACGTCGATCTTGGGACCGTAGAAAGCAGCCTCACCAGCGACCTCGCGGTACGGCAGGCCGACCTCGTCCATGGCCTCGCGGACCATGCGCTGCGAGGTCTCCCAGGCGTCGGGGTTGTCCACGTACTTGAGCCGCCCCTTGGGATCGTCGGGGTCCCAGGTGGACAGGCGCATGTAGTAGTCGGACAGCCCGAGGATCTCGTAGACCTCCCGGTGCAGGTCCATCACGTCGAGGAACTCACGGCGGACCTGGTCGAGGGTGCAGTAGATGTGCGCGTCGTTCATGCACATCCCCCGCACACGCAGCAGCCCCGACAGCGCGCCGGAGTCTTCGAACCGGTAGACCTGCCCGTACTCCGCCAGCCGCAGAGGCAGATCGCGGTACGAGCGCTTGCGCGCCGCGAAGATGCGGTGGTGGTGCGGACAATTCATCGGCCGCAGGCAGTAGCGCTCCTTGATCTCCTCGATCTCGCCGTCGTCGGTCTGGCGCGTCTCCTTCAGCTCCATGAAGGGGTACATGTGCTCGGCGTAGTAGGGCAGGTGGCCGGTCTTGTAGTACAGCTCCACGCGGCTGAGCTGCGGGGTGACCACCCGCTGATAGCCGCGCTTGAACTCCAGCTCTCGCGCCAGCTTCTCCAGCTCGTCGCGGATGACGGTGCCGCCCGGCAGCCACAGCGGCAGCCCCTTGCCGATCTCGGGATCGATGACGTAGAGGTCGAGCTTCGCGCCCAGCTTCTTGTGATCGCGGGCCAGCGCCTCCTTGACCGCCTTGACGTGGGCATCCAGCTCGATCCGGGTCTCGAAAGCCCAGGCGTAGATACGCGTCATCATCGCGTTGTCGGAGTCACCCCGCCAGTAGGCCCCGGCCAGGCTGCGCAGCTTGAAGGCGCCCTTCGGCAGCTCTCGCGTGTTGCCGACGTGAGGGCCCTCGCACATGTCCAGGAACGAACCGTTGCGGTAGAAGGTCAGCTTGTCCAGGCCCTTCTTCTGCAGCAGCTCCTCTGCGTACTCCCGCTTGTAGGGCTCGCCCATCTCGTCGAGCCGAGCCAGCGCCGCCTCGCGGTCCAGCTCCTCGCGCTCGAAAGCCTGGCGCTTCTTGATGATCTGCTTCATCCGCTTCTCCAGCTCGGAGAAGTCGTCCTCGCTGAGGGGAGAACTGAGGATGAAGTCGTAGTAGAAGCCATCGGCGATGGGGGGACCGAAGCCCAGGGTCGATCCGGGGCGGATCTCCAGCACTGCCTGCGCCAGCACGTGGGCGAGGCTGTGGCGGATCTGGTAGAGGCGGTCGCTGGGTTCGGGCTGCATGCTCATCTCCGGGGCGGGCACCCCTATCGCCCTCATCACCCCTGCGCCGCGCGGCAACCCTGTGAGCGTGTGGCAACCCTGTGAGCGCGTGGCAACCCTGAGAGCTGAAGGCCTCACCGCACCCAGATCTGCACCCCGCTCGCGCATGCACCCACGCCGAACACGTCCGGCTGGTCCTGACAGACGGTACACGTCCCGTTGGTGGTGTCAGGTGAGTTGTAGATCGGCAGCACCTTCCATTGGTTACCGCCACCGTTGCTGCATCCCACTCCGTAAGATCCGCCCTCGCCGTGCGAACACGAGAACGTACCGGTGATGGAGCTGCCTCCGCTGGAGTAGCTGTAGGTTCCGTTCAGCGACTGATAGCTGCTCCAATTCCAGACCAGGGCCGTCGATGGAGACGTGTACCAGCCTGATCCGTAGGAGTACATGTACTGCCTTGAGGTGCTCGACGACAGGGTGGACAGCATGCTCCCGGTGAGCTGGCTCCACCCCCCTCCGTCCCGCGTCATGTCGCAGGTCACAGAGAACGCGCTGCCGGTCCCCCCGTCGACCGTGTAGGAGCCGTCGGAGGCCCCGGGCTGATCGGCCAGGATCTCCTGGCAGTCCGTCGCCGCGCAGGCCGAGCTGCTGCCCAGCGTGCCGTCGTCGGTCGCGCCATCGCAGTCGTTGTCGCGGCCATCGCATGACTCAGCAGCCGCGGGGCTGGTGCCGCCATCTGTGTCATCGCAATCCGAGGCATCCGACCCATAGCCGGACGGTGCGTCGCAGGTCAGGGCGGTCGTGGCCGCGTCTCCGTAGCCATCTCCGTCGGCGTCGGCGTACCATGTGCTCGCGGTGGAGGTGTCCAACCCCGAGTCATCATCATCGATAGCACCATCGCAGTCGTTGTCCGCGTCATCGCAGACCTCGCTGGCGGCTGTGTTGATCGCGCTGTCCGTGTCATCGCAGTCGGTGTCATCGCTGGTGTAGCCCGAGGGCGCCGAGCAGTCCTCGGTGGTGGTCGCGGAGTCGCCGTAGCCGTCGCCATCGGCGTCGGCGTAGAAGGTGGACGTCATGCCCTCATCGATGGCGTCGTCGCAGTCGTTGTCGACCTCATCGCAGACCTCGGTCGCGCCGGGATGGGCCGCGCTGTTGCTGTCGTCGCAGTCGTCATCTGCTGAGACATAGCCCGAAGGCGCAGTGCAGTCGTAGGTGCCTGTCGCGCTGTCGCCGTACCCGTCGCCGTCGCCGTCCGAGTAGAACACCTGAGTGACCCCCTCGTCGATCGCGCCGTCGCAGTCGTTGTCCTGCTCGTCGCAGTCCTCCGTCGCGCCGGGGTACACCGAGCCGTCTGTGTCATCGCAATCCGTCGCGTC
>CAYXGP010000451.1:0-3833 GCA_964464515.1 uncultured Enterobacterales bacterium
TCCGCACCCCACTCCTCGGCGGCGTCAGCTTCTCTGGTGCGCCGGGGGTGGGGTCTTGGTCACCTTTGGCGATGGGTATCAAGGCGGGTGACGTTAGTGGCGTGTCCCTGGACTTGAAGGGGCAAGCATACCTCCACGGAAAGCAAGTAGATGGGAAACCCGGGGACGGGGACCCCGGGGCCTGGCTGTTCCTATCCCCACTCATGGACGATGGCACGATCATTGTTTGTGCCTCGGTCGGGAACTCTGTCTCGTTGAAGCAGTTCAGCCAGACGGAAATCGAGGCCGCTATGGGTGGAGGACTGCAGTGGGCACGAGGGGTCACAACCAACTCGATCCATCTTGACGATTTCCAGAGCAGCGCCGACGGAGAGAAGGCAGGGGTAACCTATGTCTCCATGCCCGATTTCTGGTACACGTTCGACGGTGAATACCATTGGATCGCGGCAACCCTAGCGATTGACGACCCCGACAGTGATCAGAAGAACAAGGTCATTGAGACCGGGGTCGGAGTCGCGAAATTCAGTTGGGATCTGAGTAGCAGGGAATTCCGCTGGGTATATGACCGGGTCGATGACCTGAACCGTGTCACCACGCAGGACTTGTGGGTCGTGCCGCGGATGGTTGGCGGGAGGATGGGGTACGGTGGAGGACTCGACGGAGTGGCCATCGGCGTCAATGTCGCGCCCGTAGGAGGAGACCTCCGTACCTTGAGGGTAATCCTCGTGGACGACGACCTCGAGCAGGTTGGATTGGCAGGCATGTGGCCCTACATCTCTGCCGACGTCGGGAATGGAGGTTCAGCAACCTATGACTCTGACAGACACGCATATCGAGTGCTGCTCCCTGAACAATTCAATAGTTGCAAAGACAATACGGTTTTCAGGTTCTACTTCGGCAGCTACTACGGCTTGGAGTGGAAGCTCCGTTCCAACCCGCCGATGAAGCGACTGCTCGAAGGGAAGGTGACCGCAGGGATTGAAGAGTATTCCTACCTGATGCCCACAGAGGCCGACCTGGGCGGGGGGTACAGGGCGTTGGCGGTTCGGCGACTGGCGCTTATAGATGGCGGTCCAAACTACTCTGATGACGAGCTGGCGCTCAGTATTTGTGGTTCCGCTCCTCTCGGGGACGACTTCTCCCCCATTTTAGTCTTCATCCTCGACCCCGAAGACAACATCATCGCTGAAAAGAAGATCACCGACGTCAACAGCACAAGTTCTCCTCAGGTGGGCAGTCGCCCCCATATCGTACGCATCGATGAATCTACACTCTATGTCGCGTATGATGGAGCATATATCGACAAGGCCGGCGAAGAGAATTATGCGGTATGGATCGCGAAATTGGGGTATCAAGTCCCTGAACAGGGCTTCGGTGGCAGATCACCCCCTGAAGGGCTCGGAATTGAGCTGGTTGATGATGGCTTCGGCGGCCGCTCACCTCCCGAGTGGCTGGGTTCGAGCGGGTTCAGCGGCAGATCGCCTCCAGAGGGGCTGGGACTGCAGAGGAGCATTGGCACACCTGAGGCTCCACAGCAGTTGTCCCAGCAGTCTATTGGACTCGCATCGGTTCGTGAGCCTTCTGAACTCACAGCTGTTGGGCACCCCGTGGAGAGCATGGTCGTAAGGGGTACAGACGACTGTTTCTTGTGTGACCAAGATCAAGGGATCTCTGCGACTACGCAGGCTGAGTTCCTGGTTGCGAC
This sequence comes from uncultured Enterobacterales bacterium, assembly GCA_964464515.1. Classification (GTDB taxonomy): domain Bacteria; phylum Myxococcota_A; class UBA796; order UBA796; family UBA2385; genus CAYXGP01. The sequence continues at coordinate 1,706 of CAYXGP010000451.1, forward strand.
GAGATCCTCGGCTACGACAGGCATGTTATCCCAGGCCACCGAAGGCCGGAGTGTTGATGTCTTCGGGAGACAGGTCAGGACGACACCCGCTCGAATCCGGGACATGTCCCCGGTCGCGTTCTATCTCGGTAGTGAGTGATGCCAGAGGCGCGAGGATACCTTCCCTGTGTGGGGCTGCTGGCTTGCGGACTTCTGGCATGCCGATCCGGCGAGTCCTCCGACACAGAGTCTATCCCTGTAAGCACCGATACCTCCTATTCCTCAACAGATGACACTGCAGTCCTCTCGACGGGTGACACTGCCAACCCACCGGTGGGTGCTGACGATGACGGCGATGGGTACGCCACGACCGCAGGAGACTGCGACGACGCCGATCCGGCCATCCACCCGGACGCCGAGGAGATCTGGTACGACGGTGTGGATCAGGACTGCGATGGTGCGAGCGACTCCGACGCAGACAGCGACGGTCATGACGACGACTCCCGCGGAGGAGATGACTGCGACGACGCCGATCCGGCCACCAATCCAAGCGCTGAAGACGTCTGCTGGGACGGCGTAGACGGTGACTGCGATGGAGTCGCGGATCGAATCTGTAGCTTCTCTCAGGCAGACGCACGGCTGCTCGGGGAGGAGTACAGCGATCGGGCGGGGCAGTCGGTGGGGAGTGGAGATCTGGACGGGGATGGCTACATAGACCTGTTGATTGGTTCGAGGTTCAACGGCGAAGACCAACCTGGTGCGGCATATATCGTCCGTGGACCGGTCACAGGGAGGAGGAGCCTGGCCAACGCTGACGCAAAGGTGCAAGGAAAGGCCTACGCGGAGTGGCTGGGGTTCTCGGTCGCAGGTGTTCGAGACCTCAACAACGACGGCTTCACCGACTTCACCATCGGCGCCATGCAGCCCGAGTCAGCCTCCGACCACTCGGGAGGCATCTACTTCTTCAATGGACCGATCAGCCACACCATCAGCCTGGAAACCGCTGATGCCTTGCGGTTGGGCGAGCGGTCCGGAGATTGGGCTGGAAACGAGGTCGCGGGGGTGGGGGACACAAACGGAGATGGCTTCGACGACGTTCTGGTGGGAGCTGTCTTTGGCGAGTTTGACTCCACAGATGACGATGATGGAGCGGCTTATCTCGTCTTGGGGCCCGTCAGCGGGACCGCTTCCATCGGGAGCGCAGAAGCGATGCTGTATGGAGAGGGGACCACGCAAGACGTCGGAGCAACAGTCGCCGGCCCGGGAGATCTGAACGGTGACGGTCTCGCCGATCTGCTCGTGGGCGCAAGAGGGGGAGGGCGCGCCCATGTGCTGCTGGCGCCGGTGAGCGGTGAGATCGCACAGTCTGATGCCGACGCGACGCTCATCGGCGCCGACGCAGGCGCGATACGGGGCTGGGTCGCCGGGGCGGGTGATCTCGATGATGACGGAAGGCCCGATCTGATCCTGGGTGCAAAGTACTCTACGAACAGTGGAGGAGCCTATGTCGTGCTGTCCCCGGTCACAGGCACCCAGGACCTCTCCTCCACAGCAGACGCAGCGCTCATCGGGGAGTCAAAGGATGACGAAGCAGGCTCATACGTCGCTGGAGCAGGCGACTTCAACGGCGACGGCAGGCCCGACCTGCTCGTGAGCGCCACGAACGAGAGCTACTCATCCAACAAATCAGGAGCGGTCTACCTTATCCTCGGACCGGTCCAGGGCACCATGAGCCTGTCCGAGGCCGATGTAAAGTTCACCGGGGAGGAAGACGGAGACCAAGTCGGGCTCGTAGCGGGAGCGGGAGACGTGGACGCCGACGGTCGAGACGATTTTCTCGTGGGGTCCGGCTATGTTAGCGATCCCGACCCCTCCCAGGGGGCGGCCTATCTCATCTACGGTCGGAGTTTATAGTAGGCCGAGCATACGAAATTCCGGTTCCGGGGCCACCATCACCCAATTTAACTACCCAGGATAGATAACGCAGATACATTCCTTTATGGAGGATCTCAGCCGGTATCACAGCTCCCTCGCTCGCGCCACCCGCTCCACCAGCGGGCAGCGCACGTCGCCCGGCGCGATCGACGCGGGCGCGGCGCAGTCCGGGTCGACCGACTGGGCGAGGCCCGCGGACGCCAAGAGGATCGGT
>CAYXGP010000452.1:0-3795 GCA_964464515.1 uncultured Enterobacterales bacterium
CCGGGCCCCGGCCCGCCCCACGCCCCGCACCAAGCGCCCACTTGGGCTCGGACCGGCCAAAGGTGGAGCCGAGGAGCGAAGCGACGACAGCGAACCTTTTGCCGGTGTCCGCCCAAGTCGTCCCGCGCCGCGTAGGGCGAAGCGTATGCACGCGGGTTGGGCGATGCTCCGCCAAGAAGCTCGATGCGAGGGCGCGCAGGACGCGCGCCGAGTAGTCTCCCGAACCGGACAAGTGCTTGTGCTGGAGTTGAACGTGGCCGAGACCACCACAGGGAGATCGAGGGCGAACATGCACCTTCGTCGATGGACCCGACCGTCACCGCGATGCTCGGGCTCCGCATGAGACTCCGACATCCCGGCAGCCGTGATTGCGGCGCCCAGCACCAGCTCAGGAGCGTGCTTCCGGTTCTGCTCGTTGCGCTGCTGGCGTTGCCTGCTTGCCCGGACATTCGCCGCGAATCCGGAAGTGACGACGACGACTCTTCGGACGACGACGACTCCGCGGATGACGACGACTCAGGAGACGACGACGACGACTCCGCGGATGACGATGTCGCCTACACGACCGACTGCCCTGCCCTGGACGTGACGGTCGGCATCAGCGGCCACGTCTGCGCCCGGATGGTCGATGGTGGCCTGCGGTGCTGGGGAAACGCGGCGCGCCAGTCCTATGGAGTCGGCTCGACGACCGCGACGCAGTGGCTGGGCGACGATGAGGCTCCCTATGCCTGGTACGCGAGTGAACTCGGCACCGACGGCTCGGTCGACTTGGCGACGACCTTGGGGATCGAGGAGGTCGTCATCGGCTCGAATATGTACGGCGTCCGCCTCGCGGACGGCTCACTCCGGAGCTGGGGCAACGGAGGGGGCGGCTCCGATGGGTACGAGAACGGCGACATCGTCGGCTACTACGAAACCCCCGGCGACTACTACGCGACCCTCCCGGGAGCCGGTGTCGTCGACGTCGGCGGAAGCGTCCTCATGGAGGGCTACGGCGCCGGGCATCGCTGCGCTCTTCTGACCACCGGCGGCGTCCGCTGCTGGGGACCCGCTGACGGCGGGTTCAGCTACGGCGACTTCTACGACGACTCCGAGTGCATCCTCAACCAGGGTGGCGACTCGAGCCTGTGCGACATCGGCGACGAGCCCGGCGAGATGCCGCCGCCGAACGTCGAGCTGAGCGCGACCGCCGACATGCTGTCCACCGGCTGGGCTCACACCTGCATCCGAACGACTGCCGGAACGGTTCGATGTTGGGGGAACTGCGCCCTGTGGAACTGCGGCTACGGCGTCCAGCCGGATCCCTTCGCCTCGCTCGGGGGTATGGCCCCTCCTGCGGACTACTACGCCACCCTGCCCTTCGGGGGCGACCTGGACCTCGGCCCCGGGACCGTGGTCGAGTTCGACGGAGGCCAGTTCTTCCACTGCGCCCGCTTCAGCGACGACACGGTGCGTTGCTGGGGGACGAACAGCGCCGGCCAACTCGGCTACGGCACCACCGAGACCATCGGGGACGACGAGACCCCGGGTGCGTGGTGGTCCGCCGCCCCATCGGGTGGAGCCATCGATCTCGGAGGAGTCACGGCGGCCCAGGTCAGCGTGGGCGCGGCCCACGCGTGCGTGGTCACCAATGTCGGAGGGGTGCGCTGCTGGGGCAACAATCAGTACGGGCAGCTCGGCTACGGCCACACCAACCCCATCGGCGACAACCAGACGCCTGGGGCCTACTACGCGACGCTCCCCTCTGGCGATGTACCGCTCGGGGGTACCGCGATCCACGTCTCGGCTGGCGACACCAACACGTGCGCCACGCTCGCTACCGGACAGGTTCTCTGCTGGGGCCACGGCTACTACGGAATCCAGGGCACCGGCACCTGTGCGACGGCGAACCAGCCTCCGGACGCGTGCGACGTCGGCAACGAACCCGGCGAGATGCCACCCGCACCAGTCGCCCTCTGCGCCCCGTGAGGGTGGGCTCGAAGCCATCGAAGCGGACGCCACCCCGGAACAGGACGGAGAGGTACTCATGGAGAGACGAATCAAGTTCCTCACCCTGGTCGTTGCGTCGGGACTCGTGTTTGCGGCCGGCGGCTGCCCAGCGGATGGGACGGGCGCGCCGGGTGCCGCGGGCGACGCTGGTGCAGCGGGTTCCCCTGGACCCCAAGGGCCTTCGGGTGCCCCCGGCACTCCGGGTACCAGCCGGTGGACATTCGTCGACGCCGCAGGAACCAGCCTCGATCGGGACGACCTGTTCATCTTCGATGGAGGGTACATCTGGTTCCTGGATCCGGAAACCGGCCGTGTGCGCGACTCGTTTCCGCCTTCACCGCTGTACTACGAGTCGGCCGAGTGCGACGGCGACGCCTACACGACTCCGCAGCAGCCGCTCCAGCCTTTCGGGCTCGCCCATGCTGACCCGGGTGTCCTCTTCGTCCGGCCTCCGGACCTTCGGAGCGAGGAAGTCTGCGTGGCCGGGGTGGAGTACCCGTCTCTTCCAGAGTGCAACGCAACCACACCGCAGTGCTTGCTGCTGATGGAGGTAGATGAGCTCGCGCGGCACACTGAGCTCGAGCCCCCGTCAACGGCTTGGCAGCCTCCGCTGCGACGGGTCCTCCGGTAGCGGTCGCCCACGACCACTCGATACGCTTGCCTCCGGGGCCGTCGTTGCGAAGCGGCTTGGATCTCGGGCGGCGCCCCGGACGGGCGACGCCGGGAACCCTAGATCTGCGCGGCGGAGTTTCGCCCAACGAAAAAGGGCTCCCGACGCGCGCCGAACGGCGCGTGTCCCGCAGGGCGCGGCTCTCAGGCCCCCGGACTCGCCCTGCTCTGGAACGAAGTGAAGAGTAGGGCGGTGTCCGCCCCCGTCGTCGGTGCGACCGGAGGGCGAAGCGGCAACCGGCGGTTGGGCGATGCTCCGCCTCCTGTTTGCGAGGGCGCGCTGGACGCGCGCTGAGACCCGACCACCACAGGCTAGAGTTGAGTCTGGACGATGACGGGGCGTAGCGGTCAACAGAGGAAGTCGTTTCCGAACGTCCCGGTGGTCTGCGCCTATTGCGGCGCACAGGAACGGCGGCGGACCATCAAGAGGCACGTCCGGTATCGCTGTGAGGGCGATGACAAGCCAAACGCTCCAAAGCTCTACCGGGTGCACTGCGGGTGGTGTCAGGACTTGATTGGCGTCTCGCAGATCGCCTATCACATGCGGAAGTTCTGCAAGAAGCGATTCACGAAGTGCAGATACTGCAAGAAGAAGAAGAGGCGACATCTGGTCGCCGACCATGAGAGTGAGTGTCCGTCCCAGTGGAGCACCTGCCCGGACTGCCACCGCAAGGTCAACAAGGACCTCTTGGCGGAGCATCGCGAAGAGCGCTGCACCGAGCGGCAAGTCACCTGTGAGGCATGCGGAGAGGTCTTCTCTAGGACTGCGCATCGCCGCCACCTCTCAAGCTGCCCAAATCGGACCAGTCCCCCGAGGCCAGGCGAGCCCGGTCGCGCGAACAAGTCCCACACCTGCGTTCGCTGCGGACAGGAGATCGAAGGTGGACGGCCGCATCGGTGTCTGACGGGGGGAGGCCCGGGCTCTGGCCCGACGCGGCTCTCGCGTTGCCGGTTCTGTGGGGGAGCGACGTCATCGGGCTCCGAGGTCTGCTACTCGTGCAGTTGACGAAGTGCCCCACGCCCGATCGTGAGCTGGGCGAGAGTCACGGCCTAATCTCCACGCCGCTTGAGATCACGTCGCACCTAAACGCCGGATCATGATTCTGAGGCCTCACAATCATGCCGCGGCACGAAGCT
>CAYXGP010000453.1:0-3776 GCA_964464515.1 uncultured Enterobacterales bacterium
CACACCGCAAGGTGTGGGCGTTTCTTCTTCTGGCGTGGTTGGCGCGATAGGGAGCGGGCATGTCCACGCTTCGCTTTCGACTGGGCTGTGCTGTCTGGGGGTTCCGCGGCTGGGTCGGGGGCTTTCTGCCGCCCGACACCCCCTCTGCGCAGATGTTGGCGCGCTACGCCGAGCGCCTGCCCTCGGTGGAGGGCAACACGTTCTTCTACTCGGTGCCTCCCGTGGGGCGGCTGCGGCGCTGGGCAGAGCAGACCCCGCGTTCGTTCCGGTTCTGCCCCAAGGTGCCGAAAGACATCAGCCACAAGGGCCAGCTGAACGCGCAGGGTCAGGCCCTGCTGGGATTCCTCGCGCACATGCGGGAGGGCCTGGGAGAGCGCCTCGGGCCGCTGTTCCTGCAGCTTCCCCCGCGCTCGGGCCCCAGCGCGGGGCACGGCCTGGCGCGTCTCCTCAACGACTATCGGCGCGGCGCGGCGGGTCACCCCCTGCTGGTGGAGCTGCGCCACGACGACTGGTACGAGGAGCCCGACTGCAGCCGGATCGACTCCCTGCTGGAGGCCCTCGATCTGGGCCGCGTGATGCTCGACACCCGCCCGGTTTACGCGGCCGGCGAAGATCCCCAGGCGCTCGGGAAGAACCGCAAGCCGAAGCTGCCGGCCTACGTGGGGGCGCCCGGCCCCATCGCGATGGTCCGCTACATCTCGCATCCCGACGTCGAGCGCAACCGCGCCGCCCTGACGCTGTGGGCCGAGATGATCCACCACTGGCTGGAGATGGGCAAGGAGGTCTACTTCTTCCTGCACTGTCCGCAGGAGGTCTTCTCGCCGCGGGTGGCGTGGCTGCTGCAGGAGCTCCTGGAGGCGCGGGGCGCGCCCATCCCGCCCCTGCCCTGGGCGAGCCTGCCCGACGTCCCCCGACTGTTCGGAGAGTGACGGGTGGCGGTTCCCGGCGGCCGACCGGCTCGCCTGACGATCACACGCCACTCCCCGGCGGCCATCGAGCGGGTGTGGGCGGCGCTCTCCGACACCGATCGGTTCAACCGGCTGGTCGGGCTGGACTACCACTTCACCGATCGCCCGGGCCCGGAGGGCGTCGTCCGTGAGGCGTGGATCCGCCAGTACGGCCTGCGGGTGCAGCTCACGGAGCAGCGGTTCGACTTCACCGCGCCGTCCCACTACCAGATCGACCGCGTCTACCGCGACGGTCCTGCGGAGCATACCCGCGTCACCCTGAGGCTCGACGAGGATGGGGGAGGTACCGCCCTGCGGTACGTCGTCGAGACCTGGCCGCGAAGCTCGCTCCTGTATCCGCTGATCTGGGCGTTGACGCAGCTCACGGCGCGCGCGCTCCGACGCGGCATCGACCGCTACCTGGCTGCTCTCACCCAGCCGGGCCGGGGACTGCCCCTGCTGCCCGGACCCACTCGGGGAGGGAAGCGGGCGGCGCTCGTCCAGCAGGTCGCGGCGCTTCAGCCCGCCGAGGTCGCGCGCCCACTGTCGGAGCTGCTCGCCAGCACCCCCCGCGAAGACCTCGGTCGCCTCGCGCCCCTCGCGCTGGCGGCGCAGTGGGGCCTGCCCGTCGACGGCGTGCTTGATGGGTTCCTGCGCGGGGTCGCCGCAGAGCTGCTGCAGCTTCGATGGGAGCTGCTGTGTCCGTCCTGCCGGGGGGGGCCCGCCCTCATGGAGACGCCTCCACCAGCCGACACCCGTCTCCACTGCCCGAGCTGCGACATCCGCTATGGCCCGGGTGACCCCACGGCGATCTCGGTGACCTTCCGACCCGCCCTGCGCGATCTGGAGCGCCCCGTCCGCTGCATGGGGAGCCCCGCCCGCACTCCCCACATCATCGCGCGCGCAGTGCTCCCCGCGGCGGGGGAGATCCGCTGGGCGCTCGACCTGTCGCCGGGCGTCGTGTTCGTGCGGCGGCGCGACCGCCTGGATCGGGTGGTGATGTCGGTGGAGCCAGGTGAGGGGCCCCGCGCGCTCACCCTGGTGGTGGGGCCGAACGGCGTGCAGCCGGAGCGGGTGATGGTCTCCGCAGGTCCGGTGGGGATCGACGTGCGCTCGGCCTTCGACGCGCCGGTGGAGGTGGTGCTGGAGCGCCGACTCCCGCCGCCCCATGTGCTGACCGCCGGCCGACTCCTCACCCGCCCGCTGGCGCGCCGTCTGCTGGAAGACGCGGGGATGGTCCCGACCCTCGCGCTGGAGCCGCAGGGGCTGCTGGTGGCAGAGGCGTTTCACGTGGGGCTGCTCGAGCCGGTGCACTCCATCCTCGACGGCCTGGGTCCTGTGAGCCTGAACCGCGACGAGCGGCTGCTGATCGCTGCGTGGCCGACCGCAGGGCAGGCTCTGCATGCCGCCGGGCGTATCTGCGGGCAGCGCGATCTGTGCTGCGTGCTGGCCTACGGACCGGTGATTCGCACGGGCCCGCTGGGGGCGCCGATGGGTCCGGCCGTCGATCGCGCCATCGCGCTGCTGCGGGCGTCACTGCCGGGACACGTCGCCATCTCGCAGGCCGATCTCGACACGCCGGAGATCGCCGCATGCCTGGCGCGGCCCGCCGAGGAATATTCGCTGCTCGACGGACCGGATCTGCCTGGCAGCAGCGGAAAGGTGCTGGTCTTTCACCACACCGCGCCGCTGCTCACGGTGGGCTCGCCTGCGGTCGCAGAGATCCCGAGCGAGATCCGGGGGCGGTACGTCATCGGGGAGAAGCTGGGGCAGGGCGGGTTCGGCTCGGTGCACGTCGCCACCGATCGCCAGGGCGGGGGAGACCTCGTGATCAAGCTGCTGCACGCCGATCGCAGCGTCGATCTGCTGGCTGTCCAGCAGTTCTACACCGAGGCGCGGATCTGCAGCACGCTGGACCACCCACAGATCGTGCGCGTGCACGACTTCGGACACACCGACTCCGGGATGCTCTTCATCGCGATGGAGCGACTGCGCGGCGAGACCCTCCTGGCGCGGCTCAGCAGCGGGGGACCGCTCTCCCAACCAGAGCTGTGTCGGCTGACGATCGATCTGCTCGACGCGCTGGAGGCCGTCCACGCGGCGGGGCTGCGGCACCGCGATCTCAAGCCGGAGAACGTGCTGATCTGCGACGGGCGGGCGCACCTGATCGACTTCGGTATCGCCATCCCGATCCGACAGGCCACCCAGCCGGGGCAGATCATGGGCACGGTGCGCTACCTGCCGCCGGAGAGCTTCGATGAAGGGGAGGTCGATCACCGCGCAGATCTGTACGCGATGGGGCTGCTGATGTACGAGAGCGTCGCGGGCAGGTTGCCGTTCGCGGAGAGCGGAGATCTGGCGATGGCCTACCGGCGATCGGCAGAGGAGATGCCCCCCGTGGCACAGATGACGCACCGGCTGACCCCGGAAGTTGCGGCGGTGATCGATCGGGCGGTGCGGATCGATCCGGATGAGCGGTTCGAGAGCGCCGCGCGGATGCAGGCGGCGCTGGTGGCTGCGTCGTCAGTTTGAACGGAGGGACGGACCGCGGGATCGTGGAGACGTGGGTCCGTGGTTCCGCGAAGCCGCGTTTCCGCGGGTCCGTCTTGCCGTGGGCACGCGAGACCGGTCGCCTCCTCGCTTTCACGACTCCACGTTCAATCGGAGCCACGACCTCGCGAGTCCACGGACTCACGATCCGCGTCTCCACGGTCCCACGATCCACGCGACCACGGTTCCACGATCCTGCGGACCACGATCCGCGACGGACCGCTCTTGCCACCAGGTCGAGGCAGAGACGACAGCTCGTGGTTCGTGTAGCCGTGCAGA
>CAYXGP010000454.1:0-3759 GCA_964464515.1 uncultured Enterobacterales bacterium
AGCTTCCCAGCTAGGCGAAGATGGGTTCCTCAAGCACTCATGAATAAGACGGGGTGAGGCAGATGACCGGTCCAGATCCTTCCATCGACGCGCTGCCGGCGGTCTTTGCGGTGCAGCTCGGTCTTGAGCTTGTGCCACTGGCCGACGACGGCAGAGACGGAAATCTGATCACGTGCATCCGAGCGCGTCGGCGGGCCTTTAGGGCCGCACACAGACTGACGATGCCCCCCATTCACATACGCGACAACCTGCACATGGGGAGCCAGGACTGGCGCGTGCTGGTGCGCGGAGCCCTCGTCGCGGAAGGCACGGTCGTCATGGGACACTGTCTGGCGACCCCGGCCGATGGTGCAGAGCCGTCGCTCGACGGACAGCCCTGCACCCACCCCATCACGCATCGGCCAGCGGTCTGGATCCCCGCGTCCAGGCGGGCCGAGGCAGAAGCCCTGGGTGCGCAGGTCGACACCCCTGCGGAGCTCATCGAGACCGCGCTTGTGTCCGTGGTCTGTCGGCACTGGCATGAAGCCCTCGGATTCGATGCCCTCGCCGAGCTGATCGACCCGACAATGCGCCCGTCATCGAGCGCCGACGCCGAGCCGGAGGGGCCGTCGCTGTGGAGTCGGCTTTCCAGCGCGGTCCGGGGCTTGGGGGAGTCAGCGGAGCTGGGGGAGTCAGCGGAGCTTGGGGAGTCAGCGGAGTCGCCTGCGTCGGCGGCTGCGCCCGTGCTCAAGCCGGGCATGGGTCATCGCGCGGCGATCCTGCGCGTGCTTCAGACCCATCTTCGCGAGCACGATGGGCTTGCGGCCAGCAACCCCTGGATCGACATCCTCGCTGATCCAGACGTCGACGATGCCGCGAGACTGGCCCAGCTGTGCGCGGCTCTGGGCCAGCCCGTGCCCGCTGGCCAGGGCCCGAGCACCCCAGTGTCCGACTGCCCGCCAGCCGGCCCGGCCACCGATGCGCAGCAAGCGGCCATTCAAGGGGCGCAGCTTCGGCTGGGAGCCAACCCGGATCTGGTGACCGGCCTCCACCTGGGGGGTGGTCTCGCTCGCGGAACCCGCCTGGATCGCATCGCCCGGCACTTCAAGGATGAGCTTGGGGTTGTCCTGCCCGACATCGAGCTTGTCAGCCTCCCGTCCAAGTCGCCGGGCTTCATCGAGCTGGTCGTTGATGGCGCGCCCTTGTGTTCCATCGAGCTTGGCTGCAGCGAGGCGGAGATCATGGCCATCAATCCAGGGCAGGCCGATCCGGGGAAGGAGCTGGCTCGCCGGCCGGGTGTGGGCCGCACCATCGAGCCCGCCTTTGGTCTGCCGGCCTGCTGGCTACCGAGCGGGGATCGACAGCTGGCGGAGGGGCTGGGCTACCTCGTGGTCGATCAGGCCACAGTGGTCACCACCCTGTTGCAGGAGACAGTCGCCTCGGCACTGCCCGTCTTTGTCGACCTCACGGCGGTGGAGCATGCGCTGTCCACCTTGCGCGCGCACGCTCCAGCCCTTCACGCCGAGCTCATGCGGCTGGAGCGGGCACACTGGCTGAGCCGCTCACAGATCTGTGAGCTCCTGCAGCAGCTGGTCCGTGAGCAGATCTCCATCCGCGACCGCGAAGCGATCTTCGAGACCCTTGTGCTGGGGGTGCATGAGGGCCTGTGCAGCGCGGAACTGCTGCGGGCGGTGCGTCAGCGGCTTGGCCGGTCCATCTGTGCTGCGCTGTCAGAGAGTACTGGCAAGCTCGAGCTCATCGAGCTTCATCCCAGCGCCCTGAGCTGGTTTGGGCCTGTGACCGAGGCGGTCCGCGAGGGCCACTTGCGGGACCGAGCTGGAGGACGCCGGGCCAGGTCCAGAGTCAGATCCAGGCTTCAGGCGGAGCTGACGCAGGCCATCCGGGGCAGTGAAGGTTCACCTGTGCTGCTTGTACCGCCGGATGTGCGCGCTGCGGTGGCAGCGTGGGTGGCGTCGACCAGGGGGCGGCCGGGCACCCCTGACTGCGGCGGCCTGGGGCTGGCGGTACTCTCCACCGAAGAGCTCGATCAGAGCGTGCCCAGCCTGCGCCTGGCCGTGGTGGGGGCGACCCTTGCCGGGGTGGATGCCGGCAGACGCGGGCGCTGAGCGAGAGCTCCGCCGGCATTGACGTTGGTCCAGGGCTCCGGTAGACCACAACGCCCAGCGAAGACGCGGTGTCAGCGTCCCTGTCGCCCGGATCGCCTCCCGTGGACTTCCAGACCGCCAAGCTGATGACCCTGGGGATCTGGCTCGCCTTTGCGCTGATGGAGCTGATCTGCGGTGGCTTCTGGCACCGCGACACCGCCACCCGGCGCGACGCCTTCATCGACGCCGCCACCACCCTGGTGCTGCCGCTGGTGGTGCTGCCGCTCATCTACGCGGCGGCGCCCGCTGTCGCAGAGACGCTCGTGTCCGACTCAGAGGGCTGGCTCGCGGGGATGTCGGGCCCGGCCATGTTTGGGATCCTGCTGCTCGCCGATGACCTCACCCAGTACTGGTGGCACCGGCTGTCCCACAGCTCCTGGCTCTACCCCCTGCACCGTGCCCACCACTCGGGGCACTACCTGTCGGTGCGCGTGGTCTACCGAAACCATGTCGTCTACTACGCGCTGATGCCAGGCCTGTGGCTGTCCGCCATCCTGGTCTATTGGGGCTTTGGTGCGGTCTACGGCCTGTACATCATCCTCAAGATGACCGTCATCATCGGGGCCCACAGCAGCGTCCCCTGGGATGCGCCCCTCTACGAACGCCTTCCGCGCCTGATGTGGCTGGTCGAGCGCCTCATCTCCACGCCGGCCACCCACGCGGCCCATCACGGCCTGCATGAGTCCGACGAGGCCACCCACTACAAGGGCAACTACGGCAACCTGCTGTTCTTCTGGGATGTGCTCTTCGGCACAGCGCGCATCACCCGCAAGCGTCCGGTGGCCTATGGCATCGAGAAGCTGGCTCCCGTGAGGCTGGTCGACGAGCTGCTGTGGTTCGCGCCGGCGGTCCCCACCTCAGCGGCGCCCGAGGGCTCGCCGGAGTCCCCTGAGGAGGGGTGAGGGCTCACAGCTCGAGGTGGGTGTTCCAGGCGGGGATCCAGTAGGTGCGCTCGGAGGTGCTTGTGAAGAAGTCTCGGGTCTGGGGCAGATCGACCTTCACGATCTCCCGAGGGGCCGTGTCCTTGTCGCGGAAGAAGTCTTCGTAGTGAGTGAAGACGACATGTGTGGGCTGCAGCAGGCGCAGCACCGAGTCGCCGGATGCCATCTCCCGGTTGGCCACGTCCATGCTCACCACAGCGAGGTCGACCCCCCGCTCGTCGAGGAGCTCTGGCGGAAAGAAGCCCGCCGGATGGCCCGTGCTCGACGACTCCACATACACCCGTGCCGCCACTGTGTCTCCGTCCATGAAGTCGACCAGGAAGGCCATGGTGACCCCTTCCTGGTAGTGGTGGGCGCGAACCGGCGGGCGCTTGCGGGGTGCGGTGAGCCGGCGTCGGTACAGGTGAAAGAAGGCCCACTGTGGCGGGTGGCCCGACAAGATGGGCCAGATCCGCAGGCGGCCGCCCGGATGTCGCCACGGCCGACCGATGCGGTCAATGGTGGTCAGCTGGTCGTTGAGGGAGACAAAGGGGTGGGTGAGCTCGCTGGCCGCGAAGGTGTGGGCGAGGGTGGCGCTGCCCAGGTAGGCGGCCTCGGGAGGCAGGTGGGGATCGACGGTGGGGAGCTCTATCAGTCAATCTGACTGATAACCGGCTATCTGACGTCATTCCTGC
>CAYXGP010000455.1:0-3724 GCA_964464515.1 uncultured Enterobacterales bacterium
GGGCAGGTCTCATCGTGGATCCAGAGTCGCTGGAGCCGCTGCGCGGTCCCCCGCCGCCCCGATCGGTGAGCTCCTCCGCGCGGGGCTCGGCCACGCTTCAGACCCGGAACCTGGACGATGGGGTGCGCGGCGTACTCCGCGCCAAGAACGGGCAGATCAAGTACTGCTACGAGAAGCTGAGCAGGGCCAACCCCAGGCTGAGCGGTCGCGTCGTGGCGGCGGTGTTCATCTCGGGCGGAAAGGTCACCTCCGTCGAGATCGACCAGAACTCGACCGGGGACTCCGAGCTGGGCAGGTGCGTCGTCGGCAAGATCCGTCGGTGGCGCTTCCCGCCTGAGGTCTCTGACGTAGTCGCGCTGGAGTGGCTGATGAAGCCGCACGACAGCAGCCGCTCCGGTGCGGGCGATCCCAGCTGGGAGATCACCGTCGATCGACTGGTCCTCCAGATCCCCTCCCAGGGGACAGGAGGGTTCTTCCGCCTCCCCATCGAGGTGATCCCCACCCTGTCGGGCGATCTCCGCTGGGGCGGCGCCACGCTGGAGATCGAAGACGCGGCGCCGATTCACGCCGCGATCGGCTCCTGGCGGGTGGACCCCTGACGATCGTTAACAATCGTCCTCACCGCTACCCTTGCCACGTCAAGTCTGCTACCGTAGGGAGGCTCTCCGCGAGGCTCCCATGTCCCACGCCGTCCCCTCCTACGATCCCTTCCAGCCGGTGCTCCAGGTGGTCGAGCGCTACCGGAGCGACGTCCACCGGTTCGGCGCCGCGTCGTCGTCCGAGACCCTGAGCACCGCCCGCGACCAGCTCGACGGACCGCTGCCGGTCGGCCTGGAGGCGTTCCTCCAGCGCTGGGACGGCGCGGCGCTGTTCCGCGGGGTGCTGCGTATCCGCTCCGCGACCGATCTGGCCCCCGCATGCGACACCGCGCGTGGCGTGATCCTGTTCGCGGACGGTCCTGGCGCGAACGATCGCTGGGCCTACACGCTCGACGCCGATCTGCGCCCGCTGTTCGGCCGCTGGCATGCAGATGAGGCGCTGTTTGAGCCGCTGCACAGCAGCTTCGACCGCTGGCTCCACGCCACCGTCGCCATCCTCGATCGCGACGTCCGCGATCCCACCGAGCGCCTGCAGACCCGCCTCGAGCTGGATCCGGGCGCCGCCTCCCTGCACCTCGCGCTCGCCCACGTCGCTCGAGCCAGCGGAGATCACGACGCCGCCCGCGCGCGGCTGGAGCGCTCCACCGCCCTGGATCCGCGGCTCGCGGTCGCCTGGGCCCACCTGGCGGATCTCCACACGACGTCTGACCCGGCGAGCGCCCGGACGGCCCTGGCGCAGGCGCTGCGGCACCTCCGGCTCCCCCGCCCGTTTCCTGCGCGTCAACCCGCGGCCCCCCCCCTGCTCCGCGCGCTCTCGGCCCTGATCGATGACGACGACGGCGCGCTGACAGATGCCCTGGAGTGCTTCGTCGATGACGGCGCGGAAGACGTCCGGCGCCTGGCCGGCTCCCGTCTGCTGGAGCGCCTCACCACGACCCTCGCGCAGCGCCACCTCCGCGACGGCGATCGATCGGCAGCCCACGCCACCCTGTCGACCCTGCTGGAGCGCAGCGCTGACTTCACGCTCCGCAGGCTGCCCGCGGAGGCGCTGCTGCAGCTCATCGACCTGGACATCGACAGCGGCGAGCACGAGCGAGCCGAGACCTGCCTTCGTCGCCTCCGGGGCCGCACCGATCTGGTTGGATGTCGCGCCCTCCTGGCCGCAGCGCGCCTGGCTACCCGCCGGCAGGAGCCGTGGGCCGAGGAGCTGCTCGCGGAGGTGCTGACCCGCACCGCGACCCCGATGACGCGTGATCTGCGGGTGCAGGCGCGCGTTCGGGTCCGCGCGCTCACGGTGGCCGCCGAGCGTCAGCGGCTGGAGGGAGACACAGCAGCCTGCGCGCAGAGCCTGGGCCAGGCCCGTCCCGTCGCCGAGCGCCTGGGAGACCCCCGCCTGCGGGCGGAGCTGGCGCTGATCGCAGGAGACCTTCAGCGGGCCCTGGGGAGCGATCCCCGCGCCGAGTACGCCGCGGCCCGCGCCCACGCCGAGGCGGCCGGGGACACCGAGTCGCTGCTGAGACTGGACATCCGGGAGGGTGAGCGGCTGCAGACCGAGGGGGAGACCACCGCGGCGCGGCGGATGTTCCTGCGGGCGGCGGGCGGGTTCCGAGAGGCCGGTCTGGCGCTCCGCGAGGCATGGGCCCACCACCGACTGGCGCGGATGGGAGATCCGAAGGCGGCCGAGCGCGCGCGCACGATGTTCAAGGCCGCAGATCTCGCGGCGGGCGTGGCAGCCACGGACGTGGCCTGCGGCGTCCCCCTGGCGTCGCTGGACTGGCACCTCAAGCGCACCGCCGACCATGCGCGCGAGCGCACCAACGCCCGCCGGGGTCGTCCACCGCTCGTCCGCGCCGACGCGGATCTTCCCGAGCGACGTATCGGCGCTCACCGGCGCGCGATCGCCGCCTGCGAGCCGCGGATCGTCGCAGGACTGGCGACGAAGCTCGACAGCGCCGCGCAGACCCTCGACGCCGCGCTCTCCCGCGTCACCGACCCGACGCTGGTCCGCTACATGGCCGCCTCGGATCTCGTCTCTGCGCACCGATCCTACGACGCCGCCGGGGTGATGCTGCGGCACCTGCTGGTGATCCGACCGTCTGGTCTCGCCAGCGCCGCGCTGATCGGGGCCCTGGTGCGCAGCCCCAACATGGCTCTGGTACACGGGCTGATCGAGAGCCTCGAGCGGGCGGATCTGCACCCGCGCGGCGTCGCAGCGGCGGCGGAGGTGCTGGGCTGGCGGCGCGAGGCCTCGGCGGTGCCCGTCCTGATGAAGCTCGTCAGCGGCAGCAGCCCGGTGACGGTGCGGCGCGCGGCGATCCTCGCGCTGGGCAGGATCGGCGATCCGGTGGCTGTCGACGTGCTCGTGGACGCGCTCGATCGGGAGCGGGAGAGCCACGACGCCGCCATCGCGCTCCTTCTGCTCGGTGAGTGGGTCGGTCTGTCGGCGCAGGCGGAGCGGCTGAGTCGTGACCGAACAGAGAGCGGACGCGCGGCCGGAGAGCTGATCGGCCGCTACGGCGGGCCCAGCCACCTGCTGATGCTCTACCGCGCCTCTGAGCGCACCGACGACGTGGGCCTGGGCGCGCTTCAGGGGCTGGGATTCCTCGGCGACCCCCGCGTCGTCCCGTGGCTGATCGACGCGATGGGCGGGCGCGACCTGCGACGCACGCAGGTGGCGAACGTCGCGCTCGAGCTGCTGACGAACCACCACGAGCCCCCGGAGGAGCCCCTGCTTCGGGTCCGCTGGAAGGAGTGGTGGCAGGCCAACGCCGGAAACTTCCGCAGCGGGCTACGGTACCGGCACGGCCGACTGTACGACCCGGGGCTGCTCATCGGCCGCCTGATCCACGACGATCCGCTGGTTCGACGCTCGACGTACGATGAGCTGGTGATCGGCGCAGGAGCCCGACTGGCGTTCGACGCCGAGGGGCCGTACCGCGTGCAGATGGCGCACGTTCGGGCCTGGCGGGAGTGGTGGACGCAGAGTCGCGGACGGTTTCCGCAGGGGCGTTGGACGTTTCATGGGGAGGAGATTGGTTAGCGCAGACTTTCGGGTCATGGTTTGAGGAGGCGCGAGGTCGTGGGTTCGTAGACACGTGGAGTCGTGGACCCGAGAAGGGGCGTTC
>CAYXGP010000456.1:0-881 GCA_964464515.1 uncultured Enterobacterales bacterium
TTCAGGTGGAAGGGGCGCCACACCGGTCCCACCAGCGAAGTCACAGGAGTCTCCCATACCCCGGGGACTTCCCTCCCGGCCGCGAGGTCAAAATGACGAAGAAGAACCGGGCGCGCCGCAGAGGCAAGACCGGACGCAACGCCCCCTGCCCGTGCGGCAGCGGCCAGAAGTACAAGCGATGCTGCCTGCGCCGCGGGGAGCGCCCTGAGACGCCGCCCGCGCCTCCAGCGCTCGGGCCGAAGATGTCACCCCACGCCATCACCCGGATCTTCGAGCGATCAGAGGAGTTCGCCCGGATGAAGGAGCGGGAGCCGGAGCTCGCGCGCCGCTTCTGGACCTCCTCTCGCATCGAGGAGCTGTCCACCGACGACATCTGCTCCCGACTGGAGAAGCTGGGCATCGACGGCTCTCGTCCGCCCTTCGAGCGCCTCGCCGGGGACCGCACCTCGGCCTGGGATCTGTCGGGTGTGTGGCGTGCCGAGCTCCGCTCCCGCGGCCAGCTCGACCGCTTCGATGACGACTTCCTCGGCCTGGCGGCCTGCGAGCTGTGGAGGCGATGGTGTGCGGACCGGCCTTCGATCGAGATGCTCGATGACTGGATGCAGGAGGGCTACGCGCGGTCCAACGCCATGCAGCGGGCCGACGCCTGCGCTCGCTGGGCGGATGTGTGGGCGGTCATCCGAGGGCGCCTGCGGCCGGAGATGCGCACCTGTGAGGCGGCCTCGACCGTCTTCAACGGCGTCCAGTGCCTGTTCAACTGGGTCCAGGACTACGCTATGGAGCTCCGCAACGCGGCCGTGGAGGCCCCCCCCCCCGCGCGGGGCGGGCCCCCCCAGGTGTGGGGGGGGCGGGGGGGAATTACCCCAGGCGGGGGCCCCGGG
>CAYXGP010000456.1:891-3723 GCA_964464515.1 uncultured Enterobacterales bacterium
GCGCTTTTTCACGGGGGCCCTGCATTAGGTTTGGCTCCCCCCCCGGGGGGGGGGGGGGGCGGGGGCCGGGGGGGGGGCGGGCGCCCGCTTGTGTCGGGAGGTGCTGGAGCAATTCCGCGATGAGGGCGGCCTCTTCACGCTCAACTTTCGGGCCGATCTGGGCGAGTTCCTGTTCCTGGCCAGCCGCCCCCGCGAGGGCGAGCGGGTGCTCAGGCAGCTCATCGAGGACGAACCCGACAGCGCCATCGGCTACGCCCGCCTGGCCACCCTGCTCGGCTATCCCTCTCTCGGTCCGCGTCGCTGGCGTACGGATCTTCCCGCTGCCATCGCCCTGCTTGAAGCGGCGATCGCTCAGCCTGTCGCCGATCTTGAGCACTGGGATCTCTCGCGCCAGCTCGCGGAGCTGCGCGGCCGGGCTGAGCCGTGAGGGGATGGGAGTCGCGAATGAGGTCTGTTTCAGTTCTGGTTCGATTTATTTCAAGTTGACACTGATGTGAACCGTTTGGTGGTCCCCACCCAGGCCGATGAACCGGCACGCCGCTTGCTCTCTCCTCCGGTGAACCTCCACCGGAGCACCCATGCGAATCGACTCCCTGTTCCCGCTGATCGGCCAGCTCCGCGGCGCCGACCGCGCGCTGATTGGCCGAGACGTCTCTGCGGGCCTGACCACCGCCGTGATGCTGGTCCCGCAGGCCATGGCCTACGCCCTGCTGGCCGGCTTGGAGCCCGTGGTCGGGCTCTACGCCGCCACCGTACCCGTGATCGTATACGCCCTGCTGGGCACCTCCCGCGAGCTGGCCGTCGGCCCCGTCGCGATGGTCTCCCTGCTGACCGCGACCGCAGTGGCTCCTCTGGCCGGCGACGACCCGGTCGCCTACGCCGCGCTTGCGGCGCTGCTGGCGCTCCTGGCCGGTGGACTTCAGATCGCGATGGGCTTGCTCCGCCTCGGCGCGCTGGTCAAGCTGCTCAGCCGGCCGGTGCTGGCCGGATTCACCTCGGCGGCGGCCCTGATCATCGGGCTGTCGCAGCTCAAACACATCCTGGGCGTCTCGATCCCCCGCTCGCACCACGTCCACACCATCGTGCTGGAGGCGGCGCAGCGCATCGGCGAGGCGAACGCGACGGCGGTGGTGCTCGGCCTGGGCACGCTGGCAGTGCTGGCAGCGCTCAAGAGGGTCGCGCCGCGCGTGCCCCGCTTCCTGCTGGTCGTGGCCGGCGGCACCCTGGCCACCTGGGGTCTGTCGCTGGACATCGCCATCGTCGGCGCCGTTCCGGCCGGGCTGCCCGCGCCGTCGCTGCCCGCGCTCGACACCGATACCATCCTGGCGCTGCTGCCGGCGGCGCTGACCATCGCGCTGGTGGGCTTTATGGAGAGCATCGTGGTGGCCCGGAGCTACGCGCGCCGCAGCGGGAACGCTGTGGACGCCGATCGCGAGCTGCTGGCCCTGGGCGGCGCGGCTGTCGCCGCGGGTCTGTTCGGCGGCTACCCCGTCACCGGCGGATTCTCGCGCACAGCGGTGAACGCCCAGGCCGGCGCTCGAACCGGCCTGGCCGGACTGATCACGGGCGTCGTGGTGGTGGTGACCCTGCTGGTGCTCACCCCGCTGTTCCACTTCCTGCCCAAGACCGTGCTGGCAGCGATCATCCTGTCGGCGGTATTGGGCCTGATCGAGCTGCACGAGGCGAAGCACCTGTGGAAGACCTGCCGCTCGGATCTGGCCCTGATGGCGGTGACGTTCGCGGCCACCCTCCTCATCGGCATCGAGCCGGGAATTCTGGTGGGCGTCGGCGCGAGCGTGGCCTGGTTCATCTGGAAGAACGCGACCCCTCACGTCGCCGTGCTGGGCCGCCTGCCGGGAACCACCGTCTACCGCAACATCGAGCGCTACCCCGACGCCGCGCAGCATCGGGGAATCGTCGCGCTGCGCATCGACGCTCCTCTGTTCTTCGCAAACAGCCTCTTCCTGGGCCAGACCGTCGAGCGGCTGATCGACGAAGCGCCCCAGCCGGTGCGACACGTCGTGCTGGACGCCAAGGGCATCGGGAGCATCGACAGCTCTGCCGTGGCATCGTTGGGTGAGCTGGAGGCGTCTCTCCACGCCAGAGACATCACGCTGTGGATGGCCGGTGTCCGCGGCCCGGTGCGGGACATGATGGCGGGTACAGGCCTGCTGGACCGGATGCAAGGCCGCCTGGTCGAGCGGGCCCACCAGGCCATCGATCGCATTGAGTCCAATCGTGTGTCGATGCTATCTACATCAACGGTCGGAGCCTCGGCATGCGCCTCCTGAGACGGCGCTTGGAAAGTCCGCAAGCGGACTTTCTTCGCCCTCTCAGTGGCCCGCTCCGCGGGTCGCCCGCGCGGTCCACGGGGGCTTCGCCCCCCAAGAGGTCTGGCGAAGAGGGCGGTTGTACGATGCGCAGCGAAGTTTCCAAACGCCCTCTGAGCGCTCCAGTTCGGTTCCCTTCGGGTCGATGCCCAGCCTGAGCCCTGGTCAGCGAAGCCCGTGTCGGACGAGTTTGCTGCGGAGCGTCGTCGGCTTCAGGCCGGCGAGCGCCGCGGCACCGTCCGCGCCGTAGAGCTTCCCGTCGGTTCGGGCGAGCAGCGCCTCCAGGTATCGGCGCTCGTTGTCGCTCCACGAAGGCAGCGATTCTGCAGGAACGGGTGCGACAGAGTGTGCCGCGCCCAACAGCTCCAGACCGAGGTGTACTTCGCAGATATCTCCAGAGGGCTGAAGAATCATCGCCCTCTCCAGGGCGTTTCGGAGCTGCCGAACATTGATGTCGTCGTAAGAACCCCCGGCGGCGGATTCGTCAGCGGCGGCCATGGGC